>CALGBY010000029.1 GCA_937886445.1 uncultured Clostridia bacterium | reverse complement strand
CATGGGCAGTCTGGGATGGTTCTACACCTACATTCGACGAAGAAGGTAATACTCTCACCCACCAGATGACCTTCCATCACAACGCATCAACAGGCAAGACAACCGTTGACATGAAGATGGGAAGCTTAATGTTTGAGAACCTGAACTTCGGCACAATCCAGGGCATAGACTTCTCCAACGCAAGTATCTATTCAGCAACGGAAGGAATCAACGGCAGTGCTATCAGATCAGGCACTATAACAGGTGTGGTAAACGAGAACTTTGATGAAATCAAATTCAGCAACCCACTGCTTATCCTTGTATATCCAGAGACAAGTACCATATCATATCTGATGTACGGATATTTTACCGACATAACTCTCAAACTGAAGAAGTAATGAAAAAGACAATATTATCAATAGCACTTGCACTGGCTGCTGCCGGTGCTGGCGCAGCGCCAAGAACTGCCGACCAGGCATTGGCTATCGCACGTCGTTTCGTTATAGAGACCCATCATTTCCAAAACGTACGCTCCGCCAACCTGTCACTTGCTCCTACCTCGGCTGCACAGATGGCAAGAAGTCTCCAGTCCTCTACCCCATCCTATTACATTTGCAACGTAGAGAACGGTGGTTTTGTCGTAGTCTCGGGAGACGACCGATTCAAGGAGATTCTTGGTTATTCAACAAATGGTACCTACGATGCCGATAATCTTCCTGACGGCTTTGCCTATTGGATCGCCGGGCTATACCGGGGCGGCGAGGTGCCGGATGGGCTGGAGCTTTTCACCTTCCCGGAAAGCGACTGGGCGATCTTCTCGGCAAAGGGCGCTTTGCCGATGTCATTGCAAACACTCAATGCGCAGGTGTGGAACGAATGGGCTCCGAACATTCGGAAGATGTATGAAACCGGAACTTCATTTCTTGAAATCTATTCCGCGATGAATCCGCGGTCGCCGGATTACGAATGTGGCATCTGGGTGCCGATCAGGAAAAAAGCAGAGCTGAGGATCTGCCAGAGCTGCGGGATGCCGATGGAAACGGAGGATGTTTTCGGTACGAACGCCGATGGCAGTATCAATGAGGATTATTGCAAATACTGCTATGTAAGCGGTGAATTCATCGACAAGGTTTCGATGGAGGAATACATCGAAATGTGCAGCCGGTTCGGCTCACAGGCGGGCATGACCAACGAAGAAATGAAAGCGTATTGTGAAAACCTGTTTCCGATGCTGAAACGGTGGAAAAAGTAAGCCGTGGTCGCCAACATCATCACATTCAGCCGGATTCTGTTTTCGCTTGTGATGCTGGTGCTTCCTCCGCGTTCCGTCCTTTTTTCGGCATTCTATTTGCTGTGCGGCGTGACGGATGTATCAGACGGCTTTACAGCACGGAAACTGCATACCGAAAGTGAAAAGGGTGAGATGCTCGACAGCGCAGCGGACTTGTTTTTTGCGCTTGTCTATGCCGTAAAAATACTGCCTCTCCTGAACCTTCCGTTTTGGATCGGGATCTGGATCCAAAGCATCGCGGTAACAAAGGTCATAGGCATTTTAGCCACAAGCAAAAAAGCGCACAGATTATCGATCGGGCATTCGTTTGGAAATAAACTTACGGGCTTTTTGCTGTTTCTCCTGCCGCTGTCGGTTTATGCTGCAGATGTGAAGTACGGTGCGTCGCTTGTATGTATTAGCGCGACGGTCACTATTATCAAAGAAATAATGAACATCTGTAAATGTTCAAAAATAGCATCTGGCATAAGGCAAGGATCATATGGCATAAAAACAGGCCCCGGATCGTAAACATTCCGAAGGCAGATTGTATCGCGGTCAGAGGCAAAAACGATCCCGACGAAACCGGTGGGCATTCAGTCAAGCTGTCAGCGTTTGCTATGACGCGGCATATACCATGAAAATGAGCTGCAAGACCGGCTGCAGCATCGGCGGATCTTTCGATCATGTTGTTCCTCTGCCGGATGGTTTCCGGCAGTTGGCAAAAAACGGAGCCTGCCCCTTTTGAGCAAGCTCCGTTTTCTTATTCCCGAAGGATCACTTCAGATCATACAGATAGCATTTTTCGCCGTATTCGTTCAATAATACATGGCCGTCCCGGCTGACAGACATCATCCATTCGGTACGAAGCAATTCGTTCAGATCCGCGTCGTAGAGCACAGTGAACTCGTCCTCAGTCTCCGGGTCTTCCACTTCCGTCATGATGAAGATCTGATCGCCTACGGGATAGACCCTGCAGTCATCCACCGCCAGCCTGCTCAGCGTTCCGTCCGGCCGGGCAATGGCATAGGTGTCATCCTCGTATTCCACAAGCGCGTAATAACCGAAGAACTCAACATCATCGGCATCCTCCAGCGGGATCTCGGTTACAACATAGCTTTCTTTGCCGCCGTCAGTTCCGGCCTTCTGTGAAAACGCCACAACATCATCACGGCACGCGGCGAATATCCCGCGGGTCTCATAGACTGCGGAGTCGATCAGCAGGATCTCTTCATATTCCGCCGGGAAGATCACTTCGCCCGTATATTTCAGCAGGCCGGTGAAATCATCCTCCGAGGATGTGCGGCAGTAATCGCTGCCGTAGAGCTCGTAAACGGAGATATATTCATAGATGTATCCGGTAAGCGGATTTCCGTTCAGATCGGTCAAAGCATACAGCGTGGTTTCAAGATCCATATCTTTATCCGCTTTGGCTGTCATTTCTTCTTCCGGGATATAGTCAAAATCGTAAATTTGGGAGGGGACCGCGTCCAGTAAGGCGCCGTCCGGGCTGTAGGCCTGCACTGTTCCGTCCGCGGCCTCGGCATTGATATATCCGCTGCAGACGGAAATGTCTCTGGCGTTTGCCGGTACCATCACCGTACCGTCCGTCTTGAGCACGCCCATCACTTTGCCGCTCTCCGTCTCATTCTGCACAAGGATATATCCTCCAATGTCGCTGATCGATGAATAGCCTTCGCTCAGCCTGTTTCCCTGAAGGTCACAGAGAAACATAACATTCCCTTCTGATCTTACAAGCACATTCACGTCTTCCAGCATGCTCCAGTCACATCCGTCAAATTCCGCTACCGGGCCATCTGATATCTGCGCCAGCGCCGCGGAGCAGAGCATGCTTAAGGCAAGCATGCAAACCAGTATTTTTCTGATCATTTCGACTCACTCCTCTGTTTCCTCACATTTCTTCGCTGAGCCGCCCTGCGGCGGATCCGGTGCCGACAGCACTGTTATATTGTATGTTTCCGCCTACCGTGCGTCAACCGAAATACAAAGAGTGAACAATCTGCTTCAGTATGGCCGCCCGTGTGCCGGATATCCGATCGAAACCTGTACGAAGCGGCCGCGTCGCGGGGATCTGTGGCAGCGGAATGCGCAGATCCGTCCGGCTCTGTTTCAGCCATATGCCGCGGGGAAAGCGCTGATGATCAGTAAAGCAGATATCCGTCAGGCGGAAAACACTGCAAATGAAAGAAGAAGCCCTCTGCCGCTCCGGCATCACCTGCGGAAAACAGGATCTGTCGGAACGCTGTCAGGCTTCCTGATGAAACAGTTCCTCTTTATTTGTCTGTCGTATGCTCACGCACAGTGTGGGAAGCGGACCCGGATCCGGCAGCGGATCATATCCCGTTATGCCGGCGCGAAATGCATCGTTCGGGAGAAAATGCTATATTGTGTACGGCCTACTTCAAACAGCCCATCGGTGCCTTACCCGGAGGGTGCACCATAAGGCCGCGGTGTTCATTCTCCCTTCAGTTCGTTGACGATCCGAATCCTTATATCGCGCGCTTTCACATCGATCATGTTTTGAACTGTATTATGCTTATATGCCAGCTCTGCAACGGTCATCCTGCGAAGATATTTATCCTCGATCAGTTCGATCTCGTCCGCAGAAAGGACCTTCGTCATTGCCGCCTGGATCGCTTCCGGAAGATCCTCTCTGCACTCCGGATCGATATGAAGCTGTCTGCAGAGCAGTTTCAGATATCTGCCTTCGGGTTTTGCCGCAATACACATAGAAAACGCCTCCTATGATTTGTCTGTGTCCGCCATATCATGATTGCCGATGCAGGGCTCAGCCCTTGATACCGCCGCGGGATACACCGCTTACGATCTGCTTTCTTGCGCACAGGAACATGATCAGCATGGGCAGTACCACCAGCGTGGCGGCCATCATCAGCACGTTGTCCTTGGCACCGGCTTCGGTCTGGAAGCAGATCAGAGCCCAGGGCAGGGTGCGCTTGGAAGGCTCGGAGATGACCAGCTGCGGCCACATGAAGCTGTTCCAGCTGGCCATGGCGTTCAAAAGGATGATGGTGACCAGCGAGGGCTTGGCCATGGGGAACATTACCTTCCACAGGTAACCCCAGTTGCTGCAGCCGTCCACAGTGGCGGCGTTGTACAGGCTTTCGGGCACACTCATGAAGAAATTACGCAGGATGTAGGTATAGAAGATGGAACTGATGAAGGGCACCACCAGAGAGGCCAGTTCGTTCTTCATGCCAAGGCGTACGATGGTCTGCGAATTGGTGATCACCAGCAGCTCGAAGGGGATCATCATCATGGAGAGCAGCAGGGTGAAGATCACATCACGCCCCGGGAACTTCAGCCTCGCGAAGGCGTAGGCCGCGAGAACGGTGGTGACCATCACTGCCATTACAGAGAAGAAGCACACCACGATGCTGTTCAGATAGTAGGTGGTGAAGGGCACATTGGAGGTCTCCCACACAAGCTTGAGGTTCGCCGCGCCGTTGGAAAGATCCGCGGGGAAAAAGTTGGGCGGGAAGCGAACAGTCTCCTCCAGTGATTTGAATGCGCCGGAGATCATCCAGTAGAAGGGGAATACCATGATGAAAGCACCGATGATGAGCAGCATCAGACGGATCTTCTTCAGCAGCACTACCACCGCGATGAACGCGATGACAAACGCTGCAAACAGAACGAGCCGGGTGGTGAACGCGGAGATATCCTCAGCCGGGAAATCCACGGCGGTGCTGCTCAGCAGAGCGTGGTAGGTATTGCCCGTTTCAACATCGTCTGTTTCGTTTTCCAGCAGCGTCTTTTCATCCTTCAGGGCGTTCATGGCGCTGAACAGATCCATCTTCACCTCAAAGCGGTTGCTGGCGTCCACCTGAAAATCGGAAGCGATGGTTTTTACATCCATACCGAAGGGAGAAGAGAGGATCATGCCGGCTACACACAGCACCAGCAGGGAAACAAGCACATATGTTTTGATATTTTTCGTCATCATGCCCGCCTCCCTTCTCACTGGTATACCCACTTGCGCTGGATGAACTTCTGCACCATGGTAAAGATGAAGATGATGCCGAACAGGATCATGGCAGCGGCGGCGGCGTAGCCCAGAGAATGGGTGCCGTCGGTGGGCGAGATGATATTATTGTAGATGAACCAGGTGACGGTCTCCATCTGGTAGTTTTCGGGTTTTCCGCTCCAGAGCACGAATACCTCGGTGTACACCTTGAAGGCGGAAATGCTGTTGATGATCAATACAAGGCCGATGGTGGGGGAAAGCAGCGGCACGGTGATCTTAAAGAAGATGCGGGCGCCGGAAGAACCGTCCACCCTGGCTACGGTGTACAGGTTTTCATCAATGTTCTGCAATCCGGAAAGCAGCAGAATGATGGTGAAGGGCAGGCTGTTCCAGATGCCGTAGATGATGAGTACCGCCATGGGGATGGAATGATGGGTGCCGCCGGTCATGAGCCACTGGATCTTGTCCGGCGCGCCGAAGAACTGGGTAAAGAAGGAGAGCAGCATATTGATCAGGCCGTGATCTCCGTTGAACATCCATTTCCATACCATGCCGACGGCGGTGGCCGTGGTGACCATGGGCAGGAAATATGCGGTCTGGAACAGGGCGTTCAGCTTGCTCTTCTGGTTCAGCAGATAGGCGATCACGATGGCGATGGCCGCCGTGATGGGCACGGTAAAGAGCACGTACAGGGCGGTGTTCTTCAGCCCGCGCAGGAAGGCCTCGCTGGTGTTTCCGCTGATGACGAATTCATAGTTGCCCAGCCCCCACTGCTCGAAGGTGCCCGCGCCGTTTGAGGTGATGCGGTAGCGCTCCTGGAAACTCATGATGAATACGCGGATGGTGGGGTACAGGGTGAATACGCCCACACCCACCAGGAAGGGCAGCAGATAATCCAGCGGCTCCAGCCTTTCGCCTATATGGGCGCGGCCTGCCTCGTCTCTTGTGGCCCACAGGACGATCAGAAGGATCGTAAACAGGGCCAGCGCGATGCCGGCTGCCAGCAGCGCGGTGCCGAAATACATGATGGCGTAGTGCTCGGTCAGCTTGGGGTTCATTTCATCCTTCAGGCTGCCGGCGGTCACAGAGGCTGCCGCGGCTTCGGCTTCCCCGGCCGCGGTGGTGACGATGCCGTCCAGCTTTGCCAGAAGCGCCGCGTCAATGGCTTCCGCCTTATCGGGATAGACCTCTTTGGCCCGGTCGGCATAGATGCCGATGGCCCCCGAAATAACAGCCGCGTCACCGCTGCCGCCGTTCAGCTCCTGCTCGATCAGGCTGTTCGCGGCTTTGCGTTTATTGGAAAAAACCTTGTTCTGCAGGCTCTTGTCCTTTTCGCCAAGCTCAACGGCCTCCGCCAGCATGGGATAAGCGTATTTTTCAACACCGTTTGTGATGCCGGTGCTGGAATAAACGGAGATCTTTTTGGGGATCTGCGCGTTTCTGGCCTTGTCATTCAGCATGGAGGTACCGATGATGCCCAGCACGAGACACAGGATAGCCAGCTCACCGATGAGGGCAATGTGCAGTACGGTGCTGCCTACGCCCCTTCGGGCATGGCCGTCGGCATAGCCCGAAACGCGCAGGATGAACATGGGGAAGGCCACCAGTACGCACAGTATGCAGATTACCAGCCACGACATGGTCTCTGCGCCGGCAAAGGAACCGCTGCCGGTTTTCGCGATCAAAGCAAAGATGCCGGATATCAGAGCAATACCGCCCAATGTGCCGCACAGGAGATCAAAGAGATGTCTCTTGTCACGGGCGTTTTTGCTCTCCGCCGCCGGAGACTTCAGTACTGTCATTAGGCTTTCACCGCCTCTCCGCCGTAGCGTTCGCCGGTTTCCTCGTCAAACAGGAACACGCCCCGGTTCTTCAGGCTGAGATAGGCGGTATCACCGGCTTCATAGCCGTAATCGCTGCTCAGATATACGCGGAACTGGGTGCTGCCGCAGGTGACCAGTGCCATTTCATCCTTGCCCAGCTTGTACACGCTGTCCACATGGCAGGTCATGGTGGCCTCATCGTCGTTTTCTTTGGGGGCGACGCTCTCAGCGCGGATAGCCAGATGGGCGCGGCCGCTGAAGGCTACATCGGCAAAGCGGCTCAGGCGCATCACCTCATCGGTGCCGTCGGGCGTGAAGCCGCCGTTTTCAAACACACCGGGAATGTTGTTGATGGGCGGGTTGCCCAGAAAATCCGCCACAAACTGGTTGGCGGGCTCATCATACAGCCGCTGGGGCTGGTCATACTGCTGCTTTACGCCGGCCTTCATCAGCACGATGTGGTCGGAGATGCTCATGGCTTCCTCCTGATCGTGGGTGACGAAAATGGTGGTCACCTTGGTCTCCTGCTGGATGCGGCGTATCTCCTCGCGCATTTCAAGGCGCAGACGGGCGTCCAGGTTGGAGAGGGGCTCATCCAGCAAAAGCAGACGGGGGTTCTTTACCAGCGCTCTCGCGATGGCCACGCGCTGCTGCTGACCGCCGGAAAGCTGCCTGGGCTTGCGGTCCAGCATGGTGTCCACATGCACCAGCTTTGCCATCTCGGTGGCGCGCGCAATACGTTCCTCCTTGGGCACCTTCTGGATCTCCAGAGGGAAGCAGATATTCTTCAGCACGCTCATATGGGGATACAGGGCGTAATTCTGGAATACCAGACCGATGCCTCTCTGTTCCGGGGGCAGATCGGTCACATCATCGTTATCAAACCAGATCTTACCGTCCGTCACCGGCAGGATGCCCGCCAGCATGTTCAGAATGGTGCTCTTACCGCAGCCGGAGGGACCCAGCAGGCAGATCAGCTCGCCATCCTCCAGTTCCACATTGAAATGATCCACCGCGGTGTTGTCATCGAAGCGCTTGGTGAGGTTTTCCAGTCTGACCCGCATAAATATGTCCTCCGATATATGATATGTACTTGAAATTACAGATAGGATTACACCTTATTATAGCAAAAAATACAACACTGTGCAATGACCAAAAGAAAAAAGAGCACGGGCAGGGGGAGCACGGATATCATCCCCCTGCCTGTGCTTTCATACATATAAAAGGGACCCGCGGTCACCCGCGGGCCCCCATGAGGTTTGATCCGGATCAGTTGCCCTGCAGAGCGGCGTTGCAATTTTCAACGCAGGCGTTCCAGGCTTCTTCCACGGTCATGCCGTTGTTGACAACGTTCTTGAGAGCGTTGACGATCTCGTTACGCACGGTGGCGGAACCGGTCACGGCAGGCAGAGAACCGGCGATATCCAGGTGAGCACCGACAGCGTTCAGAGCTTCGATGGCGGCACCGGTACCGGCGATATATTCCTGATACTCGGGCAGAGCCTGAGTCCAGGCATAGGGAGACAGGGCGTTGCAGGCAATAACCCAGCCCAGGTTGACATCGGCGGAGATGAAGTACTTCACGAATTCATAAGCACCCTCGGCGCGGGCATCGTCCTTATAGTAGAACACGATGGGGCCGCGGTTCCAGGAAGGATACCAGGTAGCGGCGGGCATGGCAGCCATGCCGAACTCGAAGCCGTTGGGAGCGATGTAGGGATAGCCGGCGCAGGAGCCGATGTACATGGCGGTGGCACCGGAGTTGAAATCGGTGGAGAAATAGTCCACAGAAGCGGCGATCTGGAACAGACCCTCGGCAGCCATATCGGCCATCCACTGGATCTTGGCCTTCATGCCGTCGGTACCGAAGGTGACGCACTTGTTGGCCACATCGATGTAACCGCAGCCTTCTTCCATGATCAGCATCTGGATCACGTCGGTGAGGGAGTCAAAGCCCAGACCGGGGATACCCTTTTCAGCCTTGATCTTGCGGCAGGCAGCTTCCACTTCTTCCCAGGTGGTGGGAACGGCGATGCCCAGTTCGTCCAGCATGGTCTTGTTGTAGAACAGGATGGGGCCGGTGGTGTAGGCAGGCAGATAGTGGATGGCGCCGTCGGAGAAACCATCTACTTCACCTTCCATAACGCCGGCGCTCAGGCAGGTGTCAAAACCTTCGATGCCGTTCTCATCGCTGTAGATGTACTGGCTCAGGTCGGCCACCAGACCGTCGTCCACGTAGGAAGCGGCTTCGGAAGCGTAGTTGAAGATGATGTCGGGACCGTCGCCGCTGCGTACGGCGGCAGACACGGTGTTGGTGAATCCGGAGTAAGCCTGGCTCTCGACGACCACTTCATACTTGTCCTGAGAAGCGGTGAAATCGGCAGCGGCCTTTACCAGATAATCCTGCTGGGCATCGGTGAAGGTATGCCAGATGGTGACCTTGACCTTCTCATCAGCCAGAGCGGGAGCACCGATGGAGGCGATCAGCATGATCACGGCCATGACGGCAAAGAGAACCTTGCAATTCTTCATAGGGGTTCCTCCTTTTGATATTGAAGCGCGATGAATACGCTTCTTTCACAGCTTGATTATATCAGATAATCCCGTGCTTTGCAATGTGAATTTTTGCCGGATATTTCTGAACCGGTCCGCCCCGGCTTATTATTCGGCAGGGGAGACTGCGTGTCTGCGTCAGTGCCGGAAAATCCGGCGACGCCTGTGCCTTTTCATCAGCCTCCGCCGGCGTCTCAGGCTTACCTCTGCCGCCTGAACAGCATGAGACGCAACGGCTGGTACAGCTGTTGCCCACGGAAAGCTTATCTACGGAAGCAGACAGAAGCTCTTTCGGCATGGCAGCGGTCTCATTGCTGCTCTTTCCGGAATTCATTCGGCGTTACGCCGAAGAACCTCTTGAAGACACCGATAAAGTACTTGTCGGAAAGGTAGCCTGTCATTTCGGCGATCTGCTGGATGGTCAGCTTTTCATCGGAACGCAGCAGCAGCGCGGCCTGAGACATACGAAGCCTTGTCAGGAAGCGCGTGTAGGATTCTCCTGTGTTCTCATGGAAAATACTGGACAGATATGCCGGAGTGATCCCCAGGGCTTCCGCCACATCGCTTTGCGTGATAGCCTCGCTGTAGTGCCGGATGATGTAATCGGTCGCCTGTCCGGCCAGATTACCGGTCTCATTATCTGATACACTGAAGCAATCCGAAATAAAGGCCCTGATACTTTCGGGCGTCCATTCGGAGGGAATGCGGATCAGAGTATGTGCCCTGTTCAGCTGATGACAGATCCTGTCCAGAGAATCATGCAGCTCCGTGTCGTTCAGCGGCTTGAGCAGATATTCAAAAACATTCATCCGCAGACCGGCTCTCGCATATTCAAATTCATCATAGCCGGAAAGCAGGATCACAGCCAGATCATTATACTGATCCTGCCCGCGCAGCCACCGAACCAGCTCAATGCCGTTTATTTCCGGCATCCGGATATCCGTGATCAACAGGTCAAAATGCTCCTTCAGCATTTTGTTTTTCGCTTCCAGGCCGTTTCTGGCTGTTTCCGCCGCAAAAAAGTCCGGATGGATGGAATTCAGCTGTTCCTTCAGATACTGTCTCATCAACGGTTCATCCTCGGCAATGATGGCCTTATACATTTACCTGTTTCACTCCTTCCTTCTGCTTCGGAACACGCATGGTCACGACGGTTCCGTTTCCGGGCTTTGAATCGATGTCAAAGGTATAGGTATCGAAGCGCAACTGCAGCCGCCGGATGATGTTGAGCAATCCCACACTGCGTTTTTCTGCTGCCTCTGTTTCGTGCTGCGGATCATTCAGGCTTTCGCGCAGGGATTTGAGCTGTTCGGCAGTCATGCCGATCCCGTTATCCCGCACGGAAATGGTGATCAAGTCCCCCGTATCCCTGGCGGATACCCTGATCTGCGTATCATACCGGCAGGGCTCACAGCCGTGCACGATCGCGTTTTCGACCATGGGCTGTATCGTCATCGCAGGAATGGCATAGGATATGATCTCCGGATCGTAATCGATAAAGAACGACAGCGAATCATGACGCTTTTCCTGCAGATGCAAATAGCTTTTCGTTATCCTCAATTCGCGTTCGATCGTGTTTTCCTGATCGGCGTTTACCATTCCCCGCAGAAGCACCGATAATTCATCAATGCTTTCAATAGCCTCTCTGTTTCGGTTTCCCTTGACCAGAAGGCTGATCAGACTGAGCGTATTGAAAAGAAAATGCGGACGGATCTGGCTGTATAATGAATCATACTGGGCTTTCTTCTGCAGATATTTGGCCTCAAACATCTCCTTTGACAGGCGCGCGTTATGTTCCATCATGTCCGTAGTCGTCTGCAGCAGATCATTGAATGTGCGGTTCAGATAGGAGATCTCATAGGCCCTGCTGTCTCCGGCGCGGACGGACAGATCGCCGTTCTGAGCCCGGGTCATCACCCGTACCGTTTCATACAGGGGTTTTGTGAATGAATGAGCGAACCATGCCGTAAAAAACAGGCTGACCCCGGAGCAGAGCACGGCCAGCAGGAGCGCTGCTTTTCGCGCGTTGTTGGTATCGCGCATCAGCTCCCTTTCGGAAATGACCGATACCACTTTCCAATCTGTTCCTTCTATGTCCTGCATGTTCAGCAGATAGCGGTCGTTCTGTGTTTCAATGACCGGATCTGCCTTGACTATGCTGCTGAGTATCTCATTTGTATTGATGCTCAAAGACGCGTTGCTGCGTTTGCATACGATATGACCGCTGGAATCCAGAATGTACAGATTATCCTTGTCTGTCAGCTCCACCCGGTCCAGCACATCCTGGATCCCGCTGTAATTCGCGTCCACCCTGATCACGCCGACCGTTCTGTCATAATCGGAAAGGCTCTGCAGCCTCAGTACCATGGAAAAGATAGATACATGATAATTTCCGTGCGTCTCTGTCCGGACGGGAAGAAAAACGGATGTCCTGCTTTCTGTTGCCTCCCTATACCAGTCAGCTTCCGCGTAGTCCGTTACATAGGTGGCGGAATAACCGGTGCGTGAGCTGGAATACGCGATGTCGGAAAGAATGCAGACCCGCAGGATATCCTTTCTGGGGATCGTCATGACCTCTCTGAGATAATTCTCGATCGCTCTTTGTTTTTCCAGCAGCTCAGCCTTTGTTGAAGGAACGGTATCAAGAGCATGCATGACCTGCTCGCTGTAATACGGCGACATACACAGGCGGGACAGCTCACTGATGTAGTTGCCTGTGTTCAGAGCGACCTGATTGATGATCTGCTGTACCTGTGCTGTTGTTTGACGGATCAGATGCCTGCTGTACTGACCGGAAATCACAAGCGAAACCAGAAAGACAAAGATGAACACAATAATGGCTATGACAGCAAAAAGCCGGTTCTTTAATTTGTAATGCTTCAACCGCGTATACCTCATCGGAAAGATTTTTTTCGTAGAAAGTATAGCATAGTTCTGTGTCAAATGACACGCATTCATAAAAAAACATACCGCAATCAAAAAAACTGAGAATTTACTTGTTTCAGACGTGATGTGATAATAGGATCAAAGATGCGGTATGCATCAAAAAAAGAGATGGAGGTCACATTTATGAAAAAGATCCTGGCGTTTCTCATGGCTGTAACGATGCTGCTCGGTATGATGAGCATCGCGGCGGCCGAAACCGAACTGTCTTTTTTCACCGGTAAGGTGGAAACGATCGACCTGATCGATGAGATCATTGCCGAATACAACGCGCAAAGCAACGGTATCACTGTGGAACAGGAATATCAGAACGATGCCAGCGGCGTGATCAAGATCAAGTTTGCCTCCGCGGAAGCTCCTGACATTATGACGACCTATGAACAGGAATTTGTCGATCAGGGCAAGTACATGGATCTGGGTGAAATGAACCAGTGGTGGGACCGTCTGATCCCTTCCATGAAGACGAACTGCACCGATCTCAATTCCGGCAGGCAGTACCGCGTCTGCACCAACATGACCATGGCGGGTTTCTTCTATAATAAGGAGATCTTTGACAGCCTGAACCTGTCTGTCGCGACCACCTGGGAGGAATTCGTCTCCAATCTGGAAGCCATCAAGGCCGCCTATCCCGAAGTTGATCCCTGGTTCATCTTCGGTGAGGCATGGCACCTCGGACATCTGATCGAATTCCTGCCCCACGGATACATCAAGGCCAAGTACGGCGCTACCGAGGCCAAACGCGCTTTCCTCGACAATGACAGCGAAAAGCTGGCCTGGGGCGATCCCGATGGTGCGATGTGCACCTTCGCCAGAAACCTGGTTGAGCTGCAGACCAAGGGCCTCATCAACGCGGACGTTCTGACCGCCACGAGTGACAACTGCGTTGACGCCTTCGTTACCGGTAAGTGCGCGATGTTCTCCAACGGCATGTGGGCCCTGTCCGGCATTCTGGAAAAGGATCCCTCCATGGCCGACAAGATCGGCTTTGCGCCCTATCCCTCCTTCATGCCCGACGGAACGACCATCGTGCTGGTGGCCGAGGATTCCGGCTACTGCATCTCCGCCGACACCCCCAATGCCGAAGCGGCTGTTGATTTCCTCAACTTCCTCTTCAGCGCCGAAAATCAGAAGAAGTATGCCGAATCTCTGGGCTCTCCCAGTGCCTTCACCGATGTGGAAGCCGAATGGGCTCCTGCCTCTGTGGTCGCCGGAGTGAACGAGGCTGTTGCTTCCGCCACCAATATCGGCTACACCAACGAAAAGCCTGCCGGCTTCTCCGGAGACGATGCCGGACGTATGGTACAGGACCTGCTGGCCGGGACCTATACTCCCGAGGAATTCGCCAAGGCCTATGAGGAAGCCTGGAACGGCGGTTTCTGATCTGAACGGTTTTACTCATTCATGATACCCTCTGTGGCGGCGCGTACCGACAGTGCGCTGCCGCCACATTTGTTTTGAGGAGACAGTATGATTCACAGAAGAATTAAGTGGGCTCAGTTTCTTTCGCTTCCGGCATTGCTGATCTACGGGGTGTTCTTTATCGCCCCCCTGCTCAGCGGTATCGGGATGAGTCTGACCGATTGGGACGGGATGGGGGAGGCTCATTTTGTCGGTTTCAAAAACTTCATCCGTTTTTTCAGCGACAAACGGGCAATTCATGATATTGAAACAACGGTCATTTTCGCCGCGGGAAGCGCGCTGCTTCTCAACCTTGTGGGCCTGCTTTATGCCTTGCTGATGAACAGCGAGTTTCACGGCAAAAGCATCGCCCGCGTGATCATCTACCTTCCGGCCATCATCAGCCCCCTGATCATGGGGTACATTTGGTATTTTCTGCTCCAGCCGAGCCGCGGCTTTCTTTTTCATGCCTTTCAGCAGTTTGGGCTGGGTGATCCGATCGGCAACTGGATGGGATCATACGGCAGTGCGCTGCTGGTTCTGATCATCGTAAATGTATGGCAGTTTTCCGGCATGACGATGATCATTTATCTTGCCGGTCTTCAGTCAATTCCGCAGGAATTGATCGAGGCGGCGATGATGGACGGCGCGAATGTGCCGAAGAGGTTCGTACATGTGACGATGCCCATGCTGATGCCTGCCATCCGGATCAATGTTGTAACAAACATCATTGGTTCTCTTTCCGTTTTCGATGTCGTTATGTCTCTTACGGAAGGCGGACCGGGTTATGCTACCGAAAGCCTGTCGATCTATATCATGCGTATGTGCTATGGCAGCAAAACGGGCTATTCCACCGCCGTCGCCATGATTTTGTTTATTATCATCCTTATCCCGGTGCTTATTTCCATGCGTCTTACAAGGCAGAAAGTATAAGGAGGAGCAGCGTATGAAAAAAAGCAGGACTTTTAAAGTGTTTCGTGCTGTACTTATTATATTGATCTGCCTTTGCTGTCTGATCCCGTTTTATATTCTCCTCGTCCTTTCCCTGAATTCCCCTTCCCGGATCTTTTATGAGGGCAACATGTTCATCCCCGATTTTCACTGGCAGAATTATGCGGATGCCTGGGCAAAATCCAGGATCGATACTGCCATGCTGAACTCGGCCGTCATTACCGCCGGCACACTGGTTCTGACCGTGGCAGCGGGAGGACTGGGCGGATTTGCCATAGCACGGTACAGTACGCGCTTCAACAAAGCGGTTTTCGGCATAATCATCGGCTGTATGATGATCCCCGGCATCATCAATACGGTGCCGCTTTATGTGCTGATGAGGAAGATCCATGCAGTCAACACCCTGTGGGGGATGATCATGGTCTGCTCGGCACTGGCTATGCCCTCGGCAATATTCATATATACATCCTTTATCCGCTCCCTTCCGCGTGAGCTTGATGAAGCGGCCGCACTGGATGGCTGTACCGCGTTTCAGACATTCTGGCGTATTATTTTTCCCGTGATCAAACCGGCTACCGCCTCCTTCATCATTCTTAACGGCTTCGGGATCTGGAATAACTACGCCCAGGCGACTTTCTTTCTTCAGAGCCGCAGCAAGCAGAATATTCCCCAGGCGCTGTCCGTTTTCTTTCAGCAGTTTGCCGGAGCCAAATGGCATCTTATGTCCGCTACGGCTGTCATTGCCATTATCCCGGTCATCGTTATTTTTCTGATTTTCCAGAAGCAGTTCGTCAAGGGCCTTTCCGATGGAGCCATGAAGGGATGATAGGATGAGAATAATACCGTGCAGGGGCTGCTTTCGCCCGGAGGAACCGGTCGCCTTTTTCCTCAGGGAGACCGGAGAAGGCAGAACGTTTTCTGTGCAGATCACAAACCTGCGGGAAACGGTTTACACAGAGGTATTTGAACCGGAGGACGGATCCTGTGTGCTGACACTCAGCCGCGGCTTTTGTGAAGCGGGCGGTTACGGAGTGCTTTGCATTTCAGATTCCGGTGAGACAGCCCGAACCGCTTTTGACATTCAGGACGGGAACACCGTTCTGCGTTACGGATTCCTTTCGGATTTCTTTCCGGATGATTCTGATGACAGCGATATCGAGGCCATGGCTGAGCATCATATCAACACAGTCCAGTTCTATGACTGGTCATACAGGCATGACCGGCTCGTTGCCGATCGGGAACAGTATACCGATATGATGGGAAAGCATAATTCTCTGCCGGTCATCCGCAGAAAGATCGCTGCCTGCCATGCCGCGGGAATGAAGGCAATGGCTTACGGAGCTGTCTATGCCGCCGGTGAGGAATTTGCCTCCGCACACCCGGAATGGCGCTTATATGCCGGAGAGGATCGGCCCATTCGGTTTATTGATGTGTTTTCCATTATGAACCTGCGTACAGCGTGGCGTGAACATATTATATGCCAATACAAAAGCGCTGTCACTGAAATGGGGTTTGACGGGATCCATATGGATACCTACGGATTTCCGAAGACAGCGCTGGACTATGACGGCAGAATCGTTCATCTGGAGAAGGATTTCCCGGAACTGATATCGGATACACGCTCGGCGCTTCCGGACGCGGCGCTGATCTTTAATAATGTAGGCGGATGGCCTCTTGAATGCACAATGAATACCGGTGTTGACGCTGTGTACATTGAAGTATGGCCGCCGTATGACAGATACTGTCATCTGAAGCAGCTCATCCTGAAGGCAAAGGGATCCGGAAAGCCCGTTATTCTCGCCGCGTATCCCTCCGCCTTCAGGACCTCCCGGGATGACAGGGCACTTTATTCCGAGCTGCTTCTGATGTGCGCGATCCAGTCACACGGAGCAACACAGCTGTGGTTCGGAGAGGAATATGCCGCCATCACACAGGGCTATTATTCCGATTATGCCCGCCTGACCGCCGCTCAGCGGATGACGCTGAAAAATTATGATGATTTTTTTGTCCGTTACGGGCAGCTTTTCTTCAGCAGTGATCTGAAGGATGTAAGCATGACGCACTTCGGCTGGGATAACCTGGAATACCTTTGCAGCCGGAGCTGTTCGGTATCCGGAGAACCGGGAAAGCTGTGGCTTGTCCTGCGGGAAGGAAAAAATGAAAAGCTGATCTCGGTCATCAATCTGTGCGGTTTGGAAACGGACCGCTGGGCTGAAGGACAAAATGAACCCGTACCGCAGGAAAATATGGATATCTCATTGCAGTATTTCGGAAGAATAAAGCATGTGTTGTGCGCCTCTCCGGATGATCAGGCAGGCGATCTTAAGCCCTGCCGGTATTCATCCGAGCAGGGAAACCGCAGCAAAGTATTGAAAATAATACTGCCGACGGTCAAAACCTTTATGTTCATCTGGGTTGGCCTGTGTGACGATACATGATCGGCATGCGGTGAAGGAAAGGGTGAAAGCAAATGTCTGACGAAAAATTCAAACAGTTTTTAAAGCTTGTCGTCTATCAGGTCTATCCGCGAAGCTTTCTGGATACAGACGGTGACGGGATCGGAAATCTGAACGGAGTTACACGGAAGCTGGATTATCTTCGGGATCTCGGCGTCAACGCGATCTGGCTCTGCCCATGCTACAGAAGTCCCAATGATGACAACGGCTATGATATCTCTGATTACAGAGACATTATGACTGAGCTGGGTACCATGGAGGATATGAAGGAGCTTATCGCCGGGATGCACAAACGGGATATGAAGCTCATTATGGATCTTGTGCCCAATCATACCTCCACATTGCATCCGTGGTTTCAGGAATCCCGGAAGAGCAGAAACAATCCCTTCAGTGATTTTTATTACTGGTCAGACACGATCCCAAATGACTGGCAGTCCGCCTTCGGCGGAAGTGCCTGGGAATATGACGAGATGCGCGGTCAGTACTATCTGCATTCCTATGCGATCCGCCAGGCGGATCTGAACTGGACCAACCCCGCGGTGGTCAGGGCGATGCAGGAGGTGATCGATTTCTGGGTGGATCTGGGAGCGGACGGTTTCCGTATCGATGTGATCGACCAGATCTCCAAGGATTTTGATGGAAACAGGAACTGTTTCGGACCGCATCTGCATGAATACATCAACGCCATGTTCGGCAGAGAAAAAACAAAGCACCTCTTTACCGTGGGTGAATGCTGGGTAAGCGATATTGAAGAAATGAAGAGGCACTGCGCGGCGGAACGAAATGAGCTGAGCACCCTGTTTCAGTTTGACCACATGGAATGCGGCCGCATGGATAAATTCACGCCCGCGAAGGAGGGCCTCAAAGCCCTGCGGGATATCCTGATCCTCTGGCAGAACAGAACGGAAAGCAGCGGTCTGCTTTGCAGCCTGTTTCTCGGAAACCATGATCAGCCGCCTATGATCTCCCGTCTGGCGAATGACGCGGAGCTTCGGTATGAATCAGCCACATGCATGGCAGCCATGACCTATCTGCTGAAGGGGATCCCGTTTATTTATCAGGGGCAGGAATACGGCTCTGTGTCGGCGCATTATGACGACATCAGCTTTTTTAATGATGTGGAAAGCGTCAATGCCTATCACTCATTCTGCGGGACTTATACGCCCGGGGAGGCCATAGAGAAGGTAAACTTCGGCAGCCGGGACAACGCGCGTCACCCCTTCTGCTGGAACCGGGAGGGCGGCTTTACGGACGGCGAGCCATGGATCGTTCCTCACAGCCGCCAGAGGGAAGTCAATCTTGAGCAGGATCTTGCTTCGCACAGATCTGTATTTCGTTTCTATCAGAAATTGCTGAAGCTTCGCAAAGATATACCGGCTTTCATTGAGGGAGAGCTTCGGGTCCTTTCAAAGCCTGAGGATGATTATTTCGTCTTTTCACGCACGCTCGGGCAGGATAGATGGTATGTCGTCTGCAACTTTGAGACGGAGCAGACCGTTGATCTTCCCGAAGACCGCGGAGAAGCCGTGCTGTTCAATATCCGCACTGGGGATGACCGCCTGTTCCTGCCTTATCAGTGCGCGGTCTATCACGGCGCGCCTGACTGATTTTTCTTTAGATGCCCGCTCCGTAACAGAGGATAATATCCGCTGCTCTGCCGCGGATATCGTGCCGGCAGAATGCACGGAACAGAATAAAGGGCGGAGCGGGAGACGGCGCGTGAGAAGGGCGGTATGTTGTTCGGAAAACGCGACCGGCGATAAACGGACAACTTATGACCTGAATTTACATTGTACGCGTTTTCTGATACGGCACTTTGTTCATACCTGCCTAAATTTGCCTGATTAAAACAGCAGAAAGGCCGAATCTGCTGTTTTTTTCATGTTCTGATGAAAATCCACTTGCATTCCTGACTAAAAAGCGTATAATAAATATGCAAACGCGATGAATGTTCGTGTTTTTGAAGGAGGAGACCCGATGAAGGAACTGTGTGAAGCGATTCGTGTATACGGCAGGGGCATCGGAGACGATATCGCCAAGGTGGATATGTTTCTGAACCACCGCATTGATACCGAACTGCTTTTCAAAATGGGCGAGACCTTCGCGGATGAATTCCGGGATGAGCGCCCCACGATGATCCTCACGGTGGAATCCAGCGGGATCGCTCTGGCGGTGGCCGCGGCGAAGTATCTTGACAACATCCCCGTCGTGTTTGCGAAAAAGAGCGAAAGCGCCGTTCTTTCTCCCGATACCGCCTGCACCGATGTTTTCTCCTTTACCAAGAAGAAGCAGTACAGCATGCGTGTGGAGAAAAAATACATCCCCATCGGCAGCCGGGTGCTGATCATCGATGATTTTCTGGCCGACGGTCAGGCCGTGCGCGGCATGAAGAACCTGTGCCAGCAGCTGGACGCCAGAGTGGTGGGCATCGGCATCGCCGTTGAAAAGGGCTTCCAGAAGGGCGGGATGGAGCTGCGCGCTTCGGGAGAACACCTGTATTCGCAGGCCATTATCGAAGGCATCGAGGACGGAAGGATCGTCCTGCGCGAGGAATGATTTCACGCGTTTCCGCACGGAAGCGCTGAAATAGATCTAATCATCATTATTGAAGGAGACTTAGCTATGAAGAAGATCGTTGCTCTGGCCCTGGCACTGGTACTGTGCCTGTCCGTTGTAAGCTTTGCCGCCGCCGAAGGCGAAAAGAAAGCCGTTAAGCTGGGCGTCATCCTGCTCCACGACGAAGATTCCACCTATGACCTCAACTTCATCAACGGCGCCAACGAAGCTGTCGAGATCCTGAAGGCTGACGGATACGATGTGGAACTGACCCTCGTACGCAACAAGGCCGAGACCAACGAATGCTACGAAGCCGCCAAGGAACTGGCCAACTCCGGCTGCAACGTGATCTTTGCCGATTCCTTCGGCCATGAATCCTTCATTCTGCAGGCCGCCAAGGAATTCCCCAATGTGGAATTCTGCCACGCCACCGGCACCATGGCTCACACCGAAAAGCTCTCCAACTTCCATAATGCTTTCGCCGCGATCTATCAGGGCCGTTATCTGGCCGGTATCGCTGCCGGTATGAAGCTGAACGAGATCAAGGCCAACGGTCAGCTCAAGGGCGATGCTCCTCTGATGGGCTATGTAGGCGCTTTCACCTATGCTGAAGTTATTTCCGGTTATACCTCCTTCTATCTGGGTGCCAAGTCCGTTTGCCCCGATGTGACCATGAAGGTGCAGTTCACCGGTTCCTGGTATGACGAAATGGCCGAAAAGAGCGCTGCCGAGGCCCTCATCGGCGCCGGATGCGATCTGATCAGCCAGCATGCTGACTCCATGGGCGCTCCCACTGCCTGCGAAGATGCCGGCATCCCCAATGTTTCCTATAACGGCTCCACCTATGACTACTGCCCCGAGACCTTCATCGTTTCCTCCCGTATCAACTGGGCTCCCTACTTCGTGTACATCTGCGACTGCGTAGCCGCCGGCCTGCCCATCGATACCGACTGGACCGGTGATATCGAATGCGGTTCCGTTGTGCTGACCGATGTGAACACCGATGTTGCTGCCGATGGTACTGTGGAAGCGATCGCCGAAGCTACCGAAAAGCTGGTCAAGGGCGAGATCAATGTGTTTGATACCGCTACCGAGAACTTCATCACCGTGGATGGCAAGCCCATGACCGAATACATGGCCGATGTGGATACCGATGCTGCCTACGAAAAGGATACTCAGGTCGTTGCCGACGGTTTCTTCCATGAGAGCGAATATCGTTCCGCTCCTTACTTCGATGTTCAGATCGACGGTATCGAGCTGCTGAACTCCGCCTTCTGATCATATTGAACGCACAGGTGCTGCCGCTTGGCGGCAGCCCTGTGCTGTTTCGGCTTTATACATACCGCCCGTCCCGTTTTCGCGGGGCGGACGGTATGCCTGTGTTTAGGAAAACGCTGACTAATTCTGCAGTCTCGTCTGCGGCGCCTTTTGCACATTCTGTTGACCGCAAAAATCTCAATTTACATTCAGTAAACCTTCGATTTTTGCGGTCGCATCCTGCACAAAATCCGCTCGCATCCGAACCCGCCTCATTTAGTCATCGTTTCCTTGAAACTCTCATCCCGTCAATTGGAGGAACGCTTTTTCATGGCACAGAAGCAGACAGTACTGCGTATGGAAGGCATCACCAAGCATTTCAGCAAGGTGACTGCCAATCGCAATGTAAGTCTTGAGGTAAGATCGGGCGAGATCCTGGCCTTGCTTGGCGAAAACGGCTGCGGCAAGACCACGCTGATGAACATCATCGCGGGGATCTATTATCCTGATGAAGGCAGGATCTTTGTGGGAGACAATGAAGTGGTGATCCGTTCTCCCCGTGACGCCTACCGTTACAAGATCGGTATGGTGCACCAGCATTTCAAACTGGTGGATATTTTTACCGCCGCCGAAAACATCGTGCTGGGCATGTCAAAGAGCGAAGGCGGCGATTTGAAGAAGGCAGACAGGAGCGTATCGGAGATCGCGGACCGGTACGGCTTTACGATAGATCCCAAAAAGAAAATATACGATATGTCCGTTTCCGAAAAGCAGACGGTGGAGATCATCAAGGTGCTTTACCGCGGCGCGGATATCCTGATCCTGGATGAGCCCACAGCCGTGCTTACCCTGCAGGAAACGAAAAAGCTTTTTGACGTGCTGCGCCGTATGCGCGATGACGGCAAGAGCGTGATCATTATTACCCATAAGCTCAATGAAGTGCTTGAGGTGTCGGACCGTATCACCATCATGCGCAAGGGCGAGCATGTGGGCACTGTGGATACGAAGGATGCCACCGAGAGCATGCTTACCGAAATGATGGTGGGCAAAAAGATCAGCCTGGATATCGAGCGCAGCCTGCCGGAGAATGATTCCGTGCGCCTGAGCCTGAGCCATCTGAACGCGGTGGATCAGGAGGGCATGCAGGTACTGCGGGATGTGTCCTTTGATGTGTATGGCGGCGAGATCCTGGGCATCGCGGGCATTGCCGGCAGCGGACAGAAGGAACTGCTGGAATCTGTCGCGGGTCTTCAGCCCCTCACCGGCGGCGATATCATATTCAACAGCCCAAAGAAAAACAAGCCTGTCACCTATTTCCACAAGAGTTACCGCCGCGTGTGCGAGCTGGCGGCTGCCGGCGCGTTCCACTACGCCTCCGGTGAAAGAGTGGATTTTTCCGGTCTTTCCAGGAAGGAGATCATGAAGCGCGTTGAAGAGGGCGATGTGCTGTTCAACGAGGACGAGGTGATGGATCTGAGAAACAAGACCCCCCGTGAGATCCGCAACCTTGGCGTACATCTTTCCTTTGTGCCGGAGGACCGGCTGGGCATGGGCCTTGTGGGCAGTATGGGCGTATCGGATAACATGATGCTGCGCTCCTACCGCAAGGGCAAGGGCGTACTGCTTGAAAGAACCTCCCCGAGGCAGATGGCGGAAAGGATCATCAGCGAGCTTTCCGTGGTAACGCCCGGCATCAAGACCCCGGTCAAGCAGCTTTCCGGCGGCAATGTGCAGAAGGTGCTCGTGGGAAGAGAGATCGCTTCCTCTCCCCGCGTGCTGATGGCGGCCTACCCTGTGCGCGGTCTGGATATCAATTCCTCCTACATGATCTATAACCTGCTCAACCGCCAAAAGGAAAACGGCGCTGCGGTGATCTTTGTGGGAGAGGATCTGGACGTGCTGATGGGACTGTGCGACAGGATACTGGTGATGAACGGCGGACGCGTGACCGGCATCGTCGACGCGCGCACCGTGACCAAGGAAGAACTGGGTTATCTGATGACCAAGAGCGCCGATGAGGAAACGAAGGAGGGAAACACGGATGCAGAAAACTGAAAAAGCGCCGCGTGAACCGTGGATCCGCCTGACCAAGCGCCGCAAGATCAGCCGCGCGGGCGTGTGGGGGATACGCGTTACGGCTTTCCTGCTGGGTATGCTGGTGTGCGGGATCACCGCTTTCTTCCTGATAGACAAGCTGCGTGACGATCCCTCCATGATCGGCAAATTCTACCTTTGCTTTATTGACGGCTCCTTCGCGAGGACAGATACCGTGTGGAAGCTGTTCAAGGATCTTTCCATCCTGCTCTGCATCGCGCTGGCGCTGACTCCCGCGTTCCGGATGCGCTTCTGGAACACGGGCGCCGAAGGACAGACGCTGGTGGGCGTGCTGGCCGCGATGGGCATCGACTATTTTCTGGGCGGCACGGCAAACCCGGCTGTCGCCCTGCCGGACGCGATCCTTGTGCCACTGATGCTGGCGGGCGCGCTGCTGGCCGGTGCTGTGTGGGGCGTGATCCCCGCGCTGTTCAAGGCCAAATGGAATACCAATGAGACCCTGTTTACCCTGATGATGAACTATGTGGCCACCTATCTTGTAAGCTATTGCCTGCTCAAGTGGATCACCAGCGGCTCCGCCGTCATGCCCAAGCTTGCGACCGGCGGCCTGCCCGTGCTGTTCGGACAGGAATATCTGCTGATCATCCTGATCGTGTTCGTGCTGGCTGCCGCGATGTTTTTCTATATGCGCTATTCCAAGCACGGGTATGAGATCTCCGTTGTGGGCGAGAGCGAAAACACCGCGAGATATGTGGGGATCAATGTGAAGACCGTGATCATCCGCACGATGCTGCTTTCGGGTATGCTGTGCGGTCTGGCCGGTTTTCTGATCGCCTCGGGTCTGGACCGCTCCGTGAACCCCAATTCCGTGCGCGGGCAGGGCTTTACCGCCATCATGGTAAGCTGGCTTGCCAAGTTCAACCCGCTCGAAATGATCCTCACCAGCGGGATCGTGACCTTCCTCAAGCTGGGCGGCGAAACCATTTCCACCGTGTTCGATGTATCCAGCTCCCTGCCGAATGTGATCATCGGCATAGAACTGTTCTTCATCATCGGCTGTGAATTCTTTATCAACTTCAAGGTGCATATCGGCAGACACAGTGCCGCGGGAAAGGAGGCGATCAGATGAGCGGGATCCTTGCCGCGATCGGCGCGTTCTTCGTTGCCGCCTGCCCTGTATGGAATTTTCTCATCAACGCGCTCACCTACGGAGCCACCTTCATTTACGGTGCTACCGGTGAGATCATTACCGAAAAGAGCGGACACCTCAACCTGGGCATCCCCGGCATCATGTGTATGGGCGGCGCGGGCGGCTGTCTGGCGCTGAACGCGCTGTGCAAGGCGATGGAGATATCCAAGGTGAACGCCGAGCTGACGACCGGGCAGACGCTGGAATTGCTGATCATTCCCATCCTGACGGCCTTTGCGATGGCCGCGCTGTGCGGACTGATCTATTCCTTCCTCACGATCACCCTGCGCGTGAACCAGAATGTGACCGGTCTCGCGCTTACCACCTTCGGCAGCGGCCTGATGATGGTCATCGTTGCCGGGCTGGACAGCAAGTATTATCTGAACCGCGCGAAGGCGCTGTTCCGTATGCCCATGATGAGCTATTCGGATTTTTCCGCCTTCAAGAAGAGCGTTTCGGCGGTCAATCTGGACAAGCTGGTCAATATGGGCCCCATGTTCTTCCTGGCGATCATTATCGCCATCGTGGCATGGTATGTGCTTTACAAAACAAAGACGGGTCTCAACCTGCGCGCCGTGGGCGAAAACCCCGGTACGGCTGACGCGGCGGGCATCAATGTGACCAGGTATAAATACATCGCCACGGTGGTGGGAAGCGGGATCGCCGGTCTCGGCGGCTTCTACTACATCATTGATTACATGCAGTCTCCCGAAGCGTACAAATCCATTGAGGCGCTGGGATGGCTGAGCGTGGCGCTGGTGATCTTCTCCCTGTGGCGTCCGCATCTGACGGTGCTGGGAGCCACCCTGTTCGGCCTGTTGTCCATCTGCCCGTTCACCCTGCCCAATCTGCTCAAGGATATCGCGGGCATTTCACTGCCGATGGCCATTACCCCGCTGCTCAATATGCTGCCCTATATCGTTACCGTGCTGGTACTGATCATTTCATCCGTGCGCAACAAACGCGAGAACCAGCCGCCCGCCAGCCTGGGCCTGTCCTATTTCAGAGAGGACAGATAAGGGACCGGCGGATCGTCAAATGAAAACAAAGCAGAGTGACCGTTCATGGCCGCTCTGCTCTTTATTTTGCCCGTTTTGTATGCTGACGGAAAAGGGAAAGGCGGCACCGGGCCGGTTACTGCCGGTCTGATGCCGCCTGTATTATCCGATCGCCCCTGAGGATCAAAGAGAGCTGATCTTCAGCGAGCGTACCTGTACGGAGGGAGCCGTTACGCCGGAAACGGAGGTCTCCGGGTTATTCGCCACGGCGGATACGGTTTCAAACACCTTATAGATATTGCCCGCGCAGGTAAACAGGTTCATGGCCTCGGCTTTTTTACCGTCTTTGATCAGGAAGCCCTGCGCTTCCAGCGAAAAATCGCCGCTCTGGGGATTGAGACCCGCGTGCAGGCCGGAAACGGAGGTGATGTACACACCGTTTTTCACCTTTTCAAACAGCTCCTCCTCAGTGGCGCGGCCGGGCCGCAGGCACAGGTTGACGGCGCGGATACCGATCTTGTTTTCGCCGAAGCCGTTTCCGGTGGGCTGTGTGCCGTCCTTGCGGGCGGTTTCCAGGTTATACAGCCAGGTCTTTACCGTGCCCTTATCCACCAGACGCTTGTCGCGGCAGGCAACGCCCTCATCGTCAAAGGAACGGAAGAAGCAGTTTTTCATCAGGGGCTTTTCCTCCACCGTCACATGGGAGGAGAATACCTTTTGACCCAGCCTGCCGATCAGCACGGAGGACTGCTTCTGGATGTTTTCGGCGGAGAAGCCGGCGTTTACCACGGCGGAAAGGAAGCTGGCGGTCACCTTGGGGGAGAGTACGCATTTGTAGGCGGCGGAGGGGGCGGAAACACCGCCGAAGGAGGCAGTGACAGCCTGTACAGTCTTTTCGGCAAAGGGCTTGGGGTCAAAGGTGCCGGGATCGGTGCAGAAAGCAAAATCAAAGCCGGATTTCACCTGATCGCCGTCCTTGCAGACGACCTGCAGCACAAACACGCTGTAATTGCTCTTCTGCTTCAGGCTGAGGCCGTAGCTGTTGACAAGCACTTTTTCGGAAGCGGATTCATCATACTGGGCCTGTACATCGGTCACACGGCTGTCGGCATCATAGGCCGCCTGCTCCAGAGCAAAGAGCAGTTCCTTTTTGCGCTCGGCGGATACCTCGGCGATGGCCTTTGAGAACACATTCTTTTTTGTGTACTTTTCACTCCCGCGGAAGATCTCGGGCACTTCCTCCTTTTCGGAGTACCTCGCGCCCAGACGGATGCTGTCGATCAGGTAATCCATGGCGGAGGCATCGGTCTTTTCGGTGGACGCGCTGCCCATTTTTCCGCCGCAGACGCCTTTCGCGCGTACGGAGGACTGGCGGGAAATGCTGTAATTATCGATCTCGTGACGGAAAACGGAGAAGGAAAGCTCTTCTTCGCTGTCATAGGTGATCTCACAGGGGCTGATGCCGGCGGCTGTCGCCTTGCTGATAAACTGCTTATAATTCATCGATGGATCCTCCTCTTCCGCCTACGGAAAGTTCCCTGAAGCGCACTGTGGGCTGGCCGACATTGGTCTCGACAGAGCCGGACGCGGAACCGCACATACCCTGACCCAGATCCAGATCGTTGCCCACCATATCCACCTGCATAAGCACATCGGTGGCTTTGCCGATCAGCGTGGCGCCGCGCAGGGGCTCGGTGATCTTTCCGTCCTTCACAAGATAGGCTTCGCTGCAACCGAAGTTGAACTCACCCGTTGAGGGGTTGACGGAGCCGCCGTTGAAGGAAACGGCATATACGGCGAGCGGTGTCGCGGCGATGATCTCTTCCTTTGTGGATTTTCCGGCCGCGATGTAGGTATTGCTCATGCGGCTGGTGGGCTCAAACTTGTAGCTCTGGCGACGGCTGCAGCCGTTGGCAGCAAAATCCTTCATGCGGCGGGCGTTGAAGGGATCCACCAGATAGCCGCACAGCTTTCCCTTGTCGATCAGCTTGTTCTTCTTTGTGGGCGCGCCCTCGTCATCCATGTTGTTGCTGCCCCAGGCGTTGGGGATGGTGCCGTCGTCATAGGCGGTCACCAGCTTGCTGGCGATCTGCTTGCCGTACAGGCCGGAGTATACGGAAAGACCCTTCGCGGCCGAGGTCGCTTCCATCTGATGGCCGCAGGCCTCGTGGAAGATCACTCCGCCCCAGCCGTTGCCGATGATAACGGGCAGCTTGCCGGACGGGCATTCGCGGGCGCCCAGCATGAGGATGAGCTTTTCGGCGTGCGTTTTCGCGAGCGCCTTTACATCCAGCTCATCTGTAAAGAATTCAAAGCCCTTTCTGGTGCCGGGGCCGTCAAAACGGGTCTCCAGCCGCCCGTTTTCGGCGGCTACGCTCATCAGGGCTAGTCTGCCCAGCTCGCGGTGATCGGTATGCTTTTCCCCGCGGCTGTTGATGATCACGATATCTCTGGTTTTGCTGATGAAATTGGCGTTGCAGCGCACGATACGTTTGTCATGTGAACGGATGATCCCGTCGGCGGTCTTGAGCAGAGAGATGATCTCATCTTCTGTCACAGAAGCATAGGAGCGGATCTTTTTGTGCACATGGGGCGTTCTCACGCGCGTAAGTTCCGCGGGCGCGGGAGCAGGTTCGCCTGAGAAGGAGGCGGAGAGATCCTCGGCGAGGCGGATGAGTCCTTTGGCCGAAACATCGTTGGTGTGGCCGTATACGCTGGCCAGACCCTTGAGTACGCGGATGCCCGCACCGCTTTCTTCAGCCGCGTTCAGCGCTTCCACATGCCCGTTTTCCACAGTAATGACCCGACTTTTTGTATCTTCCCAGAAGATCTCGGCAAAATCGGCTCCCGTGGAAAGTGCGGAAGACAGAACCCTGAGGGCAAGATTTTTGCTGATCATTGTGATTCCTTTCATTGATCTTGTATTGTATGTACCTGAACGGTACGGGGATACGGGATGGTATTGCCGTTTATCATCTGGAGGGATAGGAGCAGCCCACGCTGATCCTGTCCACCGTTCCGTGCTCGGTGTGATAGATGAGGGTGAGCAGGGCGCCGTCCTCGCGGTAGAAGATGTATTCGATGCGGTTGCTGATGGGGCTTTCGGGATAGACCATGCCCGTGCCCACCTTGTCATCATGATACAGGCTGCGGGTGCCGTCCTGGTTGCACTTTTGCCCCAGATCACGGAATGAGGACAGCAGCTTTTCCTCCGTCATGCCCACCTTGGTGGAGCGGGGGCCCTGCATGGAGGAGGAGTTTGTCTGCACATAGTACAGGGTAAAGCCCTGGTCGGAGGAGAAGAAGCGTGCTTCGCCCCAGGAGTAGGTGAGGCTGATGCACTGGTCGTGGATCGCCTTATCATCGATGTACTCTTCCTTATCGGGGCTGCCGTACTTTTTCACAAAGGTGTCCCGATGGGTCTTCATCAGCGTAAAGCCGGTAAAGGAATCCTCCTCGCGGTAATAGTTCACAAACTTCTGTTCGATCTCATATTCCACATCCAGCTCGTTGCTCACGCGGCCGTTCGCGTCCACGCAGACGGCCTTCAGGTGGATGCTCCTGCCGCCGGGGATGGTGATGGGAGTGCCGTCATAGATGGGGGAGTTGGCGGTGGGGGAGGTGCTGTCGATGGTGTAGTAGATCGTTACGGGAAAATCATTCAGGTTTTTCAGCTTCACCTGCGCGCTTTTGTAGGTATTGCTGGCGACATTCGCGTAGGGGGCAAGCGGAGCGGGCAGGGATACGGTGTAATTGACGGCAAGCTCGTCGCTGGTGAGCGTGCTGCTCACCGCCACCGCGCGCAGCCCCCAGTAGCCTTCGTCCAGGGTGATGGGCGTGCTGTAGAGCGTTCCGTCCTCGGGCAGTGTGCCCTGACCGAACAGGTAGTAGATGCTGTAGCCCTCTTCGCTGCTCAGCTCCAGCGTTTTCACGCTGGAATATTTGCCGCCGCCGAGGGAGGCCGTGGGCACCTTGGGAAGCATTTCGGTGCGCTGGGTGTTGAAGGTGACAAGCCCGGTCTTTTCATAGGCCACCTTCAGAAAATCCGCCGCTTCCATCTCGCGGCCCTGGCTGAGCATCAGGCGTACGATATTTTCATAGGCGTAGCCGGCTTTGGGATCGGACTCAGTCATATCACGGAACACCTGCTCGGCGTCATCCGGGCGGCCGCCCGCTTCATAAGCCTCCGCCAGACGCTTCAGTTTTTCGTACATATCCTCGGCATCGGGGTTCTGGCTGCGGGCTTTTTCGAGCACCAGTATGGAATCCTCCACGCTGCCGCGGTCCATCAGCTCCTGACCGTAGATCCACAGGGCGGTGTCGCTTGTTTCCATCCCCATGCGCGCCAGAATGAGCTGGCCGTGATCGCTCACCTTCAGATATACGAAGGCGGCAAAGATCGCGACGACCGCCGCGGCTGCGGCAGCCAGACCGATATGCACCCAGTTGGGCATGAACTTTTTTACTTTATAGCCCAGCTCCTTGTTTGCGATGCTTTCACGGGCCTCCGTTCCCCTGCGCGGACGACGGCTTTCGGAAAGCGGGGCATCCGGCAGCGGCTGCTGCGCCGCGGCGGGGCGTACCGCGCCCCGGCGGGGATCAGCCGTGTTTTCCGGCTTTCGTCCCTGCCGCACACTGTAGAGGGAGGAGGCGCCTTCCTGACGGATACGCGTTCCGCATATGTCGCATACATCGGCGCCGGAACGGACCACATTACCGCATTTTGAACAGATCACGCGCTTTTTCCTTTCGGCTTACTGCATACCGCGCATCGCGTTCCAGGCGGGATCCTCCGCGTCAAATTCCCTTTCGGGCGCGTCTCCGCCCAGGCGCTCGATGGCGTTTCTGAGTTCGATATAGTCAAGATACCCGGTCTCTTCGCTGGCAGCCGTTTTTTTCAGGATATCCAGCGCCTTTTCATTGCCCAGCTTGCCCAGGTAATCAGCCAGCTCCGCGCGGTATTCCGCGTGTGTCTCAAACAGGCGCAGCATAACGGAAAGCACCTGTTCATCGCTGTCTCCGTAATGGCACAGCAGGCTGCAGAAGGCGAAGGCTCCGGCGTCATTTGCTTCGGAAAGCGCGTCGCGCATGGCCTGAACGGCGGCCTCACCCATATCCTCCAGGCTTTCCAGCGCGTTGTCCGCCAGCTCATCCTCTCTGCCGGAACGGTTTTTGATCCATTCGATATACAGGGGGAGGGGCTTTACGCTTTCGATCTCGCGAAGCATCTCCACGGCGGTCATGCGGGCCTCGGCGGGAGCGCGTTCCTTGGTGAGCAGTGCCATCAGAGGCTCCTCCGCTTCAAGGCGCAGCTCCGTGATGCGGTTCAAAAGCATATCGGGCACGGGAATGCGCTGTTTGTAATAATCCTCCAAGTGGTTTACCAGCTGCTTCGCGTTGTCATACTGCTCAAAATAATCGCCCGGGCACAGTCCGCCCAGCCAGGAAGCCTCCTTTTCGAGAAACTCCTGGTAGATATCGGCGATCTTCGCCTCTACGGCATCCATGTTTTTGTATTCCTTACTGTGCTCCTTCAGCCACGCGGTCATATAACGCTGAAATTCCTTGTCAAAATCGATGCACTTCATTTTCAAAACTCCTTATCGGGTCGGTCATCTTCGCCGCTGTCAACGGCCAGATCCTTATGATAATCGGAAAGCACAAGATCGCGCAGGCAGCGCTGCTCCTCTGAAAAAAACGGAAGGATATTTTCATCGGGCAGGCCGCACTGCAGGCGGCACAGCATCCTGCCTGCTTCTTCGGCACCGCGTTCATCCCGCATCGCCCGGCAGGCATAAAACAGGGCGGCGTGTACCTCGGCGCTGAAGGGAAGATCCTTCAGCCATCTGCGGCACAGCTCCCTGCCGTATACCGGCAGACGGCACAGGACGGACGCCTGCACGAACAGCCTGAGATCCGCAAGCTCCCGCAGCGCGGGCACAGTGCCCAGCAGCATGGCCAGCCCCTCCGAGGGCCTTCCGGTGCTGCCCAGACAGCATGCCGCGATCAGGGCACGCAGGGTGTTCTCTCTTATGTTCGCGCATTTTTCGGGCAAAAGACGCAGCGCTTCCTCACTGTCTCCGTTCAGGTATGCCCCGGCACCGGCGAGCAGCGCGCGCAGGGCGGGATCCCTTTCTCTCCGGATATAGCGTTCCGCTTTATCGGGGCAGCCGCAAAGCAGGTATTCTCTCGCGGCTTCCTTCGCGGCTGTGCGCCTGGAATTGCCTGTTCCGTCACCGAAAAAATCGGGATCGTAGTGCTCCAGCATCTGCTCGGCGTTTTCCGCCCACATCCCGTCGGGGGAGATGTTCAGATAACGGTTCAGCGCGGCGCGTGCCAGCGAATAACGCCCCAGCATCAGCGCGTTGCAGCCGGCGGCATAGCAGCAGTCATCGGTAAACTCATCGGCGATCTTCAGCCGGTACAGCACGCTGTCGGAGGCGGAAACGCACTGCATCGCGCTCAGCCGGAACGCGAGCCGCCTTCCGGCCTCGGCGCTGCCCGCCTCCCAGCCGGCGCGCAGATACCGCGCGGCGGTCACGGGGTCGTTTTCCTTTTCCGCGTCCTCCGCGCATTTTAGGTAAAAGCGGGTGCTCTGCTCAAAGGGCAGCACCCTTTCATCCTCTGCAAAGGTCATCTGGTGGCTCTGTCATACAGGTCCAGCAGCTGTTCGCGGCTGAAGGTGTGTACACTGCGGCAGAAATGACAGGTGAGCTCGGCCTTGCCGTCCTCCTCGATCATTTCTCTCAGCTGCTCCCTGCCCACGGCGATCAGCGCCTTTTCCATCTTTTCACGGCTGCAGTCGCAGCGGCAGCAAAGCGCGTCACGGGAAAGGATCTTCATATCCATGCCGTCAAACCAGCGCTCCGCCAGTTCCTCAAGGCGCATATCCGCCACTTCTCTTGAAATGGAGGAGAAGAAGGGGGAGCGCATCTCCAGATCCTCCAGCGTTTTTTCGCTGCATCCGGGCATGGCCTGGATGAGGATGCCGCCGGAAGAAACGCACAGGCCGTTTTTGACCAGCGCGCCCAGCGATACCAGAGAATTCACCTGTTCGCTCACGGTGAAATAGCTGGCAAAATCCTCCGCCAGCTCGCCGCTCACAAGGTGGCACTGACCCACATAGGGCTCTCTGAGCCCCAGATCCTTCACCACGCTCAGGCGGCCGTTGTGGCCTACCAGCCCGCCTACATCAAGATGCCCGTCCTTTTTGAGGGGCAACTCGGTCTGCGGGTACATCATGGTCACCTTCACATCGCCGCCGTGGGCTACGCAGGTCATTTTGCCGCCCGGGCCGTCGCCGGCTACGGTAACGGTCACAGAAGCGTTTTTATCCTTCATCATCACGCCCAGCATGGATGTGCCCGTCATCAGGCGGCTCATCGCCGCCAGCGCCACATCGGACGGCTGATGGATCTTTGCCATCTGCCGGCTCATCGCGGTGGTGCGGCAGAAAAGCACCCGTGCCTCGCCGCTCATCAGGGAGATGTGCAGCATTTCATCAGGCAGGTTCAGCAAGCAGCTTGGTTCCATATCGTTCAGGCCTTCTTTCGAAAAGAAAATATCGTTATATTCGGGATGACCGGCGCGGCTTTACGGCTTTTCGGCGGTAAAGAACAGCCGGTCATCGTTTTTCGCGGGGGCTTTTCCCGCCTTTTTGCCGGTCACACGGATGTTTTGGAACCCGCAGTCATAAAGCCACTGTTCCAGCTCCTCCCGTGTGTGGGCACGCTGCGTCTGCGTTTCTCTTACTCTCCTGAAACGCTCCGGGCTGTTTTCGTCTCTGAGAAAAAGGGTAAGCTCCATGTAAACGGTGCGTTTTCTTTTGTCAAAGGTGTTGCGCCACAGGTAGGCCCCGTCCTCCTCATCCAGCGTGAGCGTGCTGCTGCCCAGCGTGTTTTCCAGCTTGTATGCTGAGGAAACATCAAACAGCAGCTGTCCGCCGCTTTTCAGCGCCGCGTACGCGCCGCAAAAGAAGCGCTTTACATCCTTTTCGCTGAGCAGGTAATTGACCCCGTCACAGGTGGCCAGCACCGCGTCCCTCGGGGCAGGAACGGTCAGCGCGCGCATATCCTGCAGGATGAAGGGGATGTTCAGCCCGGCCTGCCGGGCCCTTGCCATCGCCAGTGCCAGCATTTCCTCCGAAAGATCGGCTCCCGTGATGTCATAGCCCAGTTTTTTCATTTCAAGCGTGATGCTGCCGGTGCCGCAGGCGCATTCGGTGATCCTCACGGCGCTCTTTTTCAGCATGGAGGCATAACGGGCGGCCCATTCGGGGTAATCTACATCCCGCATGAAATGGTCATAGACAGAAGCAAAATCGGTATACAAGAGTGTGCCTCCGAAAAAGCATTTTGGATGCTTTCCAGGGTGTGTTTCTAAATTCAAAACGATGCATTTTCAGCATCTTTTCCGTCATTTCTGCGTTGTCGAACCTCGATTTACCTCCAGTAAACCTTCGGTTCTTCGCCTTGAACTGACGGAAAATCTGCTTGAAACTGCACATTCCTCATTTTAGAGACACACCCTGGCTTATTTTCCGCTTTCAGCCGCGTCTTCGGCGGGCTCGTCATCATCGTCCTCATCCTCTTCCTCCGCAAGGCCGCTCCTTGTGGGGGCACCGGGGATGTTCGGGTTGATGAACTTTTCAAACACGCTGTTTGAAAGGCTGGCATAGGAGAAGCGCGCCAGCGCGTTGCCCAGAAGGACATAATAGGCGGCAAGGATGAGCAGCGCGTACATGAACACGCTTGTCCACAGGTAGATCACGATGGCCGCGATCAGCGCGGGCACCAGCATGGCCAGACGCACTCCCAGCGTATGGGGCAGACGGCCTGCCGCCAGAATGAAGCTGTTTTTGAGCAGCTGGCGGAAGGTGACCTTATAGCCCATCAGCATGGGATAGACATAGGCGAGGGAAAGGAAGGAAAGCAGCGCCACGCAGATGATGAGCGCCACGGGGATATACATGAACATGCCCATCGTGTAGGTAAGCCCCCAGTAGTACTGGAAGGCCACGCACAGCAGCAGCGGCAGCACGCTGTACAGCGCGCTTACCCCCAGCGCCTGCTTCCAGTTGTTCTTTACGGCATCCTTGAAATCGCTCCAGATGAAGGCATGCTCGTCGCGCGCCCAGTTGCGGCATACATAGGCCATACCCGCCTGTACGGGGCCGGTGATCAGGATGCAGGGGATCAAAAGCAGCAGCAGGGAGCTGGTGAGCCCTTCCCAGAAGGATACGGAGAAGGCACCCGTGTTCAGCAGAAAACGGGAAAAGATCATGCTGAAGATCATGTAATCGGATGAATAGCCCACCCCGGCGTTTGCCTGAGCGTATTCTGTCAGCGAGTTCCACTCCGCGCCGTAGGCCTCGGTGGCGGCGGTGTCCTCGGTATATTCCTCCGTTTCCTGGCTGTACACCATCACGGTGCCGCCGGCAGCCACGGTGTTCAGATTGAGATAATAGATGATCATTCTGTACGAAAAGGAGAACAGCAGAACGATGAGCGGGATGAAAGCCACACAGGTCATCAGGTTCATCCGGAACAAACCGGAAATGCGCACACGCAGTGTCTGCCAGAAAAGCTCCCGGCGGTTCTTGGGCAGATCGCTTTTTTTGAAATCTCCCTTTCCGGCTTTTCCGTAGAAATAGTTATTCATCAAACGACCCATAAATCGCTCCTCCTTCGATCGTACACATACTTAAATATTATAACACAGAAATATCTTTTTTTGCAAATACGGAAGCGTGTTTTCATGCTTTTTTATGCTTTTTGCGCGAAACACGGTTAAAACCGGATGATCATACCGGCAGCACGAAGGAAAACACGCTTCCCTTTCCCGGCTCGCTCTCCACCTGTATCTCGGGCCCCAGCTTTTTCATGATCTCGCGGGCGATCGCCAGTCCCAGCCCGCTTCCGTTGCCGGAATGGCTCTTTTCGGCACGGTGGAAACGCTCAAAGGCCATGGCCTTCGTTTCCGCGTCCATGCCGATGCCGGTATCCTTTACATACATCCTTACGCCGTCCGCCGTTCTTTCGGCTCCCAGCGTTACCTCGCCGCCCTCCGGAGTGTATTTGCGCGCGTTGTCCAGAAGGATGGTCAGCACCTCGCTCAGCCGGTCCTCATTGCTGAGCACCTCGGGAAGCTCCTCTTCGGGCAGCTGCTTTTCAAACCGGATGCCCTTTTCATCAAACAGGCTGCGGTTCAGGTCTTCAAGATCCCACACCAGGCTGTTGAGATCCACCGTTTCGGTCTCAAAGCCCGCGGGATTGCTCTGCAGCCCGCTCAATTCAAGCAGATCGTTTACCAGTCTCGACAGGCGGGTCACCTCATCCACGATGATGGAATAATACCGTGTGCGGTCCTCTTCCTTTGTGACGAGGCCGTCCCGCAATCCCTCACCCAGGCCGCGTATGGAGGCAAGCGGCGTGCGCAGCTCGTGGGAAATGTTGGCCACATAGTCGTATCTTGTGCGTTCGAGCCGTTCCTGCTCGGTGATATCGCGTATCAGTGCCGCGCGTCCGGCGGATGTGTTTTCTCTGAGCGGCAGCTCGGTAACGGTGCACAGCAGCACCCTTCCGGCGTTCAGCGTCAGCTTTTCCGAGATCACGGGTTCTTTTCTTTCCCGCATCAGGGAAAGCACCCGGCGGTACTCCTCGCTGTCCTTTCCGCACAGCAGCTGTTTTGCGGCGGTGTTCTCCTGTATCACGCTGCCTGTGCTGTCCACGGCGATCACACCCTCCGACAGCCCCTCGATGACCAGCTGCACGGTTTCCTTTTCGTGCCGCAGGGCTTCCAGCGCCTCCGATACGGCGGAGGTGAGCATGTTCATGGCGCGGGCGATCTCGCCCGTTTCTCCCGGCATGTTTTCAGGCAGGGAGGCAAGCTCACCGGAGCGGATGCGGTTTGCCGCCTGGATAAGCTGCAGGGCGGGACGCGCGGCGGTGCCGGTAAGCAGAAGGCCCACCAGCAGGATCACCAGCATCATGACCGGCAGGAACAGCAGCATGCGGGAATAAAGGGCATCCGCGGCGCGGGCGTAGGCGGCGCCCGGCAGGCCGCAGATGACAAAGCCCGTTTTGCCGTTCAGGTTCCGCGCGATGATCTGCGCGCTGCCGGCGACAGACTCAACATTCACGGAGAGCATCGCCTGGTCGGGCAGTACGCGAATGAAGGAGGAGATATCGTGATCGGAAAGGTAGTTCCCGGCGCTTTCGGTGCGGGCAAGGATGTTTTCCTCCTCATCCGCCAGCACATAGAAGGCGCCGGAGGTATCGGTGACCGCGTTCACCTGTACCGCAAGATCCTCCCGCGTGTATATGCCGGTGGAATAGCCGGTGAGCAGCGCTTCACCGGCGGCCAGCGTGCGGGTGAGCTGATCCTGCTGCACGGAGGAATAGCTGTCCCGCGCGAAAAAGAGGTTGAGCACCATGGAGCCGGCCGCGGTAAAGATGACGCACAGTGTGAGCAGGATCAGGAAACGCCTGAGGTAGGTGGAGCGGATCATTCCCTCACCTCGGCCTTGTAGCCTACGCCGTATACCGAGCGCAGCACGATATCGGTATCGGGCGGCAGCTTTTTGCGTATGCGTTTGATGCCGGTATCCACCACGCGCGGGTCACCGTTGAAATCAAAGCCCCAGATGCTGTCCAGCAGCTGTTCTCTTGTAAACACGCGGCGAAGGGAGGAGGCCATCAGGTGAAGGATCTCGACCTCCTTGGGGGAGAGCAGGATCCTTTCGCCGTTCACCTTTACCTCGTAGCAGCGGATATCGATGGCTGTGTTACCCACCGTGAGCACACCGCTTTCGGGAGAGGTGAGCATGGCGTTCATACGGCGGAAGATCACGGCGATGCGGCTGACCACCTCACGCGGGGAGAAGGGCTTCACGATATAATCATCAGCGCCGAGGGCAAAGCCCAGCAGCTTGTCCACCTCTTCTCCCTTCGCGGTAAGCATGATGACGGGCACGGAGGAAACGGCACGGATATCGGCGCACACCTGTGTGCCGCTGCGCCCCGGCATCATGATGTCCAGGATCACCAGATCCGGCCGCATGCGCTCGAAGGCTTCCATGACCGCGTCGCCGCGGAACACCGAATACACCTCGTGATCCTCCCTTTCAAGATAGATACGCAGGCTTTCGTGGATGCCGATCTCGTCATCGGCGATGAGGATCAGTTTCTTCTTTGCCATAGATGCCTCCGTGACATACAGAAAATTCCGTTTTCAGGTGTATTGTAGCATCCGCCTGCCCGCGAGGCAATACAGTGTACGATTTCTGCCCGTTTTTCAGCGCAAACAGAAAAAATACCGCGCTCCCGCGCGCAGATAGGGTAAAATACGGGTATCGGGATATTGAACGGAGGTCTGCCTATGGAAAGCATACTCTATAACGCGCGCCTTTTCAGCGAAAACGGGGAAAACGACGGAAAAACGGCGCTGCTCATCCGGGACGGGCATATCGCGCTGACCGGTACGGATGCCGCGGTGCTGAAGGCGGCTGTACCCGGCTGCGAAAGGACCGATATGAAGGGGGCTTATGTATACCCCGGGCTGTGTGACAGCCATCTGCATATCCTGAACAAGGCGTATACCGACAGTCAGCTCGTGCTGGAGGGCATGAAAAGCAGGGAAGAGGTACTGGAGGCGGTACGCCGGCAGGCGCAGACGCTGCCGTCCGGCGCTCGTATCGACGGCCGGGGCTATAATGAGGATCTTTGGGCGGACCGCCGTCCCATTGTGAAGGCGGAGCTGGACGCGATCTGCCCGGACCGGGCGGTGCGGCTTACCCGTGTTTGCGGGCATAAGGTGATCGCGAACACGAAGGCGCTGGAGGAAAAGGGCATGACGGGCGCGTACCGCCCCCCTGTAGGCGGCACGGTGGACTCTGAAACGGGCACTGTTACCGAAAACGCCGTTTTTGACCTGTTTTGCGGCGATGAGAACCCCGGTGTAGAGGATTGCATGCAGAAGCTGCTGCAGGGCATGCGTTACGCCTCCGATCTGGGGCTGACCGCGATCTTTTCGGATGATCTGGCGAGCGGACCCTACGGAGCGGAAACGGTGTATGAAGCGTACCGCCGACTGGACGCGGAGGGCAGGATGCCCGTGAGGGTGGTGGAGCAGTGCGCGCTGGCCACGGATGAAGAAATGGAAGCCTGGGCAGGCAGGGGCAGGGCTTATATGAGCGGCAGTGATTTTTTCCGTCTGGGGCCCAGAAAGCTGTTCGCGGACGGCAGCTTGGGGGCGGGTACCGCCTGGCTGAGGCAGCCCTATGCCGACCGTGACGGCACGGGCGTGTGCGTGACCGATACGGAGAAAATGAAAAAACTGTTTGTCACCGCGCACCGGCTCGGCTATCCCTGTATCGTGCACGCGATCGGCGACGGAGCGGTGCAGTGTGTGCTGGAGGCCGCGTCATACGCGAAAAGTGTCCTGCCGGAGGCGGGCAACCTTCCGGACGGCATTATCCACTGCCAGATCACCGGCCCGGATCAGCTTGAACGCATCCGGGAGGAAGGCCTTTGCGTATACGCCCAGCCGGTGTTCGCGGAATATGATCTGCATATCTGCGCTTCCCGGGTGGGCACGGAGCGCGAAAGCACGAGCTATGCCTGGAAAACGCTGTATGACAGCGGGGTGACCGTTTCCTCCGGCAGCGACTGCCCTGTGGAGGACGCTTCGCCGGCCGGCAATATCTACTGCGCCTCGGAGCGGCGCGATTATCAGGGCTTCCCCGCGTCCGGCTGGCTGCCCGCCCAGAGGCTTACCCGCCGGGAAGCGATCCTGTGCCACACCGTGATGGCGGCCCGCTGTGTGGGGATGGAGGACCGGATGGGACGCATCGCTCCCGGATACTTTGCCGATTTTTCTGTATACGGCGAGGATCTTGAGACCGTGAGCGCGGAAAGGCTGCTGCGCCTGCGGCCGCTGATGACCGTTGTAAACGGAAAAATACGCCTTCAGGGCACGCGGTAAATACAGCGCCGGTTGACTTTACGCGGGCAAAGCGTTATGATAGAATATGTAATAACAAAGTATCGTTTGGCGCGGAGGAACACACGATGAGTATAAAAAAGAAGGATCTGAAAAAGGCGTTCGTGCTGCTGCTTGCCTGCATCATGGCGCTGCTCATGTGCGCCTGCGGAAGCGGGGACGAAAAAAACATCCATCCCGTATGCGGCACCTGGGAAACGGAGGAGCTTTCCGCCTTTGAGTCTCCGGTCGCGGAGCGCGGGGGCAGCATGGAAAGCTATAAGGGAAAGCTTTCCTTTACCTTTACCGCGGATGATACGCCCGCCAATGATGCAACAAAGGTGAAGGGCAAGTACCGCTGCGCCGCTTCCTATGAGGAAAACGGCGAAACGCAGGAGCGTGCCGTGAACGGCGATTTTTATGCCGAAAACGGGGTGCTGGCGCTGGATGAGATCACATGCGCCTATACCGTGCGGGAGGATACGCTTGAGATCAGCAACGAAAATGTCACCTTCACCCTGACGAAAGTAAAGACAAAGTAAACCCGGCACGACCGGATACGCGGAGGAAGCAGATGAACATCAAACAGGTAAATACGCTTTTGAAGGATACCGCCTATAAGCGTGTGAGCGCTACTGAGGGCGAGGAAAGGGCTGCCCTGTACCTGAAGGAGCAGTGTGAAAGGCTGGGAGCCGAGACCCGGATCGAGACCTTTGAGGTGGACGGGGACGAGGTGCTTTCGGCAAAGCTGTACGCAGACGGAAAGGAGATCCCCTGCACGGGCTATCGCTGCTGCGGCAGCTGGGACAGGGAGGCTCCGTTCTGCTATATGCCCGGCAAGGATCAGGCCAGCCTTTCCATGTGCAGAGGAAAGATCGTGATGGTGGATACCGGCATCGGCCGCTGGCTGTACAAGGATCTGACGGAGGCCGGCGCCGCGGGGTTCATCACCTTCAACGGAGACGCGCGTGTGCCCAACAGGGATACCGACGCGAAGGAGCTGCGCAGCTATGTGGCGCAGGGCGTGAAGCTGCCCGGTGTGAACCTGCATGTGACGGATGCCGTGAAGCTGATCGAGCACGGGGTGAAGACTGCGCGCATCGTGATCGAGCAGAACGAGAAAAAGGCGCTTTCCCGCAATGTGGTGGCTTTTCTGCCCGGCGAAAGCGATGAGTACATCACCCTTACGGCGCATTATGACACCGTGCCGCTTTCCGTAGGCGCGTATGATAACATGACCGGCTGCGTGGGGTTGCTGGGTATCATGGAAAAGGCCGCCCGTACATCGAAGCGGCACTATGGCATGAGGTTCATTTTCTGCGGCAGCGAGGAGCGCGGGCTGCTGGGCAGCAAGGCCTATACGCGGGATCATGAAAAGGAACTGGAGCAGTGTGTTCTGAACATCAATCTGGATATGATCGGCAGCACGATGGGCCGGTTTATCAGCTGTGTGAGCGGGCCCGAAAGCATTGGGCATTATCTCGCCTGGCGCGGCTGTATCACGGGCTTCGGCATTGAAACGCGCACCGGTGTTTATTCCAGCGACAGCACGCCCTTTGCCGACCGGGGAGTGCCCGCGCTCTCCTTTGCCCGTCTCGCGCCTTCCGCCGCGGCCACCATCCATGACCGCTTTGACACCGTGAAGGTCGTATCCGCGGGTCAGCTGCTGAAGGATATCGATTTTATCGCCGCCTTCGCGCTGGAAATGGCCTGTGCCGTAAAGTGTCCTGTTGAAAGGAAGATCCCGGACAGCGTGAAGAAGGATCTGGACAATTATCTGGGCAGAGTGCGAAAGGAATGATCCCTACCGCGCGGCAGGAAGGAATACGGAAACCGGTCGCCGCGCAGGAACGATCTCCAGCGGCGGCAAAGCGGTTTTTTGCTTATCAAATGGGAATAAAAAGCTGAGAATACATCATGTCAGGCCGGGGAGCAGCGCTTCCCGGCCTGCTTCAATGCTCCGCGGCCCGTGCCGGTACAGCGCGGGCGTCATATGCTTTCAAAAAACCAGAATCCCCTGTCATTGAACAGAAAAAAGATCCTTTCTCCCGCGCGGCAGGTGTAGCGTGTGCCGTGACCGCCCGCCTTCAGCGCCGGAGCGGGGCGCACATCCAGCACGCGGTCGATCACCACCTTTTCTCCCTCCCCGTCGCGGAACATGAGGGGGCGCAGAGTGCCGTCGGGCATAAAATCCGCCCGCACCTTCAGGTACTGCTTTTCCTGCATGACATACGCCTCTTTTCCGGAAAAAATGCCGTTTTTTCCGCCTCTGCATAAATTACGAACAAATGTTCGCATATAGTATAAGCCCGCTTTGCCGGTCTGTCAAGGGTCTCTATTGTCAAAAAACGGCTTTGTGCTATAATAAATATATGAAACAGATCCGGGAGAACGCTTTTCCCGCCGTTTCGTTCTTAAAAAACACTTTATGACACAGGAAAGGAACCGATGCTATGAAAAACAACGCTTCCTCCGGCCTCAAGCTGAATGTGAAACGCACCTGCCTGATCGGCTTTGCCTTTTTCGGCATACTGCTTCTGTGGCAGGTATACGACAGCTGGTGCCCCACCTTCCTTACCGATATCTTTGCCGGACGTATGTACGGCATGACCAGCGCGGAACTGAAAAACTGCGGGCAGGATGACAAGATCCTGAATGTGCAGTGGCTGGTCGGCATCATCATGGCCTGTGATAACCTGGCCGCGCTGGTGATGCTGCCCATCTTCGGCCGCCTGAGCGACAAAACGCGCACGCCCATCGGCAAGCGCATGCCCTACATCCTCGTCGGCACGGCGGTATCCGCTATTGCCTTCCCTTTCATTCCGCTTCTGTTCCATCAAAACAGCGTGGCGGGCATGGTGGCTATGATGGCGGTCGTGCTTCTGTTTATGATGATGTACCGCAACCCCGCCGTTGCCCTCATGCCGGATATCACTCCCAAGCCCCTTCGCGCCCGCGCGAACGGCATCATCAACATCATCGGCTATATCGGCGGCGCCTTTGCCACCGTGCTGGGTCTGTTCCTGAAGCTTTCGGATTATATCAATGCCCCCACCGCGGAGAGAAAGCTGTGGATCATTGAGATCCCGTTCATCGTGGCCAGCGTGCTGATGGTGATCAGCGCCCTTGTGCTTTTCTTCACCGTGCGTGAAAACGAGCTGGCGGAAAAGATGAAGGATGAGATGGCTCTGGGAGAGAGCATGGCCGCCGTGCAGGATCGTGTGACCGATCAGGGCCCCATGAGCCGTGCCAACCGCAATATGCTTCTGGCGATCCTTGCCGCGGAATTCCTCTGGTTCATGAGTGATAACGCCATCGGTACCTATATCGGCAATTATGTCATTTATTATCTGAAAAGCTCCTCCTCCTCCACCATGCTGCTCACCATTCTGGGCGGCGCCGCCAGCGTGGCGGGCTTTGCCGTGGCAGGCATGATCGCGGACAGGATCGGCCGCAAGCGTACCGTAACGGGAGGACTGCTGCTTGCGCTGGCGGGCCTTGCGCTGATGTGCTTTGCCGTGCCTACCGGCACGGTGGCGGAAAACGCGCCCAACGGAGAATTTACCTTCCCTGCGCTGCTCTATGCCGTGTGGCTGCTGAAGGGCTTTGGCATGGCGCTGGTGCATAACTGCAGCTTCCCCATGGTGGTGGAGCTTTGCACCGGAGAGCATATCGGCCGCTTTACCGGCTACTACTACGCTTCCAGCATGGCGGCGCAGACGGTGACTCCCGTGCTGCTGGGCCTCATTCTGAACATGACAGGCGCCTGGAGCACCCTGCCGGTGTACGCCGCCGTTCTTACCCTGCTCAGCGCCGGTGTGTTCGGACTGTTTGTTAAGAACATCCGTGCGAAAAAGGTGGAAAACAAGAACGGCCTGGACGCGATCGGAGAAATGGACTGACAAATACAGCTTCTCATTGTTTATGGGAAACACTGATTTATTCCCCGGTTCATTTGCGATGCTCCTTTATACGATACTTATGGTTCATTCTCCGGAAGAAGCACCATTGTCTGTTTGAAAATGATCTGCATACATTTTCAAATCTGTGTCTTTCTCATTCGATCAATGCTTCCCCGGAAAGGATCTGAAGAAAGGATATGCTTATGGCAAAATTACTTACTGTTCTGCTTGCACTGATCATGACATTTATTTCTGCGGGAGCACCCACGGTATCCATCCCGGCGGAACCGGCTGAAAAAGCGGTGTTCGGATCGTTCACGCTGGAAGTGCCGGAGGGGATGAACGGACAGGAAACGGAAACAGCAAAGCTGTCCGGGATCAGGCTGTATTCCTATAGGGATACAGCAGGCGTGAAGGCGGGCTTTACGGTCGCCTTCGGTAATGTGAACGCGCTTTATGCTGCCGCGGACGGGGATTCGGATGCTGCGGCTTTAGCAAAGGTACTTCTTGATTCCGCCGTTCCTGAGCTTTCGGGAGAGCAAACGCTTTCCGGAGAGAGAAAGGCGCGAGTAAACGGGATCGACTATGATATATTTGAACTTTCCGCGAATGGTGAAAAAGCAGTTATTTTTATCACCCTGCTCGGAGAGGAATGTTTTTCCGTGTTTGCTGACGATGTGGTGGATCTGTCACCCGTGATAAGCAGTGTGTACACGGAAGGTTTTTCAGAACAAATGAACGGCACACAGACAGCAGAGCTGAATACAGGCAGCTGCTCGCTGACTGTGGAGGTACCGATGAGATACTGGGTCCTGAGCGGAAACGTGAAGTATTACGTGGAAGAACCGGAGTTGCTTACCATAGTACCGTTGGAAGAGTACTTACCGGTTCTGCCGCTTATCGGTGAAACAGGTGATTTGCCGGATAGCGGCGTATGGGCATTCGGATCGGATACGGAAAACACGCAACTGCTTGAGACGTGGGAGTATCTGAATAGCTGGCTGGATGAGCAGTATGAAGTGGATTCTCTGCTCGCAGATGAGCAGGATCTCTTTTCGGAACCTACCGGTGTGTATGCCGGTGTATATGACCCGGTTTCGGGGACCGGTATCGTTTTGCGCGAAGAATGTTATGAAGATGCCGAGGTGTTGCAGGATAGTTGGGACACGATACTTCAGTATAATGATACTGTTCCCTTCACCTCCGGTTTAGTGGAGGGCGTGTGTTATGTACAGGAACCGGTATTTTTTCAGGGGTGCTATCAGGCAGGTGGCTGGGTCTTCAACGCGTTGCTGCCGGGCAACAGACTGATCACGGTAGATTATTATGCCGGATACGGACTTCCGGACTTTGACAGTGTGCTGGCTGCGCTGACGGTTTCTCCGTGAGGAAAAGAAAGGCGTCCTTTTCTGTGACGGGCTGGAAGCTTGTAAACAGTGTATGGCCGGAATAACAGACCATGGAAGCCGCATCCGGAGGGCGGATCATAAGAAAGATAACGGAGCTTTCCGATAAACGGAAATGAATTTCCGCGCGAAGTATCAAAAGGGTGCCTGATCGATCAAAATGACCGGTCCGGCACCCTTATCGTATTTGTCGGGATCGTTTTTTGCAGCGGTATCGCTGATATCCTGTCAGAACAGCCCGATCAGCCCGGTGATGACGCCGGCGATCTCCTCCGGCTCAAGAGCGGGAACGCCTTCCTTCGCCTGGCAGGGGAAGAAGGGCACATGGATGAAACCGGCGCGGGTGGCTGTGCCGCAAAACCGGCTGAGACAGCGGTAATAGAGCGTGTTGCACACATATACCCCGGCGCTGTAGGATACCGATACAGGCAGTCCGTGCGCCCTGAGCGTTTCAACCGCGGTGTGCAGCGGAAGCGGGGTGAAAAAGGCCTCGCGCCCGCCTTCCTCCACGGGCAGCAGGCGGGGAGCAAAGCCCGCGTTATCGGGCATGGAGGCGTGCATCAGGTTGATCGCGGCGTATTCCGCTGTCACCTCGCGGCGGCCGCCCGCCTGACCTACGCACAGCACAAGATCCGGCTGCAGCCGGTCGGCTGCCTCAAAAAGAGGAATATGGCAGCGGGCAAATTCCGTGGGCACCTGCAGGGAGTAAACCTCATGATCCCCGATCACACGGGGCAGTGAGCGTACCGTTTCCCACGCCGGGTTGATCTTCTGCCCGCCAAACGGGTCAAAGCCCGTGATCAGCAGCTTTTTCATGGTATTTTTTACAGGGTCATACCCATCTCGATGCGTACTTCGTTGTTTTCGATATCGCTGTTGGAATAACAGGTCAGGTCACAGCCGGTGAAGCGCAGGCCCTGACGCAGATAGAACGCGATGGCACCGCTGTTGCAGCTTTGCGTTTCCAGAACGATGCCGCGGCATTTCAGCCTGCGGGCGGCCTCCCGGGCCTTGGTGAACAGCAGCGAGCCGTAGCCGCGGCGGCGGTAACCCTCAAACACATTCAGCCCGCCCACCCGCAGACGGCCGTTCCATTCCCTGGCCACCTCGATAAAGCCGCGCATCTCGTTTTCGTCATACAGGGCGTATACGATGGAATCCGGCAAATAATCCTGAAAGAAGGGCGACTCGAATTCATGATGAACTTTGGGCGCTTTTTCATAGCGGAATACCGTGCCCATCGCCCCTTCCTCCGCCGTCGGCACGGCTTTCCAGATGCCGAAGGAATCATACGAGAAAAGAACGGTGCGGCCTTCAAATCCTTTTCTGTCAAGCTCGATGATACGCATAAGCTGATACCGCCGCGCGGTGCGCGGACGCTCCTTTCTCTGTTTCAGGTAAGGCCATTATACAGGCAAAACCGTAACAAATCAATACGGAAACGGCAAAACATGCCGGAACGGGATAACAGGCCGAATATCGGCTATATGCGTACCAAATATCGGATAAACACGCAAATGCTTGATTGAAGGCCCGAAAAAGGGTATAATGACCTTTACGCACGCGGGTGTGTACAAAAAAACAGTAATGAAACGAAGCGGGAGAAGAACGGATGCAGAAAAACGCGGGTGAAAAAAACGGTAAGCTGATCATGATGACCACGGAGCCGGTGAAAAAGCTGGTGTGCAAAATGGCCGTGCCTACGGTGATCTCCATGCTGGTAACAGCGCTTTACAATATCGCGGATACCTTTTTTGTAGGGCAGATCGGCGGGGAGCTGGCTGCGGCATCTACCGGTGTGGGGCTGGTGTTTCCCGTGATGACGGTCATTCAGGCCTTCGGTTTCTTTTTCGGTCAGGGCAGCGGAAACTTCATCTCCCGCGCGCTGGGCGCGAGAAAGAACGATGAAGCTGAGGTGATGGCCAGTACGGGCAATATATGCGCCCTGCTTTTCGGACTGGTCATACTGGCTTGCGGCCTGATCTTCAAGACTGCTCTGCTGAATGTGCTGGGTGCGGGAGAGAACGGCAATGTATCGCTTGATACTGTGCGCTATGCCGATGATTACCTTACGCTGATCCTGCTTGGCGCGCCCTTTATGTGCATGAGCTGCGTGCTGAACAACCAGCTGCGTTTTCAGGGCAATGCCGTGTTTTCTATGATCGGCCTTGTGAGCGGCGCGGTGCTGAACTGCGCGCTGGACCCGCTGCTGATCTTCGCCTTCGGCATGGAGGTGAGCGGGGCCGCTCTGGCTACCATCATCAGCCAGACCGTGAGCTGCGCGATACTTTATATCGGCACGCTGCGTAGCGACAGCCTGAAGATCCGGCTGAAAAATTTCCACCCCAGCCTGTATTATCTGAAAAACATCTGTGTGGGCGGAGCGCCCAGCCTGTTCCGGCAGGGGCTTGCCAGCGTGGCTACCCTGTGCCTGAACAATGCCGCCGGCAGCGCCGCCGCCGCGGAATACGCGCGCACGATGAGCGCTTTGAACGAAAAGGATTTCTGCGACGCCGTGATCGCCGCGTTCAGCATCGTAAGCAAGATCATGATGTTCGGCTTCAGCGCGCTGCTGGGCTTCGGTCAGGGCTTTCAGCCCGTGTGCGGCTTCAACTGGGGAGCCGGTAAGTACGGGCGTGTGCGCCGTGCCTATGCCTTCTGCGTAAAGGTGGGTCTGGTGATCCTGTTCTGCGCCAGCGTATCGGGCTTCATCTTCGCGGGCAATGTGGTGGCGCTGTTCCGGGATAACCCGGTCACCATCCAGTACGGTACCTATGTGATGCGCGCGCAGTGCTGCACCTTTACCCTGATGGCGGTGGTGACCCTTACCAATATGCTTTATCAGAACATCGGCCGTGTGGTGGGGGCCACCCTGCTTGCCGTGGCGAGACAGGGGCTGATGTTCATTCCCGTTGTGCTTATCCTGCCCGCGGTGCTGGAAAAGGAGATCTGGGGCGTTATTCTGGCGCAGCCCGCCGCTGATCTGTTTGCCTTTATGCTGGCGATCCCGCTCGCCCTGAAAATATGGAAGGAACTGAAACAGCGCGAGGAAACAGAGAAAGAATGACGCGTTCCTGTGCCTTTCGCGGGGAAATGTATATTCTGATAGGACCGAAAAACTCCCGTCCGGGGCGGAAAAGCCCGGAACGGGAGTTTTTCATGCTGTGAGCCGCGCACCGCTCAGGGGGCCTGCAGGGAGGCGTATGCCTCGTCCAGCTGTTTCCGGTTCAGCGCGATGTTGCGGTTTTCCGCCGCCACGGCGTCGAATATGCCGAATACCGTTTTCTCCATGTCGCTGCCCTCACGGTAATCCGTAGGCGCGACAAACTGTACGCGCCCGTGGATGAGCATATCGTTCACCGTGCGGTTCCTTTCGCCTGTGTATACCGCGATGGAGCGCCCGCCGCGGGTGCCTACCAGCTTCATGCAGGGGATATCGGTGCTGCCGTCGCCGATATAGATCATATTGGTGTAGGGCACACGGCGCATATCGTGCGGGGTGTGCTCATTCAGACGGCGGTTATCCGTCACATCCAGTATGCCCTTGTTGATGCGGTAGATGAACTGTGTTTTGCTTGTGTAGTTGACGGCCATCGCCGCCCATTCGGGCTCGCCGGTATCATCGTTGTACACATATTCCGCGGCGTAGATCATTTTGAATTTTTTCGCGATAGAGGTGCCCTCGATGATCTCCTTCTGCCCGGAGGAGAGGATGTAATGCTCTACCGAAAACCCCAGCCGGTCTCCGTAGGCGTTCACGCGGTCAAACCAGGTATCCACGCCGGGAAACAGCTCCACCTGACTGCCCTGACGGTTAAAGGTCTCCCTCCGCAGCGTCATGCCGCGCTTTTTACCTTCGCGCAGCATTACATACATATAGGCGAGGATATCGTCCATATTGTACTTTTTTCCCGTGACCCGGCACATCTGCCAGAACTCCTCCGCCTCCAGCCCCAGCTCCGGAATGAAGGCGTATTCCTGCATATCACGCGGGCTGAGGGTGTGGTCAAAATCATACATCAGGGCAAGAATGGGTCTTTCTTCCATCGCGCGGCCTCCTTTTGCGGTTGACGGGGAAAGGGCGTTATTTGTGATAGCGTTCTCCGGCGTTGATCTTTTCCGCCCGGTAGATCTGCTCCAGGATCATCACCCGGGCCAGGGCATGCGGAAAGGTCATTTTGCTCATGGAAAGCCTTTCATCCGCCCGGCGGAGCACCTCATCGCTCAGCCCGAGCGAGCCGCCGATGACGAACACATACCGGTCTCCGCTCATTTTTGCGGCGGAGATCCTTTCCGCGAGCTGTTCACTGCTGAGCTGGGGGGCGTCTATGCACAGGGCACACACCCGGTCCTGCGGGCGGATCTTTGCCAGCAGCTCTCTGCCTTCCTTTGTTTTTACGCTTTCCCTGTCCGCGTCCGAGGCGTTCGCGGGCTCGGGCAGATCCGGTACCTCACAGATATCGGTCCTGCTGTAGCGTGACAGGCGCTTGATATATTCATTCGCGGCGTCCGCGTAAAATTTCTCCTTCAGTTTTCCCACACACAGCACGGTGATATTCATTCAAAGCACTCTTTTCTTACCTGTTCAAGGCTTTCGCATACCCTGTCTGTATAGGGGCGAAGCTCCTCCCGGAAAGGGATCAGATCCGGCACCATCACGGTATACGCTCCGCACGCGTGCCCGGCGCGGATGCCGTTCACGCTGTCCTCCAGCACCATGCATTCCTCCGGCTTTCTGCCCAGCATCCCGGCCGCCAGAATGAAGATATCGGGCTCCGGCTTGCTGCGCACATTCTTCGGCGCGCCCAGCACGGCGGAAAAATATCCGGTGATGCCCTTCCCGTCGATGTAGGCCTGTACCGATTCAAGCTGGCTCGAGCTGGCAAGCGCGCAGGGGATCTCCAATTCCTTCAGCCGTTCAAGCAGCTCCAAAGCGCCCTTTTTGAGCGGGATCTCCTTTTTGACCGCTTTGCCGCGCATGACCGTGACAAAATCCGCAAACAGCCTGTCCGGGTCAATGCCGGGATAGGTTTTCCGGTACAGCGGCTTGCTTACGGTATCCGTCATGCCCAGCGTACCGAGAATAAATTCCGGGGCGATCTGCACCCCCTGCATTTTTCCGCATTCCGCGATCACCTCGCAGCCTACGCGCTCGCTGTCGAACAGCAGGCCGTCCATATCAAAAATCACACCGCGTACCGTTTGTCATCCCTCCGTTTCCCGGCATATTTATTTCTATACGGCAGGCCCGATATCCTGCACTCAAGCGCTGAAAATGGAAGAGAAAGAGCGGAAATAAGCATAAGCGGATGATACTTCGACACGGAAACGCACCTTACGGGCGGATTTACAATTTAATCATTGCCAACGCACGCGTAATATGGTATCCTTTAACAGAATGGGGGGATTATTCGGTGGACCGGAGACTGGAAGGCTATGAGACGCTGGTGTTCGATATCGGGAATGTGCTCCTGAGGTGGGATCCGGCGTATCTTGAAACGGTATTTTTTCCGGAGTCCCTGCGCGCGGGCCTGCATGAAGCCGTGTTCGGAAAGGGACTGCAGTGGGGCAGGTTTGACCTGGGGAAGGATGATAACGCCGTGATCGCCCGGGATATCGCCGAAAGAAGCGGTATACCGGAAGCGGAAAAGATCATGACGGATATGGTGGAACGTTTTCATCTTTATATGAAGCCTCTTCCGCTTACGGAGCAATTGGAGGAGGCCAGAAGCAAATGCAAAAAGCTGCTGCTGCTTACCAATTACCCCCAGCCTTCACTGCGGCACGCGATGGAGTATTTCCCGTTTTTCCGCTTCTTTGACGGATATGTGTGCAGCTCGGAGGAAAAGCTGGTCAAGCCCGGGGAGGAGATCTTCCGCGTGCTGATAAAGAGATTCGGTGTAGACCCTGAAAAGGCACTGTTTACCGATGACAGCAGGGCCAATACGGATACAGCTGAAAAACTGGGTTTTCATATATGGAATTATAAGGATTTTGCCGGATGACGGCACCAAGGGGAGGACAAGACCATGTATAATAAAAAAACCGGCAAACTGTGCTCGCTGCTCGCGATGCTGACAGTAGCTGTAACGCTGCTGTGCGGCTGCGTGAATACGGCGGAAGATAATGTGACCGTACCGGAGAACAACACACAGGCCGCGCTGCCCACGATCTATGTGCCCACTGTGGCCCCGCAGCGCACTATGGCTCCCACCAATGTGCCCTCCGCGCCCGCTACGGTGCAGACGATGACGACCCGTGTGCCGGAGGAGGGCGCTACCAAGGCGCCCAAGGCCAATGACCCCACCGTGACGCCCACCGTGAAAATGCAGACCAACGCGCCCACGGCGACTCCTGCCTCCAAATCCCTCAAGCTGGGCAGCAAGGGCGAGGCTGTAAGGCTGGTGCAGAACAAGCTGATCAAGCTGGGCTATCTGAAGGGAAAAGCCGACGGTGATTTCGGTGAAGCCACCGAAAAGGCCGTTAAGGAGTTCCAGAAGGCCAATAAGCTTACCGTGGACGGTAAGGTGGGCACTGAAACGCAGAAGAAGCTGAACAGCACGAACGCCACCAAGAAGCCCGATAAGACCGCTACGCCCAAGAAGAAGACGGCAACGCCCAAGAAGACCGCTACTCCCAGAAAGAAGACCGCGACGCCCAAGAAGACCGCAACGCCCAAGAAGACCGCGACGCCCAGGAAGAAGACCGCCACCCCCAAGCCGACAAAGACACCTACGCCCAAGCCCACCGCTACGCCCAATGCGCAAAGCTATCAGAACACCTATCTCAAGAAGGGCTCGACCGGTACCAAGGTAAAGCGCATGCAGGAGCGGCTCATCAGCCTCGGTTACCTCAGCGGAACGGCCACCGGAAAGTATGACGCGATCACCGAACGCGCGGTCACGGAATTCCAGAAGAAGAACTGTTCCTACCATGACGGGATCGCCGGCCCGCTCACCCTGAGCACGCTTTATTCCGCCCGCGCGAAGAAGACCTCCACCGTGAGCGGCTATATCGGCATCAAATTCAAGAAGGGCGATACCGGCGACGAGATCAAGATCATTCAGAAGCGCCTGAAAACGCTGGGCTACTACACCGGCAGCGCGGACGGAAAATTTGGTGATGAGACCACGATATCCGTGCGCGAATTCCAGAAGAAGAACGGTTTGACCGTGAACGGCATCGTGAATGACGCCACCATGGAAAAGCTGCTCAGCAAGGAAGCCGTAAAATTTAAGTAACAGTACCGGATATATACGATTTCCGCCGTCTTGAATCCGAAAGGAAGATGGAGAATGAAAAAAAGGATCTATGCAAAAACTGCCGCCGCGGCGCTGCTGCTCGTCATTGCGGGCCTGTGCCTCTGCGGCTGTGTGAACACCGATGAGGAGCCCGTGCAGAGGATGGACCCCGCCGCGATCCCCACGGTGTATGTACCTACGCTGGCGCCCCGTGTGACGGAGCTGCCGCAGGTGAATACCCATGCCCCTTCCACCCCGCAGATGGTGATCACCATGCCGCCGGCCGCGGAAACGCCCGTGCCGCAGCAGACGCCGGGCGGCAATGTGCCCGTGATCACCAATGTGCCCACTGCCGAACCGCCCTCCAAGTCTGTCAAGCTGGGAGACCGGGGAGACAATGTTAAGGCGATACAGCAAAAGCTGATCCGTCTGGGCTTCCTGAGCGGAAAGGCGGACGGCATCTTCGGAGAAGCTACCGAAAAGGCCGTAAAGGATTTCCAGACGCAGTATAAGCTTACCGTGGACGGAAAGGTTGGCGCCAATACCCTGAAAAAGCTGGAGAGCGCGAAGGCGACAAAGAAGCCGGATAAAACCGCCGCGCCCGCCCGTACCACCGCGAAAAAGACCGCTACCGCCGCGCCGCGTTCCACCGCCACCCCGAAGGCGAGCAGCTATGAAAACACCTATCTGAGAAAGGGCGACAGCGGTACCAAGGTAAAGCAGATGCAGGAACGCCTGATCAGCCTGGGTTACCTGACAGGCAAAGCCACCGGCAAGTATGATACGGTGACGGAAAAAGCCGTGATCGCCTTCCAGAAGCGCAACTGCTCCTATTATGACGGCATCGCCGGTCCGCTCACGCTGGAAAAGCTGTATTCCTCTTCCGCGAAGAAGACCTCCTCTTCCTCCGGCAGCATCGGTGTCAGCTACAAAAAAGGCGATCAGGATGAAAAAATCAAGGCCATCCAGCAGCGTTTGAAAAAGCTGGGCTATTATGACGGCGAATGTGACGGCGTATTCGGAACCGATACGCAGACCGCCGTCAAGGCCTTCCAGAAGAACAACGGCCTGAAGGCGGACGGCATTGTGGCGGATGAAACCCTGGATAAGCTGAATTCTTCTTCCGCTGTAAAGGCAACGCCCCAAAAGACGGCAACGCCCAGGAAGACCGCCACCCCCACCCCGAAGAAGACCGCCACCCCGAAGAAGACCGCCACGCCGAAGAAGACTGCCACCCCGAAGAAAACGGCTACACCGAAGAAGACCCCTACCCCGCAGCCCTATTCCAGGGTGACAAAGAGCCCGAAGGATAAGTATGTTGTGCTGCGTCCCGGCAATTACGGGACCCCGATACAGGATCTGCAGAAGGAACTGAAAAAGCAGAAGTATTACAGCGGAAAGACCGATGGCTATTACACAGAGGAGCTGGAAAAAGCCATCAAGGCCTTCCAGAAGACCAAGGGCCTGAAGCAGACCGGTATCGCGGATATCGCCACGCAGACCATACTGTATGAAGGTGATTTCCCCGAGGGCTCCTGACGGGAAAAGTGAAAATCGGATAATTCACCGTTACCGCCGCGAAAACGCGGCGGTTTTTAAAAGAATCAGCCGAAAACGGTGAACGGCGCTATTAAAAGCCCTCAGACATTTTTCACTAAAGGAGAACAGATATAATGGCGGATATCGTGATCAGAAAAGCGGAAGCGGGGGATATGGATGAGCTGCTCCGCATCTATGCCGCGGCGAGGGGCATCATGCGCGCCGCGGGCAATCCCAACCAGTGGGCGGGAGGAGAACCCTTTCCGTCCGAGCTTGAGGAAAAGATACATGACGGCGTACTGTATCTGTGCGAGGAGGAGGGTAAACCCTTTGCCGCGTTTGCCCTTATCGGCGGGGAGGATGTGACCTACCGCGTGATCGAAAAGGGACAGTGGCTGAAGGACAGGCCATATTACACGCTGCACCGTGTGGCGCAGGACGGCTCGCGCCATGGCGTGATGGGCATAGTGACCGCCTTTGCCGCCGGGATGGCCGGCAGCGCGGATCTGCGCGCCGATACCCACCGGGATAACAGGCCGATGCAGCGGGCTCTTGAAAAGAACGGCTTTGTTTACTGCGGCATCATCCATCTTCTGAATGGGGACGAACGGCTGGCCTACCAGCGTATACCGGACGGGGGAGCGCGCTGAAAAAACGCCTCCCTTTCCGGCGATGCCGGGGCACAGCGGGCAATGTACATAAATTGTATACACCTTGACAGGCGGGAACCTGCGTTATAGAATAAGCCATCACCTTGAAGGAGGACCCCGGAATGTCTGCTTACCTGTATTATTATTATTTCAAAGGCCGCCTGTACCCGTGCTGAAAGCATAAGCGGGAAATGACAGACGGTCTTTGCGGGTTGCACCTGTGGAGACCGGTTTTTTATTAACAAAACGGAGGGTGTTACAATGCTTACCAAAATTCTTCTGCTGGTCGTGTTCTTCGCTGTTATGATCGCCGTAGGTCTGGTGTGCCGTAAAAAATCCACCGATGTGCACGGCTTTGTGCTGGGCGGCAGAAACGTGGGCCCCTGGCTGACGGCCTTCGCCTACGGCACCAGTTATTTTTCCGCTGTGATCTTTGTGGGCTATGCCGGTCAGTTCGGCTGGAAGTTCGGCGTGGCCAGCACATGGATCGGCCTTGGCAACGCGGCCATCGGCAGTCTGCTTGCCTGGGTACTGCTGGGAAGGCGTACCCGCATCATGACACAGCACCTGCACAGCGCCACGATGCCTCAGTTCTTCGGCGAGCGCTTTGACAGCAAAACGCTGAAGCTGATGGCTTCCGTGATCATTTTCATTTTCCTGATCCCCTACACCGCTTCGCTGTACAACGGTCTCAGCCGCCTGTTCGGTATGGCCTTTGACGTGGATTACACCGTGTGCATCGTGGTGATGGCTGTGCTGACCGCCGTGTACGTGATCGCGGGCGGCTACATGGCGACCGCCGTCAACGATTTCATCCAGGGCATCGTTATGCTGATCGGCATCGTGGCCATTATCGCCAGCGTGCTCAACCTGAACGGCGGCTTCAGCGGCAGCCTGACCGCGCTGGCCAATGTGACCGATGCCACCGTATCGGACGCGCCGGGTGTATTCGCTTCCTTCTTCGGGCCGGACCCGCTGGGACTGCTGTTCGTGGTCATCCTGACCAGCCTGGGCACCTGGGGACTGCCGCAGATGGTGCAGAAGTTCTACGCCATCAAGAGCGAGAACGACATCCGCAAGGGCACCGTGATCTCCACCGTGTTTGCCGTCATCGTGGCCGGCGGCTGCTACTTCCTGGGCGGCTTCGGACGCCTGTTCCCGGAAGCGATGGCGAACGGCACGAATTTTGACGCCATCATTCCCGAAATGCTTTCCAGGCTTTCTCCCCTGCTGATCGGCATCGCGCTGGTGCTGGTGCTTTCCGCTTCCATGAGCACGCTCTCCTCTCTGGTACACACCAGTTCCTCCACCCTCACGCTGGATTTTATCCGCCCCGTGATATTGAAGGATAAGAAGAATGACAAGCGCGATCTTTCCATCATCCGCCTGTTCATCGCCGTGTTCGTGATCATCTCCGCTGTGATCGCCGTGGTGCAGTACAAACTGAATGTAACCTTTATCGCGCAGCTGATGGGCCTTTCCTGGGGCGCGCTGGCTGGCGCTTTCCTGGCTCCCTTCCTGTACAGCCTGTACTGGAAGAAGACCACCAAGGCTTCCTGCGTAGTGTGCTTCTTCTGGGGCGCGCTGCTGATGCTGGCCAATATGCTCTTCAAAACCTCCTTCCCGGAATTCCTGCAGAGCCCCATCAACTGCGGCGCTGTGGCGATGCTGGGCGGCATGATCATCGTGCCCGTGGTGAGCCTGTTTACAAAGAAGCCCTCCGCGGAACGCATTCAGAGCATCTTCTCCTGCTATGACCGCACAGTGATCGTCAACGTGACGGATGCCCTTTCTCAGAAGGATGAAGAGTAAGCCGGACGGAAAAAGAAATGCAGAATATCGCGGCACCCTGTCGGAACGGCAGGGTGCCGCTGCTGTAAAAAGACTTGCTGCTGCGGAGCGGAATTGCGAAGCAGGGTGCTGCCGGGTCTCCGCGTTTTTTGAAAAACCGTTTTGTTTTGCACGAACGGCGTGACTGTGCTATACTGAATAAGCGCCGGGGGAGAAAACAGCCCGGCAGGGAAAGGAAGAAACAGTATGCTTCCGGTAATTGAGATCGGTTCCGCCCATCTTGCCGGGTACGGGCTGATGATGGCTCTGGGGTTTATCACTGCCGCTGTGTGCGGAGGATTCATTTATAAACGAAACGGCGGTTATTTCTGGGATTTTATCGCTCTGGGCGTGGTCAGCTTTCTGTTCGCGCTGCTGGGCGCGGCGGTCACCTATATTCTGGTCACCTATTCCCTGAAGGAAATTTGGAACTGGATCGTGACCGGCGAATACGATACCTATAAGGGCATAGGGCTGGTGTTCTACGGCGGGCTGATCGGCGGTATCCCCGGTTTTCTGATCGGCAAGCGCATGATCCGCGCCCGCTTTGATCAGGTGGCGCGCGCCTTTGCCACCGTGATCCCGCTGGGACACGCGCTGGGCAGAGTGGGCTGCTTTCTGGGAGGCTGCTGCTACGGCATTCCCTGGACGGGCGCGTTCGCGGTCACCTATCCCGAGATTACCGGCATACCCGGGCCGCGTTTTCCTGTGCAGCTGCTGGAGGCGGCACTGCTGCTGATCCTGTTTGCGGCGCTGCTTTTCTGCATGCTGAAGGGGATGACGGGTCTGCGCCTTACGGCCATGTATGCCGGCTGCTACAGCGTGATCCGCTTTATCACCGAATTTTTCCGCGGAGATGAGATTCGCGGGCGCGCCGGCGCGTTTTCCACCTCGCAGTGGATCTCGCTGGCGGTCTTCGCCGCGGTATGCGTGATGTTCATCCTGTGCAGGGCGGGGCTGGATGTGCCCAAAGACGCCGGCAGGGAAGAACACATCTGACAGAGTTCCTCCTGTTTACTGTTCTTCTGAATGTGTAAAAAACATCGGCAGTCATAAGCGGCTGGGATCAGCGGTCAACCGGCTGTCGGCCAAAGAGAAACAGTACAGAAAAAGCGTGATACACCGTGCTGCAAGGGTATGAGGTATCACGCTTTACTGCTATCTGATAACGATCCGGTTGACAGAAATTTATCAAGTAATACTAATCTCATTTTAAAAACATATCAGCAATCCACTGCCTACAAGTAATGCTTTTACCATATCATTGGTCAAAGAGCAAATTGTATCACAAAGACGATCAACAACATCATTCAGCGATTTGAATACTTCATTTCTGAATCCCATAGAGCGGAGTTGTTTCCATATTTGCT
>CALGBY010000028.1 GCA_937886445.1 uncultured Clostridia bacterium | reverse complement strand
TTGGTAATACTTTCTTAATAAATTTTTAACTATTTTGCAATAAGCGATTGCCCTGTCCGAAAAAGCGAAAACCGCCGTGTCACTTCGCATGGCAGAATGTGGACACAGGGTGGCCATCTTATCGGGAACGATCAGAAAAAAAGCTGCCGCGCGCGATCGGTATCCGGGAGACCGGCGGAGGAACGCCGGATAGTTCTGTGAACAGGATAACGGCAGATACAGAAGAGTATAATTGCGTTCGGTATGAGAATGAATGACCCGGATCAATCCCCGTTCAGCCAGATACTGTCCAGATAGGCGAGGCGTGCGGTAAGAAAATTGCGCACATAGTCAACGGTTTCATGATAGGTTGCCCCGGTATTGATGGGGAAATCCCGGTTGACGCGGTTCAATGTGCGCCAGAGAGAAAAATTCATGGCGGCAGAATCACTGAGCAGCGTTTCCCAGTCATCAAGCGACCTGGCCCTGCCGGTGCTGTCAGAAGGTTCTTCAATACCAAGCAGAACGAGAATGATCGGACGGAAGGTTTCACGGTAGGCCTTTTTCACTGCCTGCCGGAAGTCCTCATGCTCATAAAGCTTAGGGAACCAGAAATAGGCCTCGCGCTGCTTTTCCGCACCCGTTCTGACACCGGTCAACAGGCCTTCCGGAACATTGGTGATGCCTTTATAGATATCGGAGGAGAAATTTCCGCAGGAGTTATCATAATCCCAAACCGGGCCGAAATAGAGCTTTGTGCTGACAAAATCGGTATACTTGTAAATATAAAAGCTTGATTTATTGCCGTCCAGATTTTTTGTGATCTCATCCACGAGGTATTTTGACACCATCGAATCCATATCGGCAAGCTCGGAATAGTACTTTCCGGTATCCGGATCGATCCCGTCCGGAGAGGAGATCGCGTTTTCAAAGGATTGCACCAGAGAAAAAATGTATTGTGTTTCCGCTTTGGACGGATGATCCGGCTCCTTGATCAGGACAGCCTGACCGCATGAGGTGACAAAACCTGCCGTAGAGCCGGCATAGCGGTTATTCATTTCCAGCTGGATCAGATATCCGCCGCTGATGTCCTCGGGATCTTTTTTGATATCGTAATACTTGTAAGTGCCCGGCTTATATTTATTTGTTCCCTTTATGCCGGATTTGGCAAGAGGTGTGCTGTTTACATTCTGCGTTGCTTCTTCCAGATCCGGTATATTTACACGGTTATTACCGGTCTGCACCTTTTCGGTGAGCATGAATGTGCCGTAATAGGCGTTGTTCAGATACATGTCGCAAAAGCGGTAATCGATGGTGTAGGGCATACCGGCCCCCTCGGCAAGGTCAAAGGCGAGCGCGTCACGAACAAGCGCGTTATCCGCGTAGTTGGCAAGCAGCAGCCAGGTTTTTGCTTTCTTCATGCCGAAAACCGGTATTTTTTCCTTCAAATGGATATGAAAGGACTTTTTATCCACCTGAAAAGAATAATTCCCGCGAAGACGCACATAGTCGATCGCGTCACTGTAGGTGAGCATCCCGTTTTCATCCCTGAGAGCGAGCTCTCCACCTTCGGTGACCTTTTTGCTTTCGGAGAGATAGCGCAGACCTCCCGTTTTGGTGTTCAGGAAAACGGAAGGAATTTTGGAGGAAACAAGCACTGTGACACGGTATTTTGTCTTTCCGATGACGATCGCATTGTCCGTGCCGGAGTGAAAGGCGTTCGTTACAGAACGGTTGCTGACCTTTTCTCCGTTTACGGTGATACCGGTCAGACCGCCCTTCAGATACACCCTGATGCAGGAGATGTCTATACCCGACGGAAGGCAGAAGCAGTAACTGCCGTCAGATGCTTTGAAGGGCTTGATGGCGTCGATAGGAAGGCCGGAGGCCTTCTCTTCCTCCCGGCCGTCACACAGATACACCGTTGACGGCGTTGAAGCGGCCAGCGCCGCGCAGGGAAGGAGAACGGATAATACAAGAAGCAGAATGATGAATGCTGTTTTTCTGCGCATGCCGGCTCCTCATTTACTCAAGGTTCTCAAAGAAACTGTTGTTCTGAATATCCGGGCCTACCAGCGAACGGTACAGGCCGAAGCAGGTGTTGTCATAATCCTTTCCGAAGCTGTCCAGTGAGTACACTTCGCTATGGTGCGCTTCGGTGGTATGCTTTTCGAAGGCCACATAAGCAGTCTGAAGGGGAGAGAGGTTCATCAGGCATTCCAGCGGAGTGTTAAAATCCACATTGATGCGCTGATCGGGGTTATACAGATGGATGTAATATTTGGGCACATCCCAGGTGCCGTAGAGCGCGGCGCTTTCGGGATAGGCAGAAGGATCGCCCGCCAGCAGTACGCCATTCAGCGTCGCGTCCGCCGTCAGAATATGGTTGTAGTGACCGAATTCTCCGTTCAAATCATGCCCGATGACAACATCCGGCTTGTACTTGCGGATCACTTCCGCCACCTTGCCGTACATGTTTTCATACCCGCCCCAGTCCTGAATGTTTCTCTCCCAGGATTGTCTTTCATCCACCATGTGAAGGTAGAGGGGATAGGTGCGCAGACCGAGTATCCAGAGCGCGTTCAGCGTCTCTGTGTAGGAAGGACGGCCGAGAGAGGGATCGGTCATATAGACAACGGCAACGGTTTTACCCTGCGATACGCACCAGGGAATGATCCCGCCGAAAAACAGGCATTCGTCATTTCTGTGTGCAACGACCAGCATGACATCCACCTTATCCGGAACCTCTGTCCATTTTTGAGCCACATTGGTTTTCTTTCCCTTTTCAAACACATACAGCTCGGATAACTGGACATTTGTTTCATCACAGGCGATCTCCACCGCCGCGGCGTTTTCGGGAGCGGAGTAGGATAGAATGTAAAAATCTCCGGGGTTGCTGTCATAGACCTCTGAAAGCAGATTTCCCTTTCCGTCTGTCCAGCGAAGTGTGACACCGTGACGGATATCCAGATATTCCAACTGGATGCTGTCGATGACGGCCGCCTTCGGAAAGGTGACCTTCAGCTTTTTTTCGCCGCCCATCTTCCAGCCGGTCAGGCAGCTTCCGTCTGTGATCTTTTCAAGATTGGACGCGTTGATGCTGTATGTGCAGTCCTTAACGGCGCTGTAGGGACGGGAAAAATTGCCTGATACGCAGAAAACACTGTTGTAGATCACTTTTTCAAGGTTTCCTGCCCGTACGGTCACGGTCATGTATCTGTCACCGGGACGGAATTTGGAAAAAGGGATCTGCTTTTTGATACCTGAAAGATCGAAGGAACGGATATCTTCCTTTTCGGTGAAAAAGAGATGGATGCCGCAGTCCTCACGGATGTTTCTGAAATTGAAAAAATCAACGGCGATCTCCGTAAGCGGGAGATTGCTCTTGATCATGCCGGAAAACTCCGAAGGAGCCGAGCCGAAGATCATCAGGAACGGAAGGCTCAGACCGTCGACGGTCAGATCCCATTCCTGGCCGGCGGTATACAGGCTGATCCGCTTTGCGTCCTTCACCTTGGATCTTTGCACATAGCCTGTATTTCCCTTAAGATCGGCCACATAATACTCTTTTTCGCTTTCACCAATGATGTAGCAGTTTTTGCCGCGGGTGATACTGCCGATCTTGACCCCGTTCAGGGTGCTGACGGTAAGATCAGATGACTGGGCGGCAACGGCGATGAGCGGTACATCATAACGGATCATTCTGGAATCGGCTGTTACGGCCTTTACCTGTTCCTCACGGGAAAGCGCGTATGCCGGGGCGGAAAAAAGCATGACGGTAATAAGCAGCGCGAGCATGGCTGAAAGAAAAGCAGCAGGCTTCAAAGCGGTGACCTCCAGGATAAGTAGTGCTGATATTATAGCATGCCGGAGCCCTGCACGCAACGCGAAACAGTAATATATTCATATATCCGTTGTAGCGGATGCCGCTGTATGGTATAATGCCATTGATCATGCAGCAGGAGGAAGAAAGATGAGAAGGTTTTTGACTGCCGTTTTGGTTTTTGCAATGCTGTTCGCCTTTGCCTGCCCGTCATATGCCTATACGCCGAAAATCGAAAAGGCGGAGCTTGTATTTGAATACAAAGACGGGAAATTCAAAACGGTCGATCATCTTTTGGATAATACACATATGTTTTTCCTTCCGTCCTTCTGCACGGAATGCGATGCTTCGGTCACGCTTTTTTATTCATCCGGAAAAACAGAGGAGACTGCCGTTCGGCTTGTGCCGGGGGAGAAACTGGCTGTCAAAACAGATCAGGCGGAATATGCCTTTGATACCATAAAAAGCGAAAATATTCCGGCGCTGTATGTGGAACTGGCTGAGGACGGTATGCTGAGCAAGCTGAACGGCAGAAACAAGCCGGCGATAGCGGGCAATATGACGCTTATCGACAGGGAAGGGAAGGTATGCAGTTCAGGTGAAATGAAGCAGATCAAGGGACGCGGCAACATGAGCTGGGACATGCCGAAAAAAGGCTACGGGATCAAGCTTTCTCGGGGAGCAGACCTGCTTGGCATGGGAAAGGATAAGAACTGGGTGCTGATCCCCGATTACAGAGACAGCTCGCTGCTGAACTTTATGCTTGTCAATACACTTGCATCAGCCTGCGGAATGACTTTTGCCCAGCAGAGCAGATGGACGGACCTGTATATCAACGGCGAGTATCTCGGGGTATATATGCTTACGGAAAAGATGGAAATCGGAAATGAACGCATCGATATCCGCGACCTTGAAAAGCAAACCGAGGCGATCAACGAAAAGGCGCCGGAAGACTGCGGCAGGATAACGGTAAAGCCGCTTAAGGGAAGGAGTTCGAACGGGAAAGCCTGGAAAATAGAGAACGAGCCGGAAGACAACACCGGCGGATACCTGCTGGAACTGGATACCTACGATAAATCCCGTGACGAAAAAAGCCTGGTGACAACGGATAAAGGGCTGATCTTCAGCGTGAAAAGCCCCGAATATACAACTGTCGGACAAATGGAATATATCATAGGCTTTATGCAGGATATGGAGGACGCACTGTATTCCAAAACGGGCTGCAACAATAAAGGCAAACATTTTTCCGAGTATATCGATATGGAAAGCTTCGCGCTTTTGTGGCTGCTGGATGAATTCGGTATGGAGATCGACATCTGCTCCAGCCATTATTTCTGGAAGGATTCCGATCTTTCGGGAGACGGAAAGCTGCATGCCTGCGCGCCGTGGGATGTGGAGCATTGCTTTAAGCGCGAATACTACAAAACAAACTACCTGACCAATAACGGCGCGCCGAAGCGCTTCTGGCAGAATATGTACAATCTCCACCCCGAATTCAAAGCGGAAGTATGCCGCGTGTGGCAGGAAAAGCTGTATCCCGCGCTGCAGGCGCTGCTTGACAGCGAAAACCAAACAGGTATCTATGAAGGAGTATGCTTTTACGGCACATATACCGGCTTTATCGAACCGGCAGCCGGGATGAACCACGCGAGATGGCCGTACGCGCTGAAAAAGAAGGTAGATGACAGACCCTGCAAAACATGGGATGATGAAATTATTTATGTACAAAAATATCTGGCCGGGAGAACTGAATACCTCAACTCGGTTTTCGGGGCTGCACAGTAGACGGCCAAACGCGTGGAAAGCTTCAGTCCGGTATATTTTCAAACAAATCGTTTTTCATTATGTCCTCTCCGACAGCTGAATAGTACAAGCCGAAAAGACTGCAGTCCATCCTGCCGCTGTCGTTCACGGCATAACGGCCGGTCTGCTGGGATATATGCATTTTGAAAGCCTGTCGCGCGACGGAAAGACCCGTTTCGCCGTTGAATGCAGAAAGCGGTGTACGCCAGTCCATTCTGATCGCGTTCTCCTTCAGAAGATGGATATAAAGCTTTTGCACCTGCCATGGCTCAAGCCCGCATCCGGCGTCAAAACCGGGGTCGGAGGCATACCGTGTTGCGGAAGCGATGACCGCGTTCGCGGTTTCAATATGATGAAAATGACCGTATTCACCGTTGATATCATGGGTGACGATCACCGCAGGCCTGTATTTCCGGATCAATTGCGTTATTCTGAGGGCGGCTGCTCCTTTACCCCAGTTCCTTTGAGTGGAAGCGAGTGAGGAGGCACCCTTATCGGGAAATGTTCCAAGCTCGGGATACCACTTTACGCCGCAGTGCCAGAGACCGTCCAGCAGCTCACTCACGCGGTAGGCGTAACCGCAGGCCGCCATGTAAACGACGATCACCCGCCGCCCGTTTTCTCCGGCGTAGTAAGGAAGCATTCCGCCGAACCAGAGCAACTCGTCATCCGGGTGCGCGGAAACAAGCATCAGTTCGGCAGTACCCGGTTCCAATGTCTCCCAGCGCTGTACCCAACCGGGAAGAGTGCCTTCCGAAAGGATCTTCAAAGACGAGATCTTGAGAACGCCGTCTCCCGCGGCGGAAACGGTAAAGTCACTGCAGGGGGAGAAAAACGGAATGTATTCTGTGCGGTAGCCTGTATTCTTTTCGGCAATGATATTGCCGTTTTTGTCTGTAACGCAAATTTCGGGAGCGTCCCCGTAGAAGCTGATCTGTATTCCCTGACTGGTTCCGTTTTTTACCTTTACATGGATCGTACCGTGATCCTTTCCTTCCCAGTAGCTTTTGTAATCTTTGGAAAACATCGCCGATCTTTTGCCTTTGTTGGTTGAGACTTCAACAGAGCATTGCTTCGCAATGTCCGCGGCTTCCGCGTTCTCGGCAAAGGCCTGAATGCCGGAAAAGAACAAAATAACGGATAAAAAAGCAGGAATCAGGTATTTTTCTATGGCTTTTATGGATTGTGACAGCTTGCTCATCATCATCGTCGCGCCTCAAAACATCAAAAATGGATAATCGTTTCTGTGCAGGAATCATTTTACTTTTATGAAGGGAGGATGTCAAGCCCGGCGAAAACATGTGTAAAGAGTCTGCATGGAAATGTGATCATTCTGTATTGCCTAAAAGTATTGTTTGACGAATAACTTTATATATGTTATAATCATCAGGTAAAACTGAGGAAAAATCCTTATCTGGAGGGATCATTTATGTCAGGACATTCCAAATGGCACAATATTCAGGCTAAAAAAGGCAAGACCGACGCTGCGCGCGGCAAGATCTTTACCAAGATCGGCCGTGAGATCGCTATTGCTGTACGCGAAGGCGGTTCCAACCCGGAATCCAACAGCAAACTGAAGGATATCATTGCGAAGGCAAAAGCCAATAACATGCCTAACGATAATATTCAGCGTTCCATCAAAAAGGCTGCCGGCGAAGGCACCGGTGCCCAGTATGAAGAAATGACTTACGAAGGATACGCTCCCGGCGGTGTAGCCGTGATCGTTGAGATCGTGACCGATAACCGCAACCGTACCAGCAGCGATGTGCGCCACATTTTCGATAAGTGCGGCGGTTCGATGGGTACGCCCGGATCCGTAAGCTACATGTTTGATAAAAAGGGTCTGATCGTGATCGAGCGTGAGCCCGGCATAGATGAAGACGAAATGATGATGCAGGCGCTTGACGCGGGTGCCGAGGATGTCAAGGCGAGCGATGACGCTTTTGAAGTGACGACTGCTCCCTCTGATTTCACCGCTGTTCGCGAAAACCTTGAAAAAGCGGGCTATGCGTTCCTTTCTGCCGATACGCAGATGATCCCTCAGAACTACATCGCTGTGGAAGATGAGGAAACGATCGGAAAGATCCGCAAGCTGCTTGATATGCTGGACGATAACGATGATGTTACCGAAGTTTATCATAATGCGGATCTGCCGGAGGAAGAAGAGGAAGAATGACCTTTTCCTGTATGAAAAGGTTTATATGTGTATCCGTATGTGTGCTCATCCTTTGCGGGAAGGCCGGAGCGGAGGACGAATCGTTTGCGGAGCGGTATTTTGCCGCTCCGCCCTCTTATAATACCGAGATCGAGCTGCCGGACGGGAAAAAGATCGCCTATTATGCGCAGAATGATCTGCTGTGGGGCGATCTTATATATGAAAAGCGCGGTTCCGGCAAACACCGTCCTTTCAGAGACAGCGGCTGCGCGCCCTCAGCGCTGGCGATGGCGCTGAGAAGGGTCGTGAAGGATGAGGAACTGATCAGGCTGAGTGAATACGCAAAGAGGGATTTCTCACTTTGCGAATGCTCGCTGAACGAGGAACGCTGTACCAGAAGCCACGCGAGATACTATATTACATCGGTAAAGGATTATGTGCGTTTTCTTCCGCTCGTTCTCGGAGATTTTGCCTGCGGCAACAATACCTTCGGGATCGTCAGCAGGGATGACGGAACAGGAACGGGTACGGCGTTTTATAAAGCCGTGGCCGGGATCTTCGGCCTTGAAATGACGGTGACTGAAAACGCGGCAGAAGCCGCGAACGCCGCGAACGCCGGGCTCGGAGTAGTGCTTTTTGCGGGCGCGGGAGGGACATTCACCAACACCGGTCACTATATGCTGCTTGCCGGAGCCGACAGCGATTATTACTATTATCTTGATCCGCTGTGCCGCACTTCCTACAGGCAGTGGGACAGCCATAATTATGTCAATATACTGGATCTGGGTCTCCTGTCCGTAAAAAAGAGCAATTTGCACTACACGAATATCTACTCGTATATCATTTTTTCGCCCTCAGCAGAATAAGCCCTGCAGGTGTTGTCAGGTCAGAGCAGATGGTATATTTTTCTGATCCCGTCGGTATCGCTGCCGTCGGGATTTTTTGCGATCAGGGGAGGAAAAACGCGAACACCGGGAGCGGCATCCTTGACAGCCCGCAGAAGAACGAGACGCGCGGGAGAACTGATATAGGAATGAACGAACTGTTCCTCCTTGACTTCAATGTGATACGCATGCAGGCATTCACAGGCCTCAGCGGAACGGGACGCAGGGTAGACCATGTACAGACCGCCTCTGCTCTTCAGCAGATAGTATGCTGCACTTACGGTATCCTCAAGCGAACAGGTATTGTCCTGACGCGCGATCTGTTTGATCGGGACGGAATTCGGCAGGGCAGATGAAGCCCTGGAGTAAGGCGGATTGGTAATGACTGTATCGTACCTTCCTCTCGGCAGCAGACCGGATATTTCCCTCAGATCGGTATTATGGACCGATATTTTTTCCGCAAGACCGTTCAGCTTTACGCTTCTTCCGCATCTTTCGGCCATATCAGCGCTGATCTCGACCGCGTCCATATGTGAAAAACCGTATCGGGCGAACAATAAAAAACCGAGGATACCGCTGCCGCTGCCCAGATCGCAAACGATGGATCGGGAATTGCATTTTGCAAAATCCGCAAGCAGAACGGCATCCATCCCGAAGCAGAAGGTGCCTTTCTTTTGGATGATCCTGAGCCCGTCCAACTGCAGGTCATCGATCCTTTCTCCGTCATAAAGCGGTACTGAATTCTCAGACATGGACGCCCTCCCTTGTGTAGTACCACAATCATAACACAAATGCGAAGCACGGAAAAGCATTTTCTGCAGGCGGTACGATGCGGGATGCTTTGTTACAAACATTTGTCTTGATAACAAATGCTGACTATAGTAAAATATATATGTTATGGATGTTGTCGGTTTGTTTTCCCGGTTTGTTGCCGCGTATGAATGTGCCGGGAGACCCGAAAGGGTGGTGGCGGCTGTGTCGGGCGGGGCGGATTCCGTTGCTCTGCTCTCATTGCTGCACCGCTTGCGTGATGAAAAAGGAATATTCTTGGGCTGTGTGCATGTGAACCATGGGCTCAGGGCAGCGTCTGAAGAGGAAGAGCGCTTTGTGCGCGGCCTTTGTGAAAAACTGGATATTCCCGCAAAAGTATACAGAGTCAGGATAGATAAGGGAAATACCGAAGACAAGGCAAGAGAAGCCAGATACCATGCCATCGAAGATGCTGCAGCTGCATTTGAAAGCCCTGTGGCGGTGCTGGCGCATCATGCCGGGGATCAGGCTGAAACACTCATGATGCGCCTGATGCGCGGGTGCGGAGACGGGCTGGGAGCAATGCGCCCGATGACGAAAAGGGAAAACGGAACGGTGATCTGGCGCCCGCTGCTTTCGGAACTGCCGGAGGAGCTGCGCGCATGGAACACGGAAAACGGGCTAGAATGGCGTGAGGATGAAAGCAACGCGGATGAGAGCTATATGCGAAACCGGATCCGTCACAGCGTTCTGCCGATTCTTGAGCAAACGGCCGGGAATGTACGCGTTAATATGGCAAGAAGCGCTGAGATCATCAGAGAAAACAACGATTTTGTGCGCGGGGAAGCAGAAAAATTTTTGCTGCGGCATCTGAAAACGATCCCACTAAAGAGCATCCCGTATTCCGCCTGGAAGGAACTGCATACAGCGGTCAGAAGGCAGGTGCTCCGTCTGCTGTTTTCACAGCCCGATGCAGCACTTCCATACGGAACGGATGAAAGAGTGGACAGGCTTTCAAACGGTGATACCGTGAATCTGCCGGGAGATATGTATTTTGAACGCTACGGTGACAGGCTGTACCTGACAGGAACAAAAAGCATCGACAGGCCCCGGGGCAGACTGGCCGTGCAGGAATATTCCGGAGACAACGGAGACGGAAAATTCTGCCAGGCTTTTCCCGCGGAGATCACAGGGGACGCAGTGCTGCGCTTCAGAGAATACGGGGACAGGATCCGTCCCTTCGGATGCTCCGGAAGCAAAACGCTGGGAGACTATATGACAGACAGGAAGATCCCAAGACCTGAACGGGATCTGGTTCCGCTGCTGTGCAGAGGAAATACGGTCCTGTGGGTGATAGGATGGGGCGCTTCGGAGGAATCGCGGATTGACAGATCTGAAAATACCGTATTCCTGAAATATATACCTGATAATGATCGAGAACAATGAATGAATGTTCCTGCATATGTGCAATGAGGAGGAAATAAAATGAAAAAGACGGCTTATCTTCTGTCTGTGATCGGGCTGCTCGCGCTGCTCGCACTTCCGGCTGCGGAAGCTGAAATATCAACGAACCTGCTGACGAAAAAGAAATACGGAAGCAACGGCAAGGTGGCTACTGTTACTTTTGTTAATGAAGACGGTGAGCCTGTATTTGCCGATGATAAGGGATACTGCATCATCCGCTACACCTATGAAGGCAACAAACTGGTCACGCGTGTGGAATATCTTGATGAAAACAGTGAACCTGTCAATAACAGAAGCGGTTACTACATGAAGAAAACCTATTATCATAATAAAAAGGTGGAACAGGAAACCTTTTGGAACAAGGATATGGAACTGGTGAACGGACCGGACGGCTACGCCCGGCGCGAAAGCACCTATCAGGGGAAAAAACATCTGGAAACTAATTATTATGATGCCGAAGGCAATTTGTTTTCAAGCAGTAAGCAGTATGCCCGCATGGTGAGCGTTTACCATAACCATAACGGAAATCTGTATCTGGATTCGGAAACCTATTATGATGCGGAAGGAAACCTTTTTACATTGGCGCAGGGCTATGCGCAGATCCGATATGAGTACTATAATAACGGGTATGCGCTGATCAAGACCAGCTATTACGACGCGGAGGGAAATCTTTTTTATAACAAAAAGAAAGGCTACGCGAGCTTTGAAAGAACATTGTCTAAGGGTAATTATATACGCGATACATATATCGGAGCGGACGGACAATTGACCGCCGGTCCTTCCGGCTATGCGTACGCGGATTATGTATATGAGAAGAATCAGACAAAACCGGTAAAGATCAGTTATTTTGATGAAAACGGTCAGCCCTATCAGATGCCCGGCGGTTATTACGCCGTGGAACGGGCGTATGATGTGAAGGGAAGAGTGATCAAAGAGACCTATTACGGCGCGGACGGGGAACGCGGTTACTGCAATCAGGGCTACAGCCAGAAGCGTACGAAATATTTTTCCTTCGGCGTGGCTTCAAGCGTAAGCTACTATGACACAAAAAACAAGTTGATGATGGTCGAAAGCCTGGGCTATGCCAGAATGACCAATGAATACCTCGGCAAAAACCCGACTGCGACACGCTATTTTGACGAGAACGGTAAACCGGTCATAGCTGCCTGCGGTTATGCCGTAAAAGAATACGTATATGATTCCAACCGCAAAATCAAGGAAGTTCGTTTCCTTAATGAAAAAAACAAGCTGATCACGGGACCGGATAATTACGCGAGGGCGGCCTACAGCTGTGATGAAAAGGGAAATATCATCAAGGAGATCTTCTATGACGCGGAAGGGAACCGGATCACTGATAACCACGGCGCGAATGAAATGCGTTATGAGTATAGCGGTAAGAGAGTAAGCCGGAAATATTTCTATCTTGACGGGGAACCCAGCCTTTCGCTGGAAGGCTATCACAGCGTAAAATATAAGTATAACAGTGCCGGAAAGGTGACTGATGAGGCCTACTTTGATATTGAAGGCGCGGCCTGCCTGAGTGTGAACGGCTATGCCGAGGTCGCCTATGAGTATGACGCGGACGGGAAGGTGATGTCTGAAAGGCATTATAACATATACGGAGAGCTGATGCTTGCCGAGGGCAAAGACTATGCCTATAGCCGTGTTGAATATGATGAAGAAAACAATACCCGCACAACACTCTACTACGATGTTCACGGAGCTGTCGCAGCAATCTGCGAAGGCTATGCCCAAATCGTGCGTGAGTATAACGAAAACGGCAAGGTGGTGCGTGTAAGCTATCTGGATGAAGCGGATATGCCGGTCAATGACATAAACGGGATCTCCGTAACGGAAACAGACTACGAAGGAAGCAAGGTGACCGGTGAAAGATATTTCGATATGGATGGCTCGCTGGTGACCGGTAAAAACGGATACGCTGCCTATGAGAAGCGCTATGATGAGTACGGCAATACGGTATATGAAAAATATACCGGAGCAGATGGAAAACCGGTCCTTTGCTCCAAGGGATACGCCGAGGTCAACCGCACTTATTCCGCGAAAAAAATGATCACGAGTGAAGAAAGATTCGGTGTGTCCGGCGAGCGCGTGATCATTTCCGGAAAGTACGCGAAGTATGAGAAAGAATATGACGAGAACGGCAATGTGACAGCGGAACGCTATTTCGGTACAGACGGAGAACCGGTCGTAACAGCCAAGGGATATGCTTCCGTGGAACGGGTATGGGATGAAAACGGTAGAGCGGCTTCTGTTTCATACTTCGGAACGGACGGGAAACTGAAGAACATCTCTTCGGGCTACAGCATCATTACAAAAAAATACGACGCAGCCGGCAATGTGTCCGAGGAATGCTATTTCGGTGAGGATGGCAAGCCCGTTGAATTGAAGAACGGATATGCCCGTGTTGTTCGTGCATATAACAGTGACGGACTGGCGACGGATACGGCATGGTTTGACGCAGCCGGAAACGCCGTTGGCAGCGGGGATAACTATGTACGCGTAATAAAGCAGTATGACAGTGAAAAACGCGCGATATCGGAACGCTATCTGGACGCGGAGGGTCATCTGACCTCCTGTAAAAAGGGATATTCCGGAATAGACCGTGTATACGGAACGAACGGAAAAGTGAGCCTTGTGATCTATATCGGTGAGGACGGCGAGAAGCTGCTGATGGATGGCCTATATGCGTCCTGTGCTTACCGCTATGACGAAAACGGGCAGACTACGGATGTCTTCTATTTCGGAAAAGAAGGGGAAAGTGTATGCTGCGCTGACGGATACGCGCATGTGAATCGCGAGTATGATGAATACGGCAACAAAACATACGAAGCATGGTTTGATGAGAACGGCGATCCGTGTCAGATCGGGGATACCTACTGCGCTGTAAGAAAAGAACTGGATGAAGACGGAAACGCGTTGAGAACGGTTTATCTTGACGCGGACGGGAACCGGGCAGACAACAAGGCAGGTTGCGCGGAAATACTGCGCGAATATGACGATGCGGGGAATGTGATCTATGAATACCGGCTGAACGCGGCAGGGGAGAATGTGAAGAATCCCGAACTGGGAGTGTATTCGGTGCGCCGCGTATATAATGCGCTGGGCCGTGTGACAACGGAGGAATATTTTGACAGGTACAATGATCCGATGGTATCCCTGTCCGGTTATGCCCGTGTTGAGCGGGAATGGAAAAACAAAAATTTGAAAACTGCGGAATTCTGCTACGGAGTGGACGGAGAACCGTATACCGCGGGAGAAAGCTGGAACGGAAAGCGTACCGAATATGATGACGGAAAGACCTCGGCGATCTCCTACTGGCTGAATGAGACACCGATCAACTGCGCGGACGGATACCACCGTGTGGAATACAGCTACGCGGAGAACGGAACGGAGCGCACGCTTCGCTATTTCGGCACGGACAGTCAGCCTGTACTATGCGCGAAAGGTTATGCCGCTCAGATCATTATATATGACGCAAACGGAAACATCTGTGAGGAAAAGTGCCTGGACACGGATGATCAGCCTGTGTTGAATACAGAAGGCTGGTCACAGAGAAAGCGGGAATATAATGAATCCGCCGAGGTGATCTTTATCGCGCTGTACGGCGTGTCCGGTGATCCGATCACACAGGAAAAAGGATACAGTCAGCTGAAACGCGAATACGATGAATATGGAAATATCATATTTGAAGCGTATTTTGATGGGGACGGAAAGCCTGTGGACAGCACAGACGGTTACGCTGCCGTATACAGGAAGTATACCGGCAAAAAGAAACAGACTTATGAGAAACGCGTGAATGCCGCAGGTGAACCGGTGATCATTACCGATACCTATGCTTCCTATGATAAGGCATATGACGAAAAAGGCAACCTGACCGAGGAACGCTATTACGGCACGGACGGGAAGCCTGTGATGACCGCGAACGGATACACGGGAAGACTGCGTACTTTTGATGAAAAAGCAAATGTGATTTCCCTGACCTTGCTCGGTGAGGACGGACAGCCGCTGGTCAGTAACGGCTATGCGACCCGCATCAGGGAATACGACGAAAAGGGCAATGTGACCGTGGAAGCCTATCTGGATGCTGATGGCGAAAGCGTGAACAGCACGGATGGATACGCCCGGATCGAGCGCGCGTATTATTCAGCAAAGAAGCTGACACATGAGGCCCGCTTTGACGCGGAAGGAAATCCGGTGATCATTGCCGATACCTATGCCTCCTATGATAAGGCATATGACGAAAAGGGCAACCTGACCGAGGAACGCTATTACGGTACGGACGGGAATCCTGTGATGACCGCGAACGGATACACGGGAAGACTGCGCGTCTTTGATGAAAACGGAAATGTGATCTCCGTGACCCTGCTGGGTGAAGACGGACAGCCTATGATCGATAACGGCTGCGTGACAACGATCAGGGAGTATGATGAAAAAGGCAGGATAACGCTTGAACGCTACCTGTCTGCCGAAGGCACTCCGGTGTGCTGTGAAGCGGGGTATGCTGAAGTAAGGCAGACATGGTTCAGCAAAAAGCTGCTTACCTTCTGTGCATGGTTCGGAGCGGACGGACAGCCTGTGACGAACGGAGATAAGTACACAAGCTTTGAAAAACAGTATGACGCGGACGGGCATATGATCCGTGAGCGTTATTACGGCGCGGACGGACAGCTTGTGCTTTGTGCGGATGGTTACGCGGGTACGGATCGTGCCTACGCGTCAAACGGCAAGATCTCTGAAAAGACATGGATCGGGACTGACGGCATGCCGATGCTGAACGAAGACGGCTATGCTTCTGTAAGGTATACCTACAGTGAAGAAGGGTATACGCTTGAAACCGCGTATTACGGCTGCGACGATAAACCTGCAGAATACCGTAATGACTACGCGTGCTTGAAACAGGAGTATGACACGGACGGACGCTGTGTGCGGTATGAGTGGTTTGATGCGGACGGTAATCCGGACGCCCGAAAAGACAACTACAGCGTACAGACGGTCGAATACATCGGCGATGGCACAACAAGGCTGATCAGCTACTATGACGGAAACGGCGAAAGTGTGGAATGCAAAGCCGGATACGCGTCTGTTGAGAGAACGCCGGACGCGGAAGGACGCTCTGCATATGAAAAGTACTACGGATGTGACGGGCTTCCCGCGCAGGCGAAAGCAAACGGAGCCTATCAGGTACAGCGTGAGTATGACGGAAGAGACCTGATCGTGCTGGAAAGGTATTTTGACGGAAACGGAATGCCGATGTGCTGCAGCGACGGATATTTCGGTATACGGAGAGAATGGTTTACCAAGAAACTGATCGCTTCAGAGACCTGGCTGGGAGCGGACGGAGCACCGTGCATGAACGGTGAAGGCTGGGCAACACGCAGGATCGAATACGGGGAAGGAAATGTTAAAGTCGCTGAAAGCTATTACGGCCCCGGGGATGAAATGATACTGAACGCGGAAGGCTATTTCAAGGCGGTATACATTCGCTCGGAAAACGGAAAGATCGAACGTGAGATGTATTACCTGCCGGACGACACTCCCGCGGTGCTTGAGGACGGTTCCTCCGGCCTCCGTTATGACTACAACAAGAAGGGTACCAAGGTAACTGGATATACGCCCGTTGACAGCAACGGGAATGCTCTCAGGTAAGGAAAAGTCGCCTGAGGGAACGGATCCGTATGTTCTGCCTCTTCGAGCCGCCGGGATCGGCTGAGGAGGCGGAACACAGGGCGGACAGGCCGGAAAACACTGAAAAGCCACCGGAAAAATGTGATTTTTTATCATTGCGACCCTTGTTTTTCTTCCGGTATTGTGATATACTCTACGTGTGTAATCAGTTTTTTGACCGGAAAGAGGGTTTTAAGAAGAGTGGGACGAACTGTGCGGGAGTGTTATCTGGGGAGCAGTGTCTCCGCGGATACTCATACGCGCAGGGGATGACCCGCTCTTTCTGTATTCTGAAACAGAACACACTGGGAGAGAAGACATGCCGACAAAGGGAACGGGAATCGCAAAAATCAGGGAGACCGCCGAAAAGATCTGCGATGAACAGGGGTATATCCTGTTTGACGCGTCGCTTGACAAGGAGCATACCGGTAAGTATCTGCGCGTGTATATCGATACGGAACGGGAAGGCGGGATCACGCTGGATGACTGTGAAAGATTTCACAAAGCATTTCAGCCTCTGACTGATGATTATGATTATGATTTTCTGGAGGTATGTTCTCCCGGAGCGGACAGACCGGTGCGCAATCCCGCAGAGGCGGAGAAATACCGCGGCTGTATGGTGGATGTAAAGCTGTTCAGGCCGCTCAACGGCACAAAGGAGTATTGCAGCCCTCTGGAAGGGATGACAGATGCATCGTTATTCCTGAATGTATCCGGAGAATCGCTGGAAATAGACAGAAAAACCGTGGCTTCGGTAAGATTGCACCCGGATATGAGCGCACTTGATGAAGAGTGATCGAATAAGCAAACAGAAAGAAAGCAGGTAAGTAAAATGGCAGGCAGAAATCAAAAAACGGCAGTAAACAACAGGAACGCGGAAATCGTTGACGCCGTACTCAACCTCGCGAAGGAGAAAGATATCGACGAGGCATATATCCTGAACGCGATCGAAGAAGGCTGCAAAGCGGCTTATAAGCGCAATATGCGGGGCGGTCAGGTCGTACCCGCGAATCTTTCCGCGACCATTACCAGGCAGAACGGGGTACAGGTTTTCGCCAGAAAGGTGATCGTTGAAGAGGTAGAGGATGAATCTCAGCAGATCAGCGCCGCGGAAGCACGAAAGCTCAGCCCGAATTATGAATTGGGAGATATCGTTGAGATCAATGTGACTCCTGCCGATTTTGACCGTGTAGCTGCCCAGACAGCCAAGCAGGTCATCATGCAGCGCCTCCATGAAGCAGAACGCGGCAAGATCTACGACGAATATATCGAAAAGGAAAATGAGATCCTTACCGCGATCGTGCAGCGCGTGGAGCCCAAAGCGGTATATGTGGAACTGGGACGCACTGAGGGCATCATGGAAGAAGACCAGTTTATGCCCGGTGAGGAATACCATGTGGGCGATCACATCAAGGTATATGTACTCAGCGTACATCGCAGCGGAAAGGATGCCTCGCGTGCGCCGCAGGTGTATGTGAGCCGTATCCATCCGGGTCTTGTGAAACGACTGTTTGAAATGGAAGTGCCTGAGATCGCTTCCGGTACGGTGCAGATCAAGTTTATCGCCCGTGAAGCCGGAAACCGCACCAAGATGGCTGTCACTTCCACCGATGCTCTGATCGATCCCGTTGGTGCCTGTGTAGGTCCCCGCGGTATCCGTGTTGACAAGGTGGTAAGCGAGCTTAAGAACGAAAAGATCGATATCATCAAGTGGAGCACAGATCCTGCGGAGTTTGTGGCGAACGCGCTCAATCCCGCTCATGTCGTGAGTGTTTATATTTCCGAAAAGGAAAAGATCTGCCGTGTTGTCGTGCCGGACAATCAGCTGTCTCTTGCCATCGGAAAGGAAGGCCAGAACGCGCGTCTTGCCGCGAAGCTGACCAGCTGGAAGATCGATATCAAGAGCCAGACGCAGGTGGCTGAACTGCTGGGGCAGGAACTCCCTGAGCTTCAGGAGGGCAACGGACGCGTGATCGCCGATGAATATGACGATTATGAGCCTGATATTCTGGATGATGAGATCCAGTAAGAGGTATTGATGAAACAGAAAAAGATACCGATGCGTATGTGTATCGGCTGCCGGGAAATGAAGGAGAAAAAGAGTCTTCTGCGGATCGTAAAATCCCCGGAGGGGGAGATATCGGCGGATCCGACCGGCAGAAAACCCGGACGCGGTGCCTATATCTGTAAAAGCGCGGAATGCCTTCAGAAGGCGATCCGCCAGAAGCAGATCGAAAGGGCTTTCGAGTGCCGTTTGACCGACGAAACAAGACAGGCGATCGAAAAATGCCTTGAGGTACTCAATGGATGACAAAATCAAGGGCATGCTGGGGCTTGCTATGCGCGCCGGATGTGTAACGGACGGAACGGAACGCGCGCTGAACGAGATCAGAAAGAAGAACAGCAGCCTTGTGCTTCTTGACAGTGCCGCCAGTGCCAACACGGCAAAGCAGGTAAGAGATAAATGCGCCTTTTACGGCTGCACGGTGATCACTGTGCCTGCAGGGCTTCTGGATGCGTCACTCGGAAAGAGCGGCAGAATGGCGGCCGCCATCAAAAAGGGCGGCTTTGACACCCGGCTACGGGAATTGCTTGAACAGGACGGAAGTTCTGCCAAATAGATTATTAAGCTTCATGCGGAGGGCAAGCATTCGATGACAACGAAGGCAAAACTGTCAGACATCACAAAAGAGATCGATCAGCAGGCAGGGAGCATGCTGGAAGAAGCTTCACGCATCAGGCGCAATACAGAAAGCCTGATGATGCAGCTGCGTAAGCAAGGGGCTCAATTCCAGCGCGAAGAGGAAGAGACTCTCCGTCAGAAGAAAGCAGAGGAGCAGAAGGTGCTTGCGAGCCAGCACGCTAAGGCATGGACAATGCCGGATGATGTGCCTGAGGTCGAAAAAGAGGCAGAGCCTGTTTCTTCACCGGTTTCGGAAAGCGCCGCGGTCAGGAAAGAGGAAAAAGCAGAACCGGAGAAAAAGCCGGCTGCTTCCGTCAGCGGTGAAAAGAAACAGAAACCCGTAAAGACGGAGGCATCTGAAAAAAGCGGGAAGTCTTCCGAGAAAGCAGAAGAGCTACCTGCTGCTGAAAAAGATAACGGTACGGAAAAGAAAAACGCTGATATTAAGCCGGCGGAAAGCAAGGCGGAGTCTGCACGGGCTGAGGCTGTCGAAGCTGTGCAGCCTGTACAGCCTGTGAAGGAAAACACGCCTGTAAAGCCCGCCCCTGCCGCGCGCCCGGTGAATGCCCAGCCTGCTCAGCCCGGCCAGTACGGACGGCCCGCGAACGGCCAGCCCGGCCAGTACGGACGGCCCGCGAACGGCCAGCCCGGACGGCCTGCGAACGGCCAGCCCGGACAGTACGGACGGCCTGCGAACGGCCAGCCCGGACAGTACGGACGGCCCGCGAACGGCCAGCCCGGACAGTACGGACGGCCTGCAAACGGCCAGCCCGGACAGTACGGACGGCCTGCGAACGGCCAGCCCGTTCAGTACGGACGGCCCGCGAACAGCCAGCCCGGCCAGTACGGACGGCCTGCGAATGGCCAGCCCGGCCAGTACGGACGGCCCGCGAACGGTCAGCCCGGTACCTTCGGTCGTCCCGCTCCGCAGGGCGGAATGAGAAACGCGCAGGGCGGCGCTCCGCAGGGAAGACCTGCCGGTGCTCCCAGACCCGCCGGTGCTCAACGCCGCAGCGCACCCTCGCAGGAAATGCTTCCTGTTATGGAAAAGGAGCGCGTGAGCAATTACGATCCCAACAAGAAAAATTATGTACGCCAGCATGATCCCGAGCATGTAGCGAAGAATAAGAAGCAGCTTCAGAAGGAATCACTTTCCTCCTCCGGCTATAATGGCTATGATGACGATCAGGAACGGGGAGCGAAGCGCGTAAGGGCCAAGAAACAGCCTTCCGTGCAGCAGATGATGGCTCCTATCAAGATCGAAAAGGCTTATATGACCGCGGATACGATCACGGTAAAGGATCTGACAGAGCGTATCGGTAAGCCTGCCGGTGAGATCCTCAAAAAGCTTTTCATGTTGGGGATCGTGAGCAACATCAACGGCGAACTGGATTTTGATACCGCTTCTCTCGTTTGCTCTGAATTTGGTGTAGAGCTTGAAATGAAGCAGGACAAGACTGCCGAGGATGTACTCAATGATGCTGTTGAAACAGAGGACAGTGAAGAAAATCTGCAGCTCCGTTCTCCTGTTATCACCATCATGGGCCATGTTGACCACGGCAAGACCAGTCTGCTGGACTATATCCGCAAGGCCAAGGTAAAGGTGACCAGCACCGAAGCAGGCGGCATTACGCAGCATATCGGCGCCTATACGGTCGATCTGAACGGCCGCAAGATCACATTCCTTGATACCCCCGGTCATGAAGCCTTCACGGCAATGCGTCTGCGCGGTGCGCAGGCTACCGATATCGCGGTACTGGTCGTTGCCGCAGATGACGGCGTAATGCCCCAGACAGTGGAAGCCATCAATCACGCGCGTGCCGCTGATGTACCGATCATCGTTGCCATCAACAAGATCGATAAGCCCACTGCCAATCCCGACAAGGTCAAGCAGGACCTGACAAAGTACAACCTTGTGCCTGAGGAATGGGGCGGCGACACGATCATGGCGCCTGTAAGTGCTGTTACCGGTGAGGGCGTGGATGATTTGCTTGAAATGATCCTGCTTCAGGCCGATGTGATGCAGCTTCGCGCGAATCCGGATCGTATGGCGCGCGGTGTTATCATTGAAGCCAAGCTGGATAAGTCCCGCGGCCCGCTGGCTACGGTGCTGATACAGAACGGTACCCTGCGCGTGGGCGACAATATCGTAGCAGGCCTCGCGTACGGACGCGTGCGTGCCATGGTGAATGACCGCGGTGAGCGTGTGCAGCAGGCCGGACCTTCCACACCTGTTGAAGTAAGCGGTTTTGCCGAGGTCCCGAGTGCCGGCGATGAGATGATGGCTGTTGAAGACGACCGTCTCAGCCGTCAGGTAGTTGAGGAAAGAAGAGATAAGCTGAAGGCAAGCCGTGTAACGACTGCGAAGGTCTCTCTGGATAATCTGTTTGCGGGTATCACGGAGGGCAAGGTACAGAACCTGAATATCATCATCAAGGCCGATGTTCAGGGCAGTGTGGAGGCTGTAAAGCAGGCGCTTGAAAAGCTGAGCAACGATCAGGTGAAGGTACGCGTGCTGCATAACGCGGTCGGCGCGATCACGCAGGACGATGTGAACCTGGCCAGTGCTTTCAACGCCATTATCATCGGTTTCAACATTCGTCCGGATGCGACCGCGAGAGACGCGGCTGAAAAGGAAGGCGTGGATATCCGGCTGTACAGGATCATCTATCAGGCGATCGAGGATGTGGAGAAGGCCATGAAGGGTCTTCTTGCACCCGAATACAGGGAAGTACTGCTCGGCCATGCAGAAGTACGCAATGTATTCAAGATCACCGGCGCCGGTACGATCGCCGGCTGCTATGTACAGGACGGAAAGGTGCAGCGCAACGCGAAGGTGCGTCTGCTGCGTGACAATGTGGTCATATTCGAAGGCAAGCTTTCTTCTCTGCGCCGCTTCAAGGATGATGTGAAGGAATGCGCTCAGGGCTATGAATGCGGTATCGGCCTTGAGAATTATTCGGACATCAAGGAAAGCGATATCATCGAGTGCTTTGTCCTGGAAGAGATCGAAAAGTAACGATTTGCTGCCGGGTGCCGTTTGCCGGTACCCGGCAGAAATTTTCTGAGAGAATAAAGGAGCGTAAATGAGCAGCTATCGTATTGACAGAATATCGGAAGAGGTCCGGCACGGGATCGACGCGGTAATCCGCGAGATGAACGATCCCCGTATCAGCGGGACTTATTGCATCACACACGCTGATGTTACACGGGATCTGAGATACGCGAAGGTGTATATCAGTATCCTTGAAGAGGAAAAAGCCGCCGGAATGATGGCGGCGCTGAAAAAAGCGTCAGGCTTTATCCGGCACGAACTGGGCATGAAGGTGGACCTGCGTTATACTCCGGAGCTGATCTTTGTAAGAGATACCAACATCGCCTACGGAGCGCATATCGCGGAGGTGCTCAAAAATGTGTCTGTGAACAGGGGAGAAGAAGTAAATGAAGATATTTCAGAATGACCGGCTGATCGAAGCTGTCAGGAAGGCGGGAAATATACTTCTGTGTACCCATGTTTCGCCCGATGGTGACGCGATCGGCTCTACCTTGGCTCTTGGCCTGATGCTGGAAAGCATGGGAAAAAAAGTAACGGTTTCCTGCGCGGATCCTGTACCTTCGAGGATGCATTTTCTTTCTGACTGGGAATGGTTCTGCCGTCCCGAGGATCTGGAAGGAATGAAATTTGACACGGCGATCGCCGTGGATGCTGCGGACGCAGGCCGTATGGGCGGCTGTCAGCGGTATTATATGAAGGCGCCTGTTCGTCTTCAGATCGATCATCACGGCACCAATCCGCTTTACGCCCAGGAAAATGAAGTGGATGAACACGCTGCGGCTGCCGGCTGCATCGTATGGCGCTTTGCTCAGAAGGCAGGCATTGAACTAACGAAGGAAATGTCTGAATGCCTGTATACGGCCATCAGCTCGGATACCGGAAACTTCTGCTTTGAAAACACGGATGACGAATGCTTCGATATCACGGCGGATCTTGTGAGGCACGGCCTGAATATCAACGATACGGCCCGTCCGCTGCATCTTCTAAGAGAGATACCGCATGTGAAGCTTCTTGCCAAGGCGCTTGAAAGCCTGTATTTCATCGGTGACGGAAAAATCGCCTGTATGTGCCTGAGAAAGCATCACTATCTGGAGTGTGACGCCGGGCATGAGCATGCGGATAAGATCGTGAATTACGCGATCGATCTGCCCGGTGTCGAAATGTGCTTTCTGGCTGACGAAACGGACAGAGGAGCAAAGTTTTCTCTTCGCGCGCAGCCGCCGAGAGATGTGGCCTGTGTCGCCTCGCGTTTCGGCGGCGGCGGGCATGTTCTTGCCGCCGGCTGCCGTATGCTGGATACACCGTTTGATACAGCTGTATCTGAAATGGAAGAAGCACTGCTGGAGCAACTGCAATGAACGGATTTCTGAACCTGCTTAAGCCTCCCGGAATGAGCAGTGCCGCCGCGGTCGCCGCGATAAAGAGGATAACGGGCGAAAAAACGGGGCATGCCGGAACGCTGGACCCTGAAGCCTGCGGTGTACTGCCGGTCATGATAGGGCGTGCGGGAAGGCTGCTTGATTATCTGCCTGATGAAAAGAAGATCTATACGGCGGAGATCGCTTTTACCGGCGCTACAGATACTCAGGACGCGCAGGGAAGGATCACTGTGCCGGGAGAGGGCGTTCCGGATGAAAGATCGTTTTTGAATGTGCTTCCCGGCTTTGTGGGTGAGATAGATCAGATACCGCCGGCTTATTCAGCGCTGAAGCTGAACGGTGTACCGCTTTACAAAGCCGCCAGACGCGGAGAAATGATCGAAAAGCCGGCGCGCCGGATCACAGTGCACGCGATAACATATTTGGGTCCGGCTCAGGACGGTTACAGGCTCCGGGTGAATTGCTCCAGAGGAACTTATATCCGTACACTGTGCCATGATATCGGTGTCCGTCTCGGAAAACCGGCACATATGCGTTTGCTGCTCAGAGAGCTTTCTGCCGGATTTTCCATCTCGGACAGTGTTCTGCTTGAGGAAGCGGATACAAAAGAGAAGATCATGCGTCATCTTGTTGCAATGGACGATGCGATTAACAATCTTGGCCGTTATGATGTAGAAAGAAAGTATTTCAAACAGGCCAGAAACGGGGCAAGGATCCCTGCACAGCAGGGAACAGAAGAGAATGTGCCATTGCGGGTCTATCTGAACGGTCTTTTTCTGGGCGTGGCGGTCAACTGTGAAGGCTGGCTTGTCTTCCGTGTGATCTGTGCCGGTCCCGATGATGATTTCGGTGTGGTACTGTGATCTAATGCGCGAACGATACAGCGGCCCTTTATCCATTTGGGCGGCGGACGGGTAGGTGCCCGTAGATTACGGAGGAATCATGAAAAGAGTTTTGTGTCTGGTTTTGGCAGTGATGCTGTTATTGCCTTCCGCTTTTGCTGATGGTGAAAATAACGAGCTCACCGGCTACAGTAAAAAAGACGGATACTGTTATGTCACCTTCGGAAGCTATCCCTATGAGGCCGACGGAACGGAAGCGCCGATCTTTTGGCGTGTTCTTGAGGTACAGGATGACAGGGCTTATCTTCTGAGTGAATATATCGTAGACTTTTTCTACACCGCCTATGATTCAAAGGCTTATTATAAAGCCAAGGACTGGCGTGAAAGCAGCCTGTATACTTATCTGCAGGAGGATTTTGCCGGCATCGCGTTCAGTGAGAATGAAAAGGCTGTTCTTCTGGAAGACAGCACGGACGGTTCCTATGTGGCGGTGCTGCATAAGGATGAAGCCCGCAGCGCGGCCTATGGCCTGGGTGAGAACAGGGACCGCAGGTGTGCCGGAACGCCGTATGCCAAAAATAAGAGCTTTACTGTAGACTGGGGAAACAAAAAGAGGAGCTATACACTTTACAGATATAAGGACGGAAACTCGCCCTGGTATCTGCGTGAAAAGAGTTCATCTCCCTCCATGCAACTGGAAATACTGAATGAGGGAAAGATCGGCAAGGTGGGCTGTACCAATGCCGATGTGGGGATCCGCCCCTGTGTATGGATCGATACAGAGAATATCATTATTGCTTCAGGAAGTGGAACAAAGGATGATCCTTTTGTATTGAAGACGATACAGGCAGAGGAACAGGCGGATGTTCCAGGTGAAGTGACCGTTGACACGGTGATAACGGACGGTGATGAGGTGCCGGAGGAGAAAACAGAGGAAACGCCGGTTCCGGAAAATACTGAAAATGCGGCTCTGGTCAATGATACTGTTGTGTCCGCTTCGGATACTTCAGGTACACAAGAAGACGGTGATACGGATAAGAACGAAAGCGCGGCAGATGATCGTACACATCCGGCTGCCGATCCCGAAAATATCCATCCGTTGTTCCCTGAACTGAACAGTGAAGGCTTCCTGCCCGAAAATGAACCTGAATTTGTTCTTGAAGATCCGGATAACGGAATATGGCTCTATTGCAGCCAGACACTCAGGATCCAGATCATCAGGCAGAGCGGAAAAAACAGTAAGAATAAACCGCTTATCTGGTATGAAGCGGACATTTACACCCGGGAAGGCGGGGAAGTGTTTGACCTTTACGCCTACAACGAGGAAAAGTATACCAATATCTATGAGCGTGCGCTGCCGCAGGATATGGCAAAGCAGCATAAGCTCGTGTTTGCCGTGAACAGCGATTACTTTATCTACCGCGTTGAGCGTGATAAGGAAGAGAAGACATACAATTACCCGGTCGGCAGTGAGATCAGAAACGGCAAGATCCTGTATACGCAGACACGGGGGACGAAATCCTATACCTATCCGCCTCTTGATGTGCTGGCGCTGTATCCGGACGGAGATATGAGAGTATTTGCGAATACATTGCTTTACACATCAAACTATAAAACCGCGTCTGTTGAGTTTGAAGGAAAAACCTATGAATTCGCCTATAAAAAGGGTGATAAACTGAACGCGCGGCTGCAGGCGGAACAAGCCGTGGCGGATATGATCCTTGCTACCGGCGCGAGCGATACCCTGTGCTTCGGGCCGATCCTGATCAGTGACGGAAAGAAAGCAGATACATCCGCGTGGGGCACCAGTGAAAACCCGCGTACCGCGATCGGTATGGTGGAAAAAGGGCATTATGTATGCATCGTCGCGGACGGAAGAAAGCCTAATGTAAGCGAAGGCGTGAATTGCATCTGGATCATGGACAGAATGTATGACAAGGGCTGTACCCTGGCGTTCAACCTGGATGGCGGAGCGACCTCGGCGATGATGTTCATGGGAAAACAGATCTCAGTCGCGGGAAATTACGCGAACGGACTTACAAAAAGAGGTCAGAATGAATTGCTGGGCATCGGCGTGAGCGATCTGGTGGAATGAACCTTCATGTCCGACTGACCGAAATGATATGATGTCAAAAAGGACGGCACCGTTACTGAAAAAACGGCAGTCGTCCTTTTTGAGTACAGGCAGTTATAACCATGGCAATACAGAAAAACGGATGTGAAAACTAACTTTCACATCCGTCTGATCTGGTGCCGGTGGCCGGACTCGAACCGGCACGCTGTCGCCAGCGGTGGATTTTGAGTCCACTACGTCTGCCAATTCCATCACACCGGCATACCTGAAACACAATAATTATACAACGGGCATGGGCTGCTGTCAAATATTTTTTCCGAAACAAAGCAGTCGTTCCGGTCCAAGCCGATACAAAAAGCGGAGAAGGACGGTCCGTCTCTTCTCCGCTTTCGTAACAAATATCGCTTTCAGGGTTATACGCCCAGCATTTCAAGCCAGCCCTGCAGCTTTTTGCACAGCTCATTGTTGGCAGGCGCTTTTTCAAACATAAATATCAGCTGTGAAAGCGCTTCTTCATTGCTGTATTTCGAAATGAGCGCGGACAGACGTTCGCGGCACTCGATCTCCGCGGAGGACATCAGCAATTCGGGACGCTTGGATTGGCAGGAAGAAAGGAGCACGGAAGAAGCGAGCTTTTTCTTCAGGCATTCCGGGTCAAAGGTAAGCGTCATGTTGGCTGAAGCGGATATTTCCGTCGTGAGCGGAGAATCGGCATCCGCGGCGGCTATGACGGTGATGCTTCCGCCCTCTTTGATGTTTCTGGCGGCACCGAAGAACTTTTTGACGCCGTTCAGTGCAAAACCGCACAGCCCGTTCGGAAGCGTACGGGAAGACTGAGGAGCGCAGGCATTGTATGCCGCAGCAAGGCGGTTGATACTGTTCAGGAGGATCACGGTGTGCTTTTTCTGCTCTGCCATCCTCATCGCGTGTTCACAGATAAGATCGCATACCTTGACGGTTGATTCGCAGGGATCAGAGCAGACGGTAAACACGGTTTTGACCTGAAGCCCCTGCTTCAGCTCTGTGATGGTTTCGGGGGTCTCATCTAAAGCGATATAAATGATCTCGCTTTGCTGATCGGAGGCCTTGACAGCCTTCGCGAAATCCGTAAGCACGGTATTCCTGTCAGCAGCGGAAGGAACGATGATCAGCGCGCGCTGACCGTATCCGATGGGCGAGAGCAGGTCTGCTATTCGAACGCTTGCGGGGATATCTTCCTTTGAGGCAAATGAAAATTTCTTTTTCGGATAGATACCGGTAAGTGAGTCAAACGCAGGACGTACCGGCATATCATCAACAGGTGTCGTGTTGATATCTGTGATATAAAGCATGCAGCGGTACGGCTCGTTGTCACGACGGGCTCTTGTTTTTCCCTTGACAAGATCACCCTTACGGAGTGAAAACCGTTTGATCTGCGATATTGAAATATACACATCGTTTTTGTCCGGAAGCAAGCCGGGGCCGCGGAGAAAGCCGAATCCCTCCGGCATGATCTCCAGAATTCCTTCAGCGTCATCACACGAGACATTCAGGAGCGTTTCGGGAGTGAGAGGAGCGGGCTCCTCCGGTTCCTCCTTCGGTTCATTCATCTGTTCACGTCTCGCGAATTCCGACTGACGCAGCGTTTCGGCATCCAGTTCTCCTGCCGGCATAAAGGAATCCCTTATGCAACGGGGAGCAGCCTGCGTGCCTTTATCGGAAAGCGTATTCACAGGATCCGCCCGCAGCGAGGACGCACGTACGCTCTGCTCCTGCCGCGCAGGTGACGGATGAGAGGGAGGAGGATTGATCGGCTTTGTAGACCACTGTGTACGCGCATAGTTCTGCGGCGGAGGCGCCGGGCTGTAGCTGCGGGGATTGTGCCACGCGCGTGCTCCCTCCATCGTAAAAGCGGGAGCCTTGCTGCTGATGGTGCTCAGGCTGCTTTGACCGCCTTCGGCTTTATCTTTCACGGGAGCTCTGAAAACCGGGGAGGCCGAATATACGGGAACGCTGTCATAATCGTCCTGATCCTCGTCATCATCGGCAATGATGGAAGCTTTACGGATGGGTACCGTTACGGCAGCGGGCGCGGGGGAGGCCTGAACCTGCTCCTGCGGTGCTTCTTTGGGAGCGATCGCAAGACGGATTTTCTCGATGATCCCTTTTTTATCTATGCCGGCGGGCAGCTTGACATCGTTTTCTTTGGCTAATTTTCTGAGCTCAGCTACAGTCATGGTTTCCAGGTTTTCACTCAAGGGTCTTTCCTCCTTCAGACGGGCAGATATTATTTTCCGACACAGAAACGGGAAAAAATGGTATCGATCAGCTTTTCATCCGCTCTGTCGCCGGTGATCATGGCGAGAGAGTACAGTGCGGAATTGAGATCTACAGAACACAGATCGCATGCGTTTGTTTTGCGGGAAGTGGCGGCGGCATCGCGCAGATATCCGGCAGCCTCTTTTGCAAGCCGGATATGGCGAAGCTGCGTCAGCTCCGTTTCATTTGCGGAAGCCGTGAAAACGCGTATTTTATCTTCCAGCTCGCGTATTCCCTGTCCGGTCTTTACAGATATCGAAACGCTGTTTTCTTCTTTCTTTTTAACAGCACACGGAAGATCCGCTTTTGTATAGACCGTGATATGAGGGATCCCTTCCGCAAGAACGGCGGTTTTGGTATCCTCCGGAACAGGCGGGCGGGATGAGTCGATCAGATGAAGCACAAGATCGGCATTTTTTACAGCGCGTTTCGCGTTGTTGATCCCGATCATTTCTATGCCTTCGCCGGTTTCGCGGATGCCGGCGGTATCGGAGAGGTTCACTCGAACTCCGTCCAGACTGATGCTCTCCCGTACGATATCACGGGTGGTGCCCGGTATATCGGTAACGATCGCCCGTTCTTCGCCCAAAAGACAATTGAGCAGGGATGATTTTCCGGCATTGGGTGCTCCGCAGAGCACACAGTCCAATCCGGTCTCAAGGATCTTCGCGTTCCGCTCGTTACAGGCACTTTCCAGCTTGTCTGCGATCTTCTCCGCTGTATCGGCAGCTTCCTCCAGCGTCAGATCGCTGTCGATTTCATCAGGGTAATCGATCGCCGCTTCAAGCGAGGACAGCAGATCGAGCACTTCCTGCTGAATGGACCTTATGAATGATGCCGTACCGCCCTCAAGCTGCCTTACGGCTGCTTTTGCTGCGGATTCACCGGATGCTGATATGAGAGCCATGACAGCCTCGGCGCGGGAAAGATCGATCCTTCCGTTCAGAAACGCACGCTTGGTGAATTCTCCCGGCGCCGCAGGAACGGCACCCTGAGCGATGATCGCTTCCATAACACGACGGCTTGCCTGAACGCCGCCGTGAAGGTGGAATTCAAGAACATCCTCGCGTGTATAGCTTCCGGGAGCGCGCATCAATACGGCCATACATTCATCCAGTGTTTCGCCGTTATAACGGATGAAGCCATAGTACATACGACGGGATTCCCATTCACATTTTCCGCGCGGGAAAAACAGGGCTTTCCCGATCTGCTCCGACAATCCGCCGCTGACACGAATGATCGCGATTCCGCCTTCACCGGGTGCGGTGGCCGGAGCCGCTATTGTGGTATTATCTGTCATACTGCTCCGATATCATACTGCATTGTCACCTATGGGGGTGATACGGTAATTGATCACAGAGCCGGAGGTGACATGCTGCTTGTAGAAATTCTGTTTGATGCGTTCCATGACTGTTCTGCCGTTTTCATAGCTTTGCATGGAAAGAAGAAGCACATACTGTGTGGGGGAATAGCGTGATACGGTATCGTTCTGGCGCAGTGTGTCCCGAAGGACCTTCAGAAGCGACTGCATCGCAGAGGCGGTCTCTGTCGGATCGGGCGAAATGCTGTCTACCGGAGATACTGCAAGCAAAACAAGGAACACGTTTGCATTGCCGCCGCGGCGTACAGTGCGCAGATGAAGGTTGTAGATCTCCCGGAAGACCGGGTATTCGCACAGAAATGCTCCCTTTGTTTCACTGTATTCGTTCAGCTCGGTGCGTATCGATTCGATATCGCTGTCAAGAAGCTGCCCGGCCTTCAGCACATTTTCATAAAAGCTTCGCATGTTGCCGGAAGGCTGCATCCCCAGATAGCGCATATGCAGGTCAGCCGCCTGTTTGTACTGGATCAGCGCCTCATGACCGCGGTCCGTGCGGATCAGGGCATCCATCAACTGCATATGAAGGCGTTCATCAAAGGAATTGATCTCAAGCGCGGCCCGGCAAACGCTGATCACGCTCTCAAATCTTTCAGCCTGACACAGAAGATCAAGATGCCGGTATACACAGCGCATATACATATCCTGATAGAGGACACTGCGATTGACGATCCATGCTTCGGAGGATACCGTCGCAAGGAGATCGGCCTGATAAACGCTGTAGAGCCTGCGAAAATCGGCTTCGGTTTCGTCATTCAGCTTATCGGCCTGAAGCAGCCTGCGGCAGAGCATATCAAATTCGTAAACATCAACATATACTTCTGGCCTTTTTCTCCAGATATAGGCGCCCTTCGCGGTCCCGATGCAGTCAGCAAGCACAGGGGAGACCTTTCCCATGGATACCCTCAGTCGGCTGATCAGCGTTTTCAGGGCACTCTCGGGGTTTGATATTTCCTCGTTTGGCCAGATGGACTCATACAGCTCCTGATAGGTGACCGGCCGTTCGCTGTGGAGAATCAGGTACTGAATCAGCAGGCAGCTTTTTCTGGAACGCAGAAACGGATTGTCAGCACAGTTTCCGTGTGCCAGTATTTCAAATTTTCCGAAAAGGCATATCCTGATATCTTCCATGCTTCCTCCGCATTTATCCTATCATATCATCGCTATTATATATGAAGCAGTGCTAAAAATCAAGATAAAAATGAGAATCAGACCGATGTCGGGCGGTATTTATGGCACGGAAAATCAGTTTTCCTTCGCGATATCGGTGTATTCAAGCTTCCCGTCCTTAACGGATAGACGTATGGCGTTACCGTAGGAGATCTCGCCGCTCAGCAGCTTTTCCGCGAGCGTATCCTCAACGGTGCGCTGGATCACCCTGCGCAGCGGACGCGCGCCGTACTGGTCGTCAAAACCGGTTCGCGAAAGAAAATCGACCACATCGCTGCCGTAAGTGACGCTGATATCTTTTTCGGCAAGTCTGGCGCAGATGGAGGAAAGCATCAGATCGCATATGCTGTGGATATGCTCCTCCGACAGCTTATGGAACACGATGATCTCGTCTACGCGGTTGATAAATTCAGGCCGGAAAACATTTTTGACAGACAAAAGAAGCTGATCCTTCATGTATTCGTAGTTCTTCTGTTCGCTGACGGCGCCGAATCCGAGACCGCCGCTTTGCGCTGTCTGCGCTCCGGCGTTGCTGGTCATGACGATCAGGCAGTTGCGGAAAGAAACCACCCGCCCTGTATTATCGGTAAGCCTGCCGTCTTCAAGTATCTGAAGGAGAAGATTGAAAACATCGGGATGGGCTTTCTCGATCTCATCAAAAAGTACGATCGAATAAGGCTTTTTGCGTACTGCCTCGGTTAGCTGCCCGCCCTCGTCATATCCGACATACCCCGGAGGAGAGCCCACCATACGGCTTACCGCGTGCTTCTCCATATATTCAGACATATCTATACGGATCAGCATACTTTCAGACCCGAAAAGCGCTTCTCCGAGCGAACGGCAAAGCTCGGTTTTGCCCACACCGGTTGGTCCGAGAAAGATGAAACTGCCGAGAGGACGTTTGGGATCCTGCAGCCCAGCTCTGCCGCGGCGGATCGCGCGGCATACCGAAGCGACCGCTTCATCCTGACCGATCACACGGCGGTGCACGGTATCCTCAAGATGCAGAAGGCGCTCTCTGTCGTTTTCACTCAGCCTTGTAACAGGGATCCCTGTCCAGCCGGATACAACATCCGCTATATCATCGGCGCGTACGGTTTCGGCATTTCCGCTTTGTGAGCGCCGGCGGTTCTCTTTCAGTTCCTCTGCCTTCTTTTTTGCCGCTCTTTCTCTGTCACGCAGTGCCGCGGCTGCTTCAAAATCCTGTTTCATGACGGCCGCCTGTTTTTCGCCGGCCAGCTTTTCGACCGCTTTTTCCGCCTCACGAATGTCATCCGGCACGGAGGAGGCGCGGATATGTACTCTGGACGCGGCTTCATCCATCAGATCGATCGCCTTATCCGGTTGGTAGCGGTCAGTTATGTAGCGTGTGGAGAGGTCAACGGCGGCTTTCAGGGCTTCATCCTCGATCCTGATATGATGATGTTCTTCGTATTTCGGTCTCAGCCCCTTCAGAATGGTCATTGTTTCAGAAGGAGTCGGTTCGCCTACCATGACCGGCTGGAAACGGCGGGCGAGCGCCGCGTCCTTTTCGATGCTTTTGCGGTATTCATCGGTGGTCGTGGCACCGATCACGCGCAGCTCACCTCTTGCGAGGGCGGGTTTAAGAATAGACGCCGCATCCATGCTTCCTTCCGCCTTGCCGGCACCGACGATATTTTGGATCTCGTCGATGAACAGGATGACATTTCCGTCTTTTTTCACTTCGTCCAGTGTACTTTTCAGGCGTTCTTCGAACTCACCCCGGAATTTGCTTCCGGCCACCATATTGCCCAGGTCAATACTGATGATCCTTTTTCCGAGAAGGGTATCCGGTACATTTCCGTCTGTGATGCGCTGGGCAAGCCCTTCCGCGACCGCGCTTTTTCCTACACCGGGCTCACCGATCAACACCGGGTTGTTTTTTGTGCGGCGGGAAAGGATCTGTATGGCACGGTAGGTTTCTTCTCCGCGTCCGATAACGGGGTCCAGCTTTTTTTCTTCCGCCAGCTTTGTAAGATCCCTTCCGTATTTTTCAAGAAAGCTTTCTTTTGCGGCACTGCCTTCCGGAATGTTCTTTCCGTCAGCACCCGCTCCGGAAGATCTCTTCAATGAAGAAAGCATGGTATCGGGATCGGCACCCAGCGAAACGAGTATGCGGCAGGCAGTGCTGCTTTTTCTTCCCAGCATTGCTTCCCAGATGTGCGCTGTGGTGATCACTTCTCTTGAAAAACGAACGGAGCTGCGTATGCAGGTATCCATAACAGCCTTTACATCGGGACTCATTTCGGGGTGAGACGGTGCTGTTTCCCCGGCAGGGTAGAGGGAGGATACCTGTTCCTTTACCTTTTCCGCCGTTACCGACGCGGGAAAAACAGTCATATCATCCGGCGCAACGCTTACCAGGGCAAAAAGAAGGTGGCCGGAGGAGAGCGCTTTATGTCTGAGCGACAGAGAAAGCGCCTGGGCAACGGCAAACACACGCTGGGAACGGTCATTGAATTTTCCGATTACAGGCATTTCATGTTCTCCTTTTCCATAAATAACCGAACGGCGGCAGCTCTTCCGGCAAGCGCGGGAGAAGTCTCGTTTTCGTTTGTGATGAATTGTTCAAACGGAGCCGTGAGCCCTGTGAAAAGCAGTTCATTGCAGCAGACCGCGTCAAGCTTCAGGATGCCGCAAACACAGCCTGCTCTGACGGCGCTCCAGTTTTGCAAAAATTCCTCCCGGGTCAGCAGCCTCGCGCTTTGAAGCAGAGCAAGCGAGCGGTATGCCCTGTCTTCCAGAGCCAATTGCTGTTCCTCGTTGCTCTCTATGAAAAGCGATTGCTCGGCCGCGTTCAGCGTTTCAAGCATCCCGCATATTTTGTCAAGCAGTTCGCTTTCGGTAAAGCCCAGCGAAAATGCCGTAGAGAGCGTATAAAGGTCTCCCGGATTGCGCGGGTTTTCAGGATGGACGGGAGTGAGGCGGAGCGAGCATTCGGATGCCCTGCGTACATATTCGGCATTTTTTGAACGGCGTGATATGAAAGGCAGATGGATAACAGCGCTGATGCTCATGGCTGTACCCGCACAGGCGGGGCAGGCGGTAAGAAATCCGAAACGGCTGTCATACGCGAAAACCATTTTTTCCGCAAGCTTAGCGGATATTTCAAGCGCTGTACGGAATGCCTCGCGCGGATCGGATCCGGAACAGCGTATGCGTATATGATCCTCTTCACCTGCAGTAATGCATACGCTGCTGTCTGCATTGATGAAAAAGCAGCCGTCAAAGTGTGTTGAAAGTGTTTCTTCTCCTATGAGCCCCTTGGAGATCAACTCGTTTTTTTCACTCTTTGTGAGTATCGTGGAAGGTATATAGCGAAAGCTGACGCCTGTTTCCTTAACGGCGCCGAGCAGCCTTTGCGTCAGGTTATCCCTTTGAGCGTCTGAAAGAAAGCCGGAGAAGGGAAGATCGGAAAGATTTCTTGATATGCAGATACCGGCTGTGATCACATTATTCATTTTCTGTATCCTTTCCGGAAAGCACGCCGGTAAGTGCGGAGATCCTGTCGCGCAGCACGGCGGCCGTTTCGTAATCCTCGCTGTCGATCGCTTCCTTCATTTTGCGGTTCAGCCCGAGCAATTCATCCTTCTGGCTCAGCTGCTCCTTTGTATAGGCGGGAGCGGAGCCTGTGTGCTCTGATTTTCCTGTGACCTTTGACAGCACAGAAGCGATCTCATCATGGAACGCGGTATAGCATTCGCTGCAGCCGAGGAGCCCTGTTTTGACAAAGGCAGAGAAAGCTGTACCGCATTCCGGGCACATTTTCTGCTGCGCGTCCTCCGGAAACGGGAAAGAGAGGGTGATCGCCGAAAAAACACCGCGGATGCTGCCGCTTCTGTATTTGCGGGCGCAGTCTCTGCAGAGACGCCTTGTAAGTGTGGTACTGTTTACTACCGTTGTGATCAGTACTTCCGATTCGTTTTTCATACATTCTTCGCAAAGCATATCAGATTCCTCCGTTTATTCATCCGTATCACGCGTGCGCTGCGCTATGGAAAGAAGCATGCTTTTCATGATCTTTGCGCGCAATACATCCTTGAGCGCTTCGGTCAGCGGCACGGAAAGGGCACGCGAGGACAGCGCAGCCGCCATGGTGGACGCTTCCCGGGGAGAAACGATCTCCTTTTCGGCCAGCTGCCGGCACAAAAGCATCGCGCCTGCTTCATCAAGCGTGTCACCGATGCGCTGATGCAGCAGGTAAGCCAGATGCTCACTGCCTGAGCGCCGGATGCGTACGATGCGGATATATCCTCCTCCGCCGCGCTGGCTGGAGGTGACGAAACCGTGATCGGGGGTGAAACGGGTAGCAAGAACATAATTGATCTGACTGGGAGCACAGTGAAAATAATCAGCCAGCTCGTTGCGCTTCAGCTCGATTTCCTCCTGCTCCTGAGCCAACATGTCTTTTATAAAGTTTTCGATCGTATCGCTCAGTCTCATCAGAACCTCCGGGTAACAGAAAATTGTCTTACTTTGACCTTTGAATTATAGCACATCGGTGAACCAAATGCAACAGTACGGACGAAAATGCCTGAGAGCCTCAGAAAACGCGCAAAAACAATAAATGATCAAAAGAAATTTTTAAAAGGTATTGACATGCAAATAGGGTTGTGATTTAATAAACTGCGTTTTGAAGTTTAGTAAATCTAAACTTGATGCATTGCCCCGGAGTTTAGTCTTTCTAAACAAGCGGCGCGTGTCCCGGGAAAGGAGGATCCGGATGGATATCGGAGAAAAACTAAGGCAGCTGAGGACCCTGCGCAATCTTACACAGGAAGAAATGGCGGACAGGTGCGAGCTGAGCAAGGGCTTTATTTCACAGGTGGAAAGAAACCTTGCGTCACCGAGTATTGCCACACTTACGGATATGCTGGAATGCCTGGGCAGCTCTCTCAGGGAGTTTTTTTCACAGGATGACGATGAAAAGACTGTATTTTCCGAAAATGATATGTTTGTAAAGGAAGATCCGGAGACACTGAAGGGGAGTATCACCTGGCTGATACCGAGTGCTCAGAAAAACAGCATGGAGCCCATTCTTGTAGAAATGAATGAGGGAGGGCGGTCACCGGATGTTCTGGCTCATGAGGGGGAGGAATTCGGCTATGTCCTTTCGGGAACAGTCACACTGGTCGTGGGAAACCGCGCGCTGAGAGTGCGTACAGGTGAAAGCTTTTCCATACGACCCGCGCAGAAGCATTTTATTGTAAATAACGGAAAAAGACCTGCTAAGGTGCTGTGGATCTCAACACCGCCCAATTTCTGAGCTGAATCGATGAATAATGGAGGATGACCGCTATGGATGACCAGCCGCGTCTTATCACGCTTGAAAAAATCAGAAAACAGTATGACGGCACGACGGTTTTGAACGGTATCGATCTTTATATCCGTAAAAAGGAATTTGTCACTTTGCTCGGGCCTTCCGGATGCGGAAAGACGACTACGCTGAGGATCATCGGCGGCTTTGAAACCCCGGACAGCGGCCATGTGATCTTTGACGGACAGGATATCACCGAATACCCGCCTTATAAGCGCAGGGTCAATACGGTGTTTCAGAAGTACGCGCTGTTTCCCCATCTTAATGTGAAGGATAACATCGCGTTCGGTCTGAAGATCAAGAAGACCCCCAAGCAGGAGATCGACCGCAAGGTGGATAAGATGCTGGAACTGGTCAACCTGCAGGGCTACGGAAAGCGCAGCGTGGAATCACTTTCAGGCGGACAGCAGCAGCGTATCGCGATCGCGAGAGCGCTTGTCAATGAACCGGAGGTGCTGCTGCTTGATGAACCGCTGGGCGCTCTGGACCTGAAGCTGCGCAAGGAGATGCAGCTTGAGATCAAAAATATGCAGCAACAGCTGGGCATTACCTTTATCTATGTTACCCATGACCAGGAAGAAGCGCTTACGATGAGCGATACCATCGCCGTGATGCGCAACGGCAATATCCAGCAGATCGGGAAGCCCAAGCAGATCTACGATGAGCCTAAGAACGCATTTGTCGCCAACTTTATCGGTGAATCCAATATCTTCCGCGGCAGGATGATCGAGGATGAACTTGTGGAATTCTGCAGTACAAGGTTCATCTGTGTGGACAGCGGCTTCGGCGAGGATACGCCTGTTGATGTCGTGGTCCGTCCGGAGGATGTGCTGATCGTGGGAGAGGATGTAGGCCAGATCACCGGTACGGTGCGCTCTGTACTGTTCAAGGGCGTTCATTTTGAAATGATCATTGACGCCGGGCATTCCACCTGGAAGGTGCATTCCACCACCATGCAGCCGGAAGGCTCAAGAGTGGGCCTGAGCGTGGTGCCCTTCAATATCCATATCATGAAGCCCATGGAGGAAGACTGGCAGCCCTATGCCAAGGAGGACAGCCGGAATGATGAGTAACAGCGTACCGGGCTGGGGCCTGATCGTGATGGGGGTCGCGCTGGCAGCGTTCATCATATTGGTCGCCGCGTATGTGATCCGCCATCACGGGTTCAAGCGCCCGCTCTTCGCCTCGCCTTATATTGTATGGATCCTGATTTTTACGGTGGTCCCCTGCCTGATCGTCGCGTATTATTCCTTTACGCATACTGTGGAGAAGGAATATGAGAACGAGGGGGATATCAGTGCCGAAGCATCCTACACGGTAACAGTCGAAAAGGCTTGTGTTACCGTATATGCCGAAAATAAAAGTATGACCGCGGGCGGCGAAATGCCCGAACTCACCGTGGCCGTGACCGGCTATACATTCGGAAGCAAGCAGGGTGTGAAAAGCCTGATCAAGCAATACAAGCCGGTATGTACACCCGGTACGGAGCCGGGAGAGTATGTTATCGGATTTGAAAACGATATGGTTTCAACAAGAGACTATGACATCGTATTCAAATCGGGTACGATGACCGTGGCCCCACAGGGGGAGACCGTTATCGCCGTAAGGGATTATGAAAAGACCTTTGATAAGCAGGAGCTGAGTCCTTCCGCCTGCTGCTCTGACCAGGATGCTGTGCTGGAATACAGTACGGATGAAGGAAAAAGCTGGAATGAAAAAGCTCCCGCCATTACAGACGCAGGAATGCTGAATGTGACGGTAAGAGCCGTGAAGGACGGGAAAGAGGCCGCTCGCGCCCGGTATACGCTCACAGTCAAGCCGGCTCCCGTAACTGTAAAGGTGCTGAACATTTCCGGTATCGCGGGTGAAAAAATACCGGAGTACAGAGCGATCCTGCTCGGAATGACCTATGATAAGAAGGACGACCAGAAGATCGTCTATACACTGGACGCCAACCCCGGCACCAAGCCCGGCATGTATGAGGTGTACGCGCTGGGTGAGGAGGACCAGGGCAACTACCGCGTTTCCTTTGAAAACGGTTCTCTTTATCTTGCGGAACCCGATGAGATCGCGTTTGCCGCGACGGATGTCGTATGCACCTATAACGGCAGAAAGACAGTTCCGACTGATTTTGTATTCATCAATACGACCACGGTAAACCCTGTGCAGAGCGTGGAGACCGTGGATACGGCAACGGGTGAAAGCACACCGTTTACGGATCTCAACATTGAGCATCCGGGCGTGTACAGGGTAAAAAACAGTGTGGTCCAGAACACCTATCTCGCCAAGGAATTCACCTTTGACAACTTTGCCGCTTTCTGGGACAGCAACTATATCGCGAGACAAAAGCTGCAAAAGATCAACGCGCAGCAGGATGGAAAAAGTTCCGCGGGAACACTGGATGAACGCGGCAGAGTGCATGTGGACATCTTTGTGTTTTCACTCTGGATGGCCTTCCTCTGCACCGTGTTCTGCCTTCTGCTCGGCTATCCCGCCGCTTATATCATGGCGGACCGGGAATTCCGGCTTGGTTCCACGATCGTGATCCTGTTTATCGTTCCGATGTGGATGAACTTCCTGTTGAGGACCATCGCCATGATGGCGCTGCTCAATGACGACGGTGTGATCAACACTCTGCTGACGAGTCTCGGGCTTGATAAGCTGCAGCTGATCAATAACGCCGGCGCCGTGCAACTGGGCATGGTATACAACTTCCTGCCCTTTATGGTATTTCCCATTTACAATGTGCTGAACAAAATGGACATCCGTCTTTCCGAGGCGGCGATGGATCTGGGATGCAACAAATTCCAGACATTTGTGAAGGTCACGCTTCCGCTTTCCGTTCCAGGTGTGGTAAGCGGGATCACAATGGTATTTATGCCCGCTGTGACTACCTTCTACATTTCCGGGCTTCTCGGCGGCGGAAAAGTAACGATGTTCGGCGATCTGATCGAAAGCAAATTCATCTCCACCAGTCTGGAAAGCTGGAATGAGGGAAGCGCGCTTTCACTGATCATGATGATACTCATCCTTATCAGTATCGGCCTTCTGAGAAAGGCGGATCCCAAGGGCGAAGGAGGCGGAGCAGTCTGATGAAGATCATGAAACGGATATACCTTGCTCTGATCCTGCTTTTCCTGTATGTGCCCATTTTGGTAATGATCGTACTTTCCTTTAACGGTGGAAGATCGTGGGCGCAATGGGGAGGCTTCTCGCTGCAGCCCTACGCCGATCTGTTTCAGAACAAGAGGCTGCTGAACCCGCTGATCGTGACGCTTTCCGTGGCTGTACTCGCGTCTCTTTTTTCCACTGTGATCGGCACGCTTGCCGCGATCGGCATTTTCAGCATGAAAAAGAAGCCGCAGGCGCTGATGATGACCCTTACCAATATCCCCATGACGATGCCGGATATCGTAACGGGCGTATCGCTGCTGCTGCTGTTCATCTTTATGAGTGTGGACCGCGGATACCTGACAATGCTTTTAGCGCATATCACCTTTGATGTGCCGTATGTGATCGTTTCCGTTCTGCCGAAGCTGAAGCAGATGAACAAGCACAGCTATGAAGCAGCGCTCGATCTGGGAGCGACGCCGGTGTACGCTCTTTTCCATGTGATCATTCCGGAGATCGTTCCCGGGATCATTACGGGAGCCCTGCTCAGCTTTACCCTTTCGATAGACGATTTTACCATCAGCTATTTTGCCGCTTCCGGCTCCAATGTACAGAACCTCTCCACGCTGATCTATTCGAGCGCGAAGAAGGGGATCAAGGCTGAGCTTTTCGCGCTCAGCGCCATTATGTTCGTTGTCTTGCTGGTGCTTCTGATCCTTGTGAACAGAAACCCGGATAAAGATAAAAACATCAAACCGTGATCGGTAACAGGAGGAAGAAAATGAAGAAGATTCTGGCAGTGGTTTTCGCGATTGTTCTCGTTCTCTCCGCCGTCGCTTCCGCTGAGGAAGTGGTGAAAGTGTACAACTGGTACGATTACATGGATGAATCCGTTCTGGATGACTTTACCGCCGAAACAGGGATCAAGGTGGAGTATGTTTGCTTTACCACCAATGAGGATATGATGGTCCAGCTGCAGGTGAGCCCAGGCTCCTACGATCTGGTATTTCCTTCTGATTACTGTGTGGAACGCATGATCGCCGAGGACATGCTGGAAAAGCTGGACCCCGAAATGATCCCAAATGACGAGGAGTATACGCTGGACAGCCTGCGTTATCCCGACTACGACCCGCGTCATGAGTACAGTGTGCCTTTCATGTGGGGAACAGTAGGTATTCTGTATAACACCAAACTGGTGGATGAGGAGGATGTGAAAAGCTGGAGCGTGCTGTGGAACGAAAAGTACGCGAACAACATCCTGATGCTCAAATCCATCCGTGACACGATGGGCATCACGCTGAAATATCTCGGCTATTCCATGAATACCCGCGATGACGGTGAGCTGTCTGAGGCCACCGAGATGCTGAAAAAGCAGAAGCCCCTTGTGAAGGCTTACTATGTTGATGAATCCAAGGATGAGATGGTGGCCGGTAATACCGCGATGGCCGTTGTCTGGAGCGGTGACGCGCTTTACGCGATGGAACTGAACGAGGATCTGGCCTACTCTGTGCCTCAGGAAGGCAGCAATGTATGGGTGGACGCGATGGTGATCCCCAAGGGCGCGGAAAACAAGGAAAACGCGCTGAAGTTGATCAACTTCCTTTGCCGCCCCGATATCGCTCAGCGCAACTGCGAATACATCTGGTATTCCAGCCCCAACTACGGCGCGATCGAGCTGATGGGTGAGGAATACGAGGAGAATGAGACGATCAATCCTCCGGAGGAGGTCGTGGAACGCTGCGAATTTTTCCATGATATTCCCGATGATTTTCTCGAGATCTACAATAACCATTGGAGCCAGGTGCTGAATGCAAAGTAAAATGAAAACGGCGGTCACCGCGTTCATCGCGGCGGCCGCCGTGCTGATACTGCTTCCGTTTTGCGCGGGTGCGGAAGGGTATCGCACACTGAAAAAAGGCGACAGCGGCAGAGATGTGTACGCGTTCAAGCAGCGCATGTATGAGCTTGGTTACTTTAATGCGCAGAAAATGAGCGATGAGTATAACGCGACTACTGTGGAACGCGTGAAGCTTCTGCAGCAGACGAACGGTCTTGAACAAACCGGCATAGCCGATCCTGCCCTGCAGGAGCTGGTATTTTCGCCTGACTGTATCCCCAAAAACGGCAGCCGCACGGCGGCGTCCGCGACCGCTGCTCCGCAGGCTCCGGCGCAGGGGGAAGAGCATATCCTGAAGGACCCGGCCAACGGGAAATGGATGTACGAATCCGCTTCGCTGCGCATCGAGATCACTCGGAGAACGGATACGAAAAACCGTCTTCGCTGGTATGAAACAGAGGTCTGGTGTTCCGAAGAATGCCCGCTTACCACATGGCTTTCGACGAACAAAAGCACTCCCGGTGCCGGACTGCAAAAGCCCGTGGACGCCGCGAAGAAAAACGGCTATGTGCTTGCAATATCGGATGACTACTATGCATTCAGAACATCAGACAAGAAGAACGGCATTCCCGAAGGGATCATTATCCGCAACGGCAGTGTGATGCATGAAAAAACCTTTACGGCGCATAAGGGACGGTATCCGAATCTGGAAACACTGGCTGTGTTTTCGGACGGCTCAATGAAAACCTTTCTGAGCGATGAGCATACTGCTGCGGAATACCTTGAAATGGGCGCCACCAATGTGTTTTCCTTCGGCCCTGTTCTTGTTCACGACGGAAAGCTGGGCGAAGACATTCAGAAGGACAACTATTATCATTACCGTGAGCCGAGACAGGCGATCGGGATGATCGAACCGTATCATTACCTGATTGTGACCGTGGACGGACGGCTTGAAAAGGAAAACATCCGCGGTGTGTATCTGGACTGGCTCGGCAGCCTGATGCTTGAACGCGGATGTACGGAAGCACTGAATCTGGACGGAGGCGGAACGGCGATCCTGATATTTATGGGGGAAAGGCTGAACAAAACAGGAAGCAGCATTCGCAGCCTGAACAGCATGATCGTATTCGGCGTTTCCGCGGAAACATTGAAGTAAAGAGAAAGACCCGGCTCTGAAACCGGGTTTTTCTTATACAGGTATAGAGTTTGCGCTCATTCTGTGCTATAATGTCATCCGTACGAATCCAAAGGGGAAAATGATATGGATTTGAAAGAACTTGTGAAAAAGATGCTTGAAACCGGCGTGAAAAATGATCGGCAAACATTAAAAACGGAAAAGGAAGATGCTTTGAAAAGCATACCGGACCCGATCGCTGTGCTGACAAGGATGGGAATAGAAGACGGCTATATTGCGGAAGGCGAAAAGGTGGGCGTGGCACTGGATCTTGCGCAGCGCGGTGAGGAAGTGTGCACACGGATCCTTGCCGGCCTTCAGGAGGAATTGAAACCGGATTTCAACAAACCTGAGGAACGCTGGGCGTGCCTTTGCTGGGCTGCGTATGCCGGGATCGGTGCCGCGTTTCTTTATTATTCCGTTATGGAGCAGCTGTTGAACAGGGGCATATACGAAACGCTGCTGAAAGGATGTGAGCTGGAGGATCTTGATGACAGTGTGACGGCGATGACCGGTCTATCCGGAAACAACGAAGAGGATGGGGAAAAACTCGCGATCCATTTGCTGCGCTGTGCCTGCGAACTGGATGACATGATATCGGATCTGGACCGGCTGCGTGTAGGCCCCGTGTTCTTCGATCTCATGTGCGCAATGTATCTGTACGGGCTGTTGATCGAGAACAGCAGACTGATGCGCACGAAGGATAACAAAAAATACCTGAACTGATATATTGAACGGACGGAGCGCTTCCCTGACGCCGGCAGCGCGTCGGTTGCGTTTTCACTTGTCATATCGGGTCGCTTGTGATAGTATTTCTTCTGTCGGCGAATGAGTTTGAACTGTAAGAGGCACAGAGATGCTGAACGGGATTTTCAGAAAAAAGGCCGCGTTCTGGGATGACGAAATTGAGCTTGTACTGTCAGGACGGGATGTAAGGGACGCGGAATGCGGAATAGACGGAGGCTTTACCTTTTATATTTATCCGCGCGGGACGCGTGACTATGCGGGATATGTTTCACTGCGTTTGGGAGAGAGCCCGGAATTGTATTATCTCGGGCATATCGGCTATCGCGTTGAGGAACAGTACCGGGGAAACGGATACGCGGCAAGAGCCTGTGAGTTACTGAAGCCGCTGATGAAAAGATTGAATTTTGAAAGCGTATGTATTACGGCCAACCCCGAGAATACCGCCAGCAGAAAGACCTGCGAAAAGATAGGCTGTATACTGGAAAGCACGGTGAAGGTCCCTTCCAGATATGTCTATATCTGCTCCGGTGCGGAGAAAAAGTGCCGTTATATCCTGTATACGGCCGATAAAGCGGAGGATGAAAAGTGATCACGGAAATATCCGGAGTGAAGATACACTGGATCAGGGAGGGACAGGACAGCACGCTGCCGCCTGTGCTGCTGCTGCATGGCTGGGGGTGCTCCGTAAAGCATTTTGAACGGATCACAGAGGAGCTGGCCCGGGACAGAACGGTATACGCCATAGATTTTCCGGCACACGGTGAATCCGGAAATCCGCCGGAACCGTGGGGAGTGCCGGAATTTGCCGAATTGACAAAGGCGTTCATTGAGCAGAACGGGATCGCTCCGTGCGATATCATCGCACATTCCTTCGGCGGACGGGTAACACTCTGGCTTGCGTCTCACTGGCCGCAGCTGGTAAACCGGCTTGTGCTGACCGGATGCGCCGGGCTGAAAAAACAGCCTACAGAAGATGAAAAAAAGCGCAGCAGCGAGTACCGGAAAAAAAAGAAACTGCTCGAAACACTGGGCAGGCTTCCGCTTGCCGGCGGGCTTGCGCAAAACGCGCTGGAAAAGCTGCGCTTCAAATACGGCTCTGAGGATTACCGGGCGCTGGACACCGAAATGCGCAAAACCTTTGTCAAAGTGGTATCACAGGATCTTCGGGAATGCCTGAAGCAGATAACCGCGTCCACACTGCTTGTATGGGGAGAAAACGACACGGCCACACCGCTCTGGATGGGGCAGGTGATGGCAAAGGAGATCGCGGACGCCGGACTTGTGATTTTTGAAAATGACGATCATTTTGCTTATCTGCGCGAATGGCCCCGTTTTGTAACGGTCGTTAAAGCGTTTTTAAAATAGGCACAGCGTGCGCTGAAGCCTGAACGGAAAGGAAACAGGCATGATTGGATCATTCTGGATATGGCTTCCCGGACTGCTGATCACGGTGTTTTCAGCTGTGCTGCTGTCCAGAAGGCTGTTTCATTGTTTTCAACTGGAAAGCTATCAGTTTCACGGCTACCGAAAGACGGTGATCCGCCTTTATAAAAGAACGGTTCTGCCGTATCTGCTCACGGGCGCGGTCTGCTTCGCGGCGGGGATGCTTGTATATTGCCTTGTCCTGAAGAAAGGCGAAACGGTCACTTTCGGGCAGGCTCTGCTGCAGACCCTTGCCGTATGCATCCCGGCTTTGGTCGTCACGGTCATCGTGCGCATGGCGGACAGGCGACGCACAGAAAAAAAGAAATATGTGATCACTGCCAGAGTAAAGCGTCTGTATGCGGTGCATGTCATTATATTGCTCCTGCTCGGGACGTCGGTATGGTTTGCCGCCGGTCTTCCGTTCGGTGCCTTTGGTATATGGATCGCTCTTCTGCCGCTGCTGTGTGCTCTTTCCGGGCTAATAGCATTGCCGGTCGAAAAGCTGATTTTCAGCCTGTACTTCAATGACGCGAGAAAGAAGCTGCTTGAAAATAAGCGGCTGATCAGGATCGGAATAACCGGAAGCTACGGAAAAACAAGTACAAAATTCGTGCTGGCGACGATCCTTTCACAAAAATACAATGTGCTGTACACTCCTTCCAGCTTCAACACGCCGATGGGCATCACCCGGATCGTGCGCGAACGCCTTAACCCGTCCCATCAGGTGTTTATCGGGGAAATGGGCGCGAGGCATGTGGGTGAGATCAGGCAGCTGGCAAAGCTCGTTCAGCCTGCCATCGGGATCCTGACCAGCGTGGGACCGCAGCATCTGGATACTTTCAAGACCTTTGACAGGATCAGGAAGACCAAATATGAACTGATCGAAGCGCTTCCGGACAATGGATATGCCGTATTCAGTGATGACGGAGCGACGGTCACTGAGCTGTACGATAAAACGAAGCATGTGCAAAGCGTGCTTGTCGGTGGCCCGTCTTCACCGGTGCGCGCGGAAAATGTGTGTGTTGACGGCAGCGGTTCCTCATTTACCCTGCACATTGATGGAATGGGAGAGATAGACTGCAGAACGGAAATGCTGGGCGAACACAATATCCGTAATATCGTTGTTTCGGCAGCGGTCGCACATCATCTGGGGCTGTCCGCGGAGCAGATCCGCCGTGGCATCGCCTCATTAAAGCCGGTGGAGCACAGGCTTCAATTGCTCCGGTCGGCAGGCGGGATCAATGTGATCGATGATGCCTTCAATACAAATCCCCGTTCCTCGGCGGAGGCGCTGAAGGTGCTCAAAATGTTTTCGGGGCGCCGGGTGCTTGTGACACCGGGAATGGTCGAACTCGGAAAGGATGAGGAGCGCTACAACCGCGAATTCGGCGGAAACATCTGCGGAGCAGCTGATCTTGTATTCCTGGTTGGAAAGAACCATACCAGACCTATTTTGGAAGGCATGCTTGAAAACGGGTTCAATAAGGAAAATGTATACTGTGTCTCATCACTCGACGAGGCGATAAAAATGATGAACCCCATGCTGAAGCCTGGCGATACCGTGATGTATGAAAACGATCTTCCGGATAACTACAGTGAAAACTGACTGATGAGAAAGAAGGCATTGTAATGGAAAAGAAAACAATAGGCGTTTTTTACGGCAGCAGAAGCTGCGAGCATGAGGTATCTATTATCAGCGCGGTGCAGATGATGCGTTATGCCGACCCTGAAAAATATAATACGGTACCCGTGTATATCACCACGAGCGGGGAATGGTATACCGGCGAAAAGCTGAAGGATATGAGATCCTATACCCCGTTTGACCCGTACTGCAAGGATTACAGGAAGGTACAGCTGGATATGGCGGCGGGAAGCGGCGCGCTTGTATGCTATCACCGCGGGAAGGGCCTGCTGAAGGGGCTGGAGGAGGAAGTGGTCGCCAGACTGGACTGCGCGGTACTGGTGCTGCACGGACTGCACGGGGAAGACGGATCCCTGCAGGGACTGCTTGAAATGGCGAATATTCCTTATACCTCGTCCGGCGTGACGGCAAGCGCGGTCGGCATGGATAAGATCACGATGAAGTGCTTCTTCCGCGGGATGGGCTATCCTGTACTGCCAAGTGTTCCGGCCGTCAGAAGCGATTATGAAAAGGACGCGGACAAGGTATGCGGCATGATCGAGAAGGAACTGGGCTACCCTGTGTTTGTCAAGCCTGCGTGCCTTGGTTCCTCGATCGGCGTATCCCGCGCGGGAGACAGGGAAAACCTGAAGCAGGCGCTGGAGCTGGCCTTCTCCTATGACCGGCGTGTGCTTGTTGAAAAAGGGCTGAACAAGCCTATTGAGGTAAACTGCAGTGTGCTGGGATACGATGATGATGTGGAAGCCAGTGTGCTGGAAATGCCCATTGACAGCGGGGATTTTCTTGATTTCTCCGAAAAATACCTTTCAGGCGGCGGCGCGAAGGGAATGGCCAGCCTGAAGCGTGTTATGCCGGCACCCATCGGAGAGGAACTGACGAAAAAGCTGCAGGAGCTTTCCAAAGAGATATTCCGTGCGATGGACTGCAAGGGTGTTGTAAGGATCGACTATATGCTGGACAGGGAAAGCGATCATTACTATATCACTGAGATCAATACCATCCCCGGCTCGCTCGCTTTCTATCTCTGGCAGGAATGCGGAGTGAAATATTCCGAACTGATCGACCGGATGGTAGCATGCGCGGAACGCGCGCATGATGATAAGGATCGTAATAATTACGCGTTTACCTCTGATATCCTCAAGGGTGTTTCTCTGGGCGGCACCAAGGGCGCAAAGGGAACGAAGGGCTGCAAGCTGTAATAGTGAATAACTGTACACGGAGGCATAAAATGAAGTATGTATTGGTGATCGGCGACGGCATGGCGGATACCGGGCTGAATGAACTGGAAGGCAAAACACCGCTTGAAAGTCTGGAACTGCCTCATTTTGATATTCTTGCCGGCGGTATGTTCGGTACGGCACAGACAGTGCCTGCCGGTGTCGCGCCGGGAAGTGATACCGCTATACTGAATATTTTCGGCTATGACCCGCGTACCTATTACACAGGGCGTTCTGTGCTTGAAGCGGCCGGTGTGGGCGTGTTTCTTAAGCCCGGAGAGGTAAGCTTCAGGGTAAACCTGTGCAATGTGGAAAACGGCGTGATATACAGCCATAACGGCGGAAATGTGGAAGGCGATGATGCCGAAAACCTGATGAACGCGCTTTGCGCGGACGAGCGATTCGTGAGCGCGGCAAAAAAGCTGGGCCTCAGGATCAACATCTCCCGTACCTTCCGCCACATCGGCGTGATCAACGCGGCTGACAGTGATGAATTCATGCTCACCGAACCGCATAACATCCTCGGAAAGGAGATCGCGCCGTATATGCCGAAGGGCGCTTTCGCACAGGAACTGACGGATATCATGAATGTGTCCTATGATATACTGAACAGTCATCCTGTAAATGCCGCGCGCCGGGCGAGGGGACAGATGGCAGCCAATATGATTTGGCCCTGGGGCCCGGGACGCGCCGCTGTGCTTCCGTCTTTCAGACAGAAATACGGGCATGACGGGGAAGCTGTCAGCGCCGTGCCTCTTGTGTGGGGGATCGCCGGGCTGGCCGGTTTGAAAGCCCCCCTTGTAGAAGGCGCCAACGGAGATATCGATACCAACTTTGAAGGAAAGGTGCAGGCTGCTCTGGACTGCCTGAAAAACGGAAAGGATTTTGCCTGTGTACATATCGAAGCTCCGGATGAGATGAGCCACGCGGGCAATCTTGAAAGAAAACTGACGGCTATCCGGCTGATCGATGAGAGAGTGATCGCGCCTCTTCTTGAGAAACTGCCGGAAATCGATCCCGACTTCAGAATCCTGCTTCTTTCCGATCATCCTACGCTGATGACGACCAGAACGCACGACGGACATGCTGTTCCGTTTGCAATCTATGACAGCCGGAAGCCCGGAAGCGCACGGAAATTTGATGAAAAGCATGCTGCGGGGGGCGTGTTCCTTGACAACGGGGACAAACTGATGCCGGCTTTGTTTGAGATCCTGCAGTGACAAATGAAAACATGTAAAATATGGTTCCAAAAGCACAATGTAAACAGCAAAACCATATTATACAAATATAACAGATTTTACCAAAAAATCCTGTAAGATATTGCATCTTGTTTTTGATACGCAAAAGACATACAATTCGTGCTGCAGGAGGGTTCCTGCGGAAGGAGTTGATATACAATGCGTATTAACATCAGGATCGACAACATGAACGCGGCGGAAAAGCTGAGCCAGATCTGCAAGGATTTTGACAGTGAGATCACGCTTCGCGGCAAAGATAAGTTTTGCGTGGATCCCAAGTCCACTCTGGGTATTTTTGCGATGATGTATTCCGCGCGTGACAGCATGGTGCTGGATACCGGCGATATGGAGGACAGACAGATCCCCGAGCTTGTTTCCCGCCTGAACGGTTACATCAAGAACTGAGGAAACACTGATTGATTCGGCAGGTTCATCTGTGGCGTCTTTTGCACAAACTGCTTTCCGCAAAAATCCGGATTTACACTCGGTAAACATTCGGTTTTTGCAGTCGCATCTTGCGCAAGACCCGCTCACATCTGCATCCGGATCAATAAAGGCAGTAATTCCCTGAAGAGCGAAGCGGAGCCGAAAAAACGGCTCCGCTTTCATTATAGGAGGGCGATACGATGAGCGGGGGCAGTACGGAACAGCTTTATATGAGATGGATCGAAAAATGTGCGGACGCGGAACTGTTATCGGAACTTGAAAGCATCCGTGATCAGCCGGACGCGATCAGTGACAGGTTCTACTGCGGTCTGTCCTTCGGAACAGGCGGGCTGCGCGGGGAGATAGGAGCCGGTGAGAACCGGATGAATATCTATACCATTGGAAAAGCCACCCAGGGCCTTGCTGAGTATCTGAAAGAGATCGCCGGGCATCCGCTTGTTGCCATTGCTCATGATAACCGCCGGAACAGCGATGTGTTTGCCGAAAGAGCTGCCGCTATTCTGGCTGAAAACGGTATCAGGGTCTTTATGTACCCTGTACTGACTCCGACCCCGATGCTTTCCTATGCTGTGAGATACTATCATGCGAATGCAGGGATCGTGATCACGGCAAGCCATAACCCGGCAGTCTATAACGGATATAAGGTATACGGACCGGATGGCTGTCAGATCACCGATACCGCCGCGGAAAAGATCGAGCGGTATATCGCTTCGGTGGATATTTTTGACGATGTGCGGACCTGTGATTTTGAACAGGCGGTATCTGAAGGCAAAATCGTATATATCGATAATGGATGCAATGAAAGCTACTATCGCATGATCGAAGCACTTGCCCCCGGAAACGCGGAGGATGCGGGTAAGCTTTCCATTGTGTACACACCGCTTTGCGGAACCGGCAGGGTGCCTGTGCTGACGGCGCTCAAGCGTGCCGGCTTTGAAAATATCACCTGTGTACAGGAACAGCTGATGCCCGATCCGGCCTTTACTACCTGCCCTTATCCCAACCCGGAGGTACGGGAGGCACTGGAATACGGCATACGGGAGCTTGAACGGACCGGGGCGGATATTCTGCTCGCGACTGATCCGGACTGCGACCGCATGGGAGCCGCGGTGAAGGACGGCGGTAAGATACGCCTGATCACGGGCAATGAAATGGGTACGCTGCTGTTTGATTATATATGCCGCTCCCGTGAACTGAACGGAACGATGCCGAAGGACCCTGTTGCCGTAAAGACGATCGTTACAACAGATCAGGCCCGCGCGATTGCCGGGCATTACGGTGTTGAACTGCGGGAAGTGCTGACCGGTTTCAAATATATCGGAGAACAGATCGGACTGCTTGAAAAGGCAGGGCAGAAGGAAAGGTATATTTTCGGCTTTGAGGAAAGCTACGGTTATCTGAGCGGGACCTCTGTACGCGATAAGGACGGAGTGAACGCCTGCATACTTGCGTGCCGGATGGCTGCCGAGTACAAAAAGAACGGAATGACACTGGCGGACGCACTGAAAGCGCTGCAGGAAAAGTACGGATGCTGCAGACAGGCATTGGAGAGTATCGCATTTCGGGGCGAAAACGGCATGAAGGAAATGAAACGGATCATGAACCGGCTTCGCTGCGAGCCGCCGCGGGAGATCGGCGGGATGCAGATCACAGTCAGTGAAGATTACCTGAAGCGCGTCCGCAGGGATACGGCCGGCGGTAATGAGGAACCGATCAGACTGCCGGTTTCGGATGTGCTGAAATACCGTTTCGGAGAAACGGCATCGCTGGTGGTACGGCCGTCCGGTACCGAGCCCAAGCTGAAGCTTTATTACGGTGTACGCGGATGTACGGATGAGGAAGCCGAAAAAACACTTACGGCGCTGATGAAGGCGGCAAGAGCCTTGATCGAAGCGGTATGAACCGGTCATACCGCTGGACGAAAATATAAAGTATACCGTCTTTCATATAACGGGAAATGTTTGACTGAATATGGATGAAAGGTTATAATACAGGCATACACGGGAGCAGTTCAGCGTTTCTTCAGAGGATCAGGACAGTTTACAGGGCTTTCGGAAAGCCCGGAGAAGGATAAAAGATGAATGCGTATTTCACATTGACCGTTGCCGCGCTTCTTCCCGCCGTATTCGCGGCCGTCTTCAGGATTCTGGATAAGAATACCGGTTTCGGAAAATGCAGAAATGCCGTAAAGCAGTTGATCTACGGTATTTCGTTCGGCGCGCTTGCTGTCATCGGTACAGAATGGGGGATACCGATGAACGGGGCTCAGATAAACTGCCGGGATGCCGCTGTGCTGACGGCAGGGCTGATGTTCGGAGCGCCTGCGGGGGTGATCGCCGGCATTATCGGCGGCGTTGAAAGATGGTTTGCCGTTCTGTGGGGCGTTGGTTCGTATACACGTGTTGCCTGCAGCGTATCCACAGTTATAGCGGGTGTCTATGCCGCACTGCTCAGAAAGCTGATGTTTGAGGACAAGCGACCGGGCTGGCTGATCTCCTTCGCTATCGGCATTGTGATGGAAGTGTTCCACCTCACAATGATCTTTCTTACCAATATGGATGATCCGGATAAGGCAATGGCAACGGTACGGCTTTGTACTGCGCCTTTGCTGATCGCCAACGGAGCGGCGGTACTGTGCGCCGCGATAACGCTTACGCTTCTGGGCCGCCGCAGCAGGGAGGAGAAAAAAGAAGGCTATCTGGAGCGGCGGACACATATATCACAAACCATACAGCGCTGGCTGCTGATCACTGTCGTTCTGGCTTTTTTGACGACCTCAGCCTTTGTATTCTCTTTACAGACGAGGATGGCCGATACACAGGCGGATACGCTGCTTGATATCGCGCTTGATGAAACAGTACAGGATGTAGACGATGCGTCGGACGCGCATCTGATTGATCTCGCGTATAAGGCCGGGGAAGCGATCCGCGACGGGGAAGACCTGCAGAAGACAGCCGAAAAATACGGCCTTTCCGAGATCAATATCGCGGATGCCGAAGGCAGGATCACCGGCAGCACAGAAGAACAGTATATCGGCTTTGATTTTTCCTCCGGAAGCCAGAGCAGTGAGTTTATGTGCCTTCTTAAGGACGCGGAGGAGTATGTGCAGCCATTCGGACCGACTACCTATGACCGGAACATCTTCAGAAAATATGCCGGTGTGCGTGCGGAGAGCGGATTTATTCAGGTGGGCTACGATACGGAACAGTTCAAAAAGGATCTTGTTTCTCAATTGAACGGGATCACCCGCAACCGACATGTGGGGCAGAACGGGTTTATTCTGATCGCAGATGAAAACGGACAGACGCTGTCTGCACCGGCTTATCTTTCTCCGGAGGAAACCGCGTATACCCCCGGTTCGGAGATCTATACGCAGGATGCGGCGTTTACGGCAATGATCGGCGGAAAGGAATACAGATGTATGTACCGGGCTGCCGAAGGATGCTATATCGTTGCGGCGATCCCTGAGGAAGAAGTTTTGAAACCGCGAAATACGGCTCTGTATGTCAACACCTTTATGGAAATTCTGGTATTTGCAGTCATGTTTGGCCTGATCTATCTGTTGATCAAAAAAGTAGTCGTGGATCAGCTTAAGAAGATCAATTTTTCTCTCGCGAAAATAACGGGCGGAAATCTGGACGAGACGGTGAACGTGCGCACGAACGCCGAGTTTTCTTCTCTGTCGGACGATATCAACCAGACCGTGGATACGCTGAAGCACTATATCGACGAGGCTGAAGACCGGATCAATCAGGAGCTGGAATTCGCGAAGGTGATCCAGACTTCGGCACTGCCCGGTGTGTTTCCCGCCTTCCCGAAGAGGTCGGATTTTGATATCTACGCCTGTATGGATCCGGCCAGGGAAGTCGGCGGCGATTTCTATGATTTCTATATGACGGGTACGGACACGCTTCATTTTCTGATCGCGGATGTATCAGGCAAGGGGATCCCGGCTGCCATGTTCATGATGCGTGCGAAGACCGAACTGAAGAGCCTGACTGAGACTGATATTCCCATAGGGGATGTGTTTACGGGAGGTAACCACGCCCTGTGTGAAGGGAATGAGGCCGGTATGTTTGTGACCGCGTGGCAGGGCAGCCTGAACCTGATCACAGGCGAGATGCACTATATCAACGCCGGGCATAACCCGCCTCTCGTTAAGAGAGCAAGCGGTACCTTTGAATACCTGCGCGGATGCAGCGGTCTTGTACTGGCCGGGTTTGACGGCGTGCGTTACCGCACACAGGAGATACAGCTTCAGCCCGGTGATACCGTATTTCTTTATACAGACGGCGTTACGGAAGCGACTGACAGTGAAAACCGCCTGTATGGCGAAGAACGGTTGCTCAATACTCTGAATCACTGCAAGGCGGAAAACATGAAAGAACTCTGCCGGTGTGTGCGCGCTGATGTGGATGCTTTTGTGGGGGATGCTCCGCAGTTTGATGATATCACGATGCTCGCTTTCCGATATAAACCGTAAATAAACAACCGTCTTCCTGGCCGGGAAGACGGTTTTCTTATTATTCAGATACAATGATCAATCAGGCAGACGCTGTTCAAGGATCCAGCGGATCAGCTCTTCGTCTGTATAAGCCTGTTCCCAACTGTTATGCCCGCATCCGGGATAAAGGGTAAGGCGGGCGTTCCCGCCGTTTTTGTTGAGTATGGATATCATCCTCAGGCTTTCTTCCGGAGATACGGTCGCGTCGCTGTCTCCGTGGAAGGCCCATACCGGTTTTCCGGCAAGCTGCTGAGCGCCTACGGGAACACCGCCCCCGCATATGGGAACAAGGGCGGCAAAACGCTCCGGCGAGCACTGCCCCCACAGCCAGGTGCCGAACCCGCCCATGGACAGGCCGGTCAGAATGACGCGGCTCGCGTCTGCGTTGGTGGATGCAAGAAGCATATCCAGAAAACGGTTAAGCGACTCGATATAGCTCCACCATACCTGTCCCTCCGGGCATTGCGGCGCGGCGATGATGAACGGATAATCCCGTGAAGCGGTATACTTGAGATATCCGTGCTTCATAAGCAGCGCGGCTTTGGAAGCATCGGCGGGTCCTTTCTCGCCCCAGCCGTGAAGAAAAACGACAAGAGGCAGCTTTTCTTCCTGCGAATCGCTGTTTTCGGGCGTGTAGAGAACATACGGAAAAGACTGTGCGTGCGGAGCATTGAAAATGTCTGTTCTGATCATTGAAAATCCCCTTTCTGTATTGGTTGGCCGACCGGCCTTTGTTTATGAGGATAAATGTAACATTTGGAAAATCGCGAATATATGAGCATGCCGGACAGATTCGTACTTCATTAGGGAGAAAGCAGTACATATGCAGATCTTCGCGGATTTACGGTCTGCTTTTTCTGTGTATCACGATATAATAACATACGCAAAGCCATATTGCCGCCCCGGCCCAGGCGAGTATCTCAGCCATGTAGATCCCGTTCACACCGATCAGGCGCGGAAGAAAAAGCGCGGCGGAAACGCGCATGATCAGTTCCACAATGCCGGAAAGCATGGTCAAAACGGTTTTTCCCATTCCCTGAAGCGCGCTGCGGTAACAGAAGAGCATGTACAGCCACCAGATACCGATCGCCATAAAGACCAGAAAGCGGTAACCGACATCGATCACCTGATCAACAACAGCGGGATCGTCATTCATGAAAAGGGTAATGATATCTCGTCCGCACAGAACCAGGAAGAGAGCCATGACCGCAGCGAAGGCGGTACAGAGCAGAACAGAGCAGCGAAGCCCCTTCCGGAGACGGTCAAATTTTCCCGCTCCGTAGTTCTGACTGATAAAGGTGCCCTCAGCCCCGGAAATGCTGGTTCCGGCAAGCTCGGTAAGCCCCTGCAACTTGCCTGCCGCACTGTAACCGGCCATAAAGATGAACCCTACACCGTTGACCACGCCCTGCAGAATCAATCCGCCCACAGAGATCACGGCATACTGCAGGGAAATGGGGGCGGCGAGCTTCATCAATCTTGAAGCATCGGTACCGTTCACAGCAAGATCCGTTTTGCGGATACGCATAAAGGGGAGACGGGTGACGGCAAACAGGCAAATCAAAAAGGATACAGTCTGGGAGAAAGTGGTCGCCGCCGCGGCACCCGCTACGCTCCAGCGGAAAAAGGCAACAAACAGGATATCCAGAGCGATATTCAGAACGGTTGAGACTGTCACGGCGAGCATAGGGATAAAGCTGTTTCCGGCTGCCCGGAGAAACCCCGCAAGCAGATTATAGGCCATGATCACGGGCAGACCGCTGAATATGATGCGAAGGTACAGTTCTGTCATGCTGAAGGTTTCGTCGGGAGACTGCATCAGCTTCAGCACCGGAGTAAGAAAAATATGTGCAAGAAGAAGCAGAAGAAGGGAAGCCGCGGCAGCCAGCGTGACAGACTGGCCTGCATTTCTTCTGAGGCTTTCCATATCTCCGGCACCGAAACACTGCGCAATAGCGATGCTGAAGCCTTCCGCAAGCCCGATCGCAAGGCTCAGTACGGCCCAGTCCAGCCAACCGGCTGAAGAGATCGCCGCCTGTGCCGTTACTCCTTCGGCACGGCCGATGACGACAGTATCCACGAGGCTGTAGAGCTGCTGCAGAAGGTTTCCGAGCAGAATGGGAACCGCGAAACGGAGGATGAGCAGAACAGGTCTGCCCACCGTCATATCCCGTGTACGGGAAGTGCCTTTACTCAATGTATGACCTCCGAAGTCCAATGATCAGCATGATTATATGCCCGGTGACAGGCTTTGTCAATGCTGTGGAGACTGTGAAGGGCAGGCTGCAGAAAGCATTGACCTGTATGCGCGGGCATGGTATAATGAGCGAAGTGACCATATGTTCACAAAATTACTGTATACTGAAGTTGAAAGGATAAATACGATGAAGATACTTGTACTTAACGGCAGCCCGAAACCTGTGAGCGACACGATGCGTATGACCCGTGCCTTTCTTGAAGGGCTTAAGCAGCAGGATGAACAGGAAATTGATGTGATCGATGTGATCAGCAAAAACATCCGTCCCTGCAGAGGCTGTTTTCTGTGCTGGAGAAACGGAAACGGAAAATGCATCCAGAACGATGATCAGAACATGATCCTTGAAAAATACGCCGCGGCGGATCTCGTAATATGGAGCTTCCCGCTGTACTGCTATGGAATGCCTTCTCATCTCAAGGCGGTACTGGACAGAATAATCCCGCTGGTGAGTATGAAAATGACGGAGGAAAACGGTATTGTACGCCATGTGCCGATCGCGGATTTTTCACGGATCCGTCATATGGTGATCAGCGGCTGTGGTTTTCCGCAGTGGGAACACAACTTTGACGGGCTGAAGCTGCAGTGTGAAAACGCGTTCGGCAATCTGACAGCCGTCTTTGTTCCCGAAACACCGCTCATGAACAATCCGGAAGCGGCACCTGTTGTTGAACTGAAACTGAAAAGGTTTACAGAAGCCGGTAAAGAGTATGCAAAATACGGCACGCTGAAGGAAGAAACTGTGAGAGAGCTTGAAACACCGATGATCCCGAAGAATGTATATATCAAGGGAGTCAACGGCTGAGAAAAGTTTGAAAATGTATACGGATCATTTTCAAACAGCCCATCGGTGCCTCTTCCGG
>CALGBY010000027.1 GCA_937886445.1 uncultured Clostridia bacterium | reverse complement strand
GTATGCTAATAGGGAGCTGCGAAAGAACACGAAATATGTTCTTTCACAGCCCCTTGTTTTTCGGAGATTATTTCATTCCGCCATCCCTTCCGATATGCCCAGCATCAGGATGCCCAGAATAACGGCGGCGATGCACAGATAACGGGCACGCCCCAGCTTTTCCTTGAGAAACAGGCGGCAAAGCAGCACGGATACGGTGCAGTAGCCGGCGATCGCGGGGGCGGCCAGCAGCGGCTTCGCGGCCATCGCGAAAATATAGAACACCTGACCGAATTCCTCGCATATAGCGGCCAGCGCCTTATCCTTTTCGTCCTTCCGGAAGGGAAGATAGGGCTTTTTTGTTTTGATCAGCATATACAGCCAGGCACACGCGCCGAAGAGGAAAAAGGTGAGGCCGTATACGCACAGCACCTGTGTCTCGCTCAATTGGAGCGTGCTCTGTTCAGAGAGCAGTATGCCGTCCGCCGCGGTGCCTATGGCGTCAAACAGGCAGTAGAGCAGCGGAAACAGGAGGGCCGCGGCGCCCACGCGGTATCGTTTGCTGCTTTTCTCCTGCAGAAGCGCCGTGCCCGCGGCACTGCCCTTCTGCTCAACAACGGCCAGAGCGATCATACCGGTAACGATGATCACCGTGCCCAGAATATCCAGCAGGGAAAACTCCTCCGTAAAGGCGGCGATATTGCCTTTTATCGTGAACCATATGAGCATCCCGATGACCGAAAAGGCTCCGGACGCGTTCTGCACGGGGGAGATCACGCTCATCTCCAGATAGCGTATGCCCGCGTAACCGATCACCATGGAAAGGATATAGCCGGCGCTGGCGGGCAGATAGTGCACGGCGCTGGAGAACAGCTGCTTTACCGAAAACCCGTCCGAAAGGCAGGTATCCGTGCCCGGGATGAGCAGCAGCGCGATCGAGCACGCTCCCATCACCATACCCACCCACACAGAGATCTTCAGGTGGGAATAGCGGTCTGCCTCGTCTGTACTTTTTTTATAAAACAGGTCTGCCGTGCCCCAGGCGAGAAGGCATACCAGCGTGCATAAAAACCAGTTCATAACGCCTCCAAAATGGTAGTATACATATGAATATTATCATAAATCCGCGCATGTGAAAAGAAGAAATACAGATTGTATACATTTTCCTTGACACGGAATGTATAAAAAGTGTATTATATTATTGTATAATGCTATGCTTTGGAGGCGTCGTATGACTCAGTCGATATTTGATCCTTCCCTTGAAAACAGACCGATCCGTGATATCGCGTATGAAACACTGAAACATGCCATTATTTCCGGCCAGCTGCCTGCCGGCAGCCGTATCGTGGAAACGCTGTACGCCGAACGGCTCCATATCAGCCGCACGCCGCTGCGTGAGGCTCTGCGCAAACTGGAGCGCGACGGTCTGGTAGAGTATGTGCTGCACCGCGGAGTGGTGGTACGCGCCTTCACCATCGAGGACATCGAGGAGATCTTTACCATCCGCAATGCCATGATGATGCTGATCCTGCCCAGCGTTGTGAAGAATGTTACCGATGAAGATATCGAGCGTCTCGAGGATATCCTGAAGGAGATGGATGTCGCGCAGCAAAAGGAGGACGCGGACCAGCTGGCTGTGTACAACCGGCGCTTCCACTATGAGCTGGAGCATCTGAGCGACAAGATCCGCATCCTGCGCGTGATCGACAGCCAGGAGGATTATGTGGTGCGTTTCTCCGCGCTCACGATCGCCAGCATCGTAAGGCGCAGCAAGGCGCATCAGGAGCATCATGAAATGGTGGAGCTGCTCAGAAAACGCGATCTTGAAGGGCTGAAGAGCCTGATGCAGCACCATCTTGAGGAAAGCATGGAAACCTGCCTTGCCGCCGTAAGCGGCAGGGGATACTGATTTTTTCGGAGGCGGCAAATGGACGGGACGTGGGATCTGAGCCTGCTGTACAGCGGCTTTGACGATGAGAATATCGAAAAAGATATTGCCGTGCTGAACGCGCTGACAGACCGCGAGGAAGCGATCTACAAAAAGGAATACGCGTCGGACGCGGAGCTGACCGCGGCGCTGGAGGAAGCGGCGGATATCAATGAGGAAAAAGACGCTTTGATCGAAAAGCTGGGCAGCTTTGCCTCTCTCACGCTGGCCACGGATGCCACCAACGCCGATGCGCAGAAACTGATGGACCGGATCGAAATGATGGGCGTGCGGCTGAGCATGGTGTATTCCGAGGGCACCCGGCTGATCGGGCAGATCGATGATCCGGATAAGCTGATCGCTTCAAGCGAAAAGCTAAGTAGGATCGGCTTCGCGCTCAAAAAGCGCGCGGAGGAAGCCGCCCACACGCCCGACGCGAATGTGCAGGAATGGCTGCTCAAGATGAGCCTGAGCGGCGGAAGCGCTTTTTCCACCCTGCGCGATAAGCTGGATGCCACCCATACCGTGAATTACAGGGGAGAGGAGCTGCCTCTTTCCGCCGTGCGCGCGCTGGCGTATGATGCCGATCCCACGGTGAGAAAGGATGCCTACGAGGCAGAGCTTGCTTCCTATAAAAAGATGGAGATCCCGATGGCTGCCTGCCTTTGCGGCGTGAAGGGCGAAGCCCTCACCATGATCGAGGCGGAGCACTACGACACCGTACTGGATAAAACGCTCGATCAGAGCAATATGGACCGGCAGACGCTGGACGCGATGTGGACAGCGATACGCGAATATCTGCCCGTATTCAGAAAGTATCTGAGAAAAAAGGGCGAACTGCTGGGGTATAAGAACGGTCTTCCTTTCTATGAACTGTTCGCGCCCGTGAGCATGCCCGGCTACACCCCGCGCACCTACACAGTGGAGCAGGCGAAGGAAAAGCTGGTGTATGAGCTGAGCAAGTTCAGCCCCGATATGGGTGCCTTTATCGCGCATGCCTTTGATAACCGGTGGATCGATATGTTTCCCCGTGAAGGCAAGGGCGGCGGCGCGTTCTGCTCCGGCCTTCACGGCTATGATCAGAGCCGTGTGCTCACCAATTTTGCCGGCAGCTTTTCCGATGTATCCACGCTGGCGCATGAACTGGGTCATGCATGGCATAACCGCTGCATGAAGGGCCTGCCCTTTGCTATGTGCGATGAGCCCATGCCGCTTGCGGAGACCGCGTCCATCTTTAACGAGACTTTGCTTGCCGACAGCGTGATCAGCGCCGCGGATGATGCCGAAAAGCTGACGCTGATCGAAAATGATCTTCAGAACGCGGCGCAGACCATTGTGGATATCTACAGCCGCTTCCTGTTTGAAAGCAATGTGATCGAAGAAAGAAAAACGCACAATCCCTCCGCTGAGGAACTGTGCGCCATGATGCTGGACGCGCAGGAACAAAGCTACGGAGACGGTCTTTCCGCTGAATTCCGTCATCCCTATATGTGGGCCTGTAAATCCCATTATTACTATTCCGGCCTCAGCTTTTACAACTTCCCGTACGCGTTCGGCCAGCTGTTCGGCATGGGCGTGTTTGCCCTGTATAAAAAGGAAGGCCCGTCCTTTGAAAAGAAGTATAATCAGCTGCTGCGTTCCTGCGGCAGCATGAATGTACGGGATGTGGCGGCCGGCGTTGGCATAGATGTGAGCAGCGCGGATTTCTGGCGCGGCGCGCTGGATGTGTACGCGGGCGAGATCGATGAGTTTATTGCCCTGGCGGACGGCATGCTGAAATAACTGCAGCCTGAAAATTGCTGCTTTACCGGAGGCGTTCCTTGCGGAGAGTCTCCGGTCTTGGCTCTTTACGGAAAGTAAGCTAAGCAGGCAAGAAACCTAATACTAATCTCATTTTAAAAACGCATCAGCAATCCACTGCCTACAAGTAATGCTTTTTACCATATCATTGGTCA
>CALGBY010000026.1 GCA_937886445.1 uncultured Clostridia bacterium | reverse complement strand
TGGATAATGACTATGCTTCAAAACTACTCTTTGGCTCGTTTCACTCTGCTCTGAATTAACCTCTTGCCTGTTTTCTTGACTGTGCTTGTTTGCCCACCGCATTTTTAAATGAGATGACCCTGTCCCGGACAACGGAATGCTTGACAGCGGAAATGCGTGTGCGTAAAATGGAATATACAAAATCAGAGTTTCCTGAAACAGGGATGATTCTTTTGAACGGTTCTGTTTTCTATTTGATGGCCTGAATGAAAGATCCTTATTTGTGATTTGATGGATCAAGAGCGGTGAGCGGTGGCAGGGGGAACGTATGCGAAAAATGAAAACGATCGTATGGGTCATTGTATTGTGTCTGGTGGCCAGTACCGGGTTTGCTGCATGTGCGGAAGGAGAAAAAATGGATACAGAACGCTTTAAGGCGATGATAAGAGACAGGGTCCTCAGCATTCTGTATGCGTGGCCGGCTGATGATCAGTACGCTATCATGTTTTTCATCTATCCCAATGAAAGCTATGAATACAGAGGATACGGCAATATTCCGGAATTTCAGATGAATTACCGGTGTGAATCTGACCTGCTCGAAAACAATAACCCCTTTTTTGATCCGGTGGATGAAGATGAAAACCGTTGGAACCCGGCGTTTTGGGACGATGATACGCTGGCCTCCGTTATCGGCTTTGATGAACCGAATGCCATGGCGGACGCGTTGATCGACTGGTATGAAACCATTGGCGTGGAGAATATCGGCCTTGAAGCGGAAGATACTGTATACGATGAGAATTCCGTATATATTGGGAAGGGCCCTAACGGTTTGCCGGAATTGCTGCAGATTATTTCGGAAGTGGCGGCGGAGCTGCAGAACGACGGAACGATCGAAAACAGGTTCGGAAGAAAAATACCTGTCATTCTGGCCGATTTCGAGTTTACCTGGTATATGATCCGGGCAACGCAGAATGCGAACCCCAATGGTGAAGCGGAGGGTTATATCGAATCCTGTATCCGTCAGGGATATATACGGGAGCAATAACAGATTTATGGTCATCGTAAAAAGGCTTTGTAAACAGGACGGATCAATACAGAACCGGATATTATGTTTTTGAAAATGCCCGTAAACCGATCAACGAACACGATTTGCGGTTCGATTATAAACCGTTTTCCGCTTTCGCGGTTTGCATGGCGGGCTTTCAATAATACGATCAGGACAGATGATACGGGGGAGGAATGAATGCGATGATTCGAACGGCAGCGGCGGAGGATGCCGGACGTCTCGCTGAGATCGATGTGCTCAGCAGCCGGTATGCCTATAAAGATATCCTTTCGCGGGAGTGCCTGTATGATGACCTGACCGTCCCGAACCGCATACCGGTATGGCAAAAATGGATCGCGGAAAGGCGGTTTGAAATATTTGTTTATGAGGATCCCTGTGCCGGAAGCATCCGGGCGATGATGGGGATGGGTCCCTGCGAGGATGAGGATCAGGAGGGTGCCTTTGAACTGCATCTCCTTTATGTCGATCCCGATGATCTCAGGCAGGGGATCGGCTCTGATATGCTGTGTTTTTTTGAGCGGAAGGGCACGGAGCGGGGCTGCAGACGGTTTGTGATCTGGGTGCTGGAGGAAAACGCCATCGGCAAAGCTTTTTACGAAAAGCACGGCTATCTTGCGGACGGAAAGGATAAGCTGTTCAGGCGGTGGAACAAGCGGGAGATCCGGTATCTGAAATCAACTGACGAAAACGCGGCACCGGTAAACGGGCTTTGACAGGCCGGTAAGCCTGAGGACCGTGTTTGGCTGTTTTTTCATACAGATATCAGTACTTCATCAAAAGGAGGATACAGATATATGAGAACTGAGCTTTTGCCGCGTAACGCGGCTTACTATCGGGCCAATCTGCATTGCCATACCACCCTGTCCGACGGAAAGAAGACGCCGGAGCAGATCAAGGCAGATTATCTGGCACACGGCTACAGCGTTGTGGCCTTTACCGATCATGATAAGTACTACTGCCATAACGACCTGACCGACAGCCGCTTTGTGGCGCTGAATGGCTTTGAGCTGGAGTACTACGCGACGCCCTGGCGCGGGAAGACCTGCCACCTGTGTTTTGTCGCGAAGCGCCCCGATAACGAAGCCTTCGGCTGGTCCTCGCCGGAGCCGCCGGTCTTTATCAAAACGCTGCCGGAGGGCGCGCTTGACCCGGATGAGGGAGGACAGCTGTACCGGGTCACCTGCCCGGGCAGGAAGTATAACGCCGCCTATATCAACGCCGATATCGCCGCGGGCCGTGACATGGGCTTTTTCGTTACCTACAATCACCCCACCTGGTCACTGGAACGGTATCCCGATTACAGCCTGTACAGGGGCATGCACGCCATGGAGATCGCGAATTCCGGCTGTCTTGAGGAGGGCTATTGCGATGACAACGGCAGGCCTTATGAGGATCTGCTTTCGGTGGGAAACCGCATTTTCTGCATCGCCGCCGATGATAATCACAACACGGCTCCCGATACTTCCTCCGCTTCGGATTCCTACGGGTGCTATGTGATGCTGGCGGCGGAGGAACTGACCTATGCGGCTGTGATCGAGGCGCTGGAAAAGGGGCGCTTTTACAGCTGCGCCCGGGTGAACCCCGGCGCGGGGGAGTGCCCGCGTATCCGCAACCTGTGGCTGGAGGATGGCACCGTGCATATCGAGACCACTGAGGCCGCGAACATCGCCCTGATCAAGGATGTGCGCCCCTTCAAAATGAAGATCGCGGAGGCGGGAAAGCCGCTTACTGAAGCGCAGTTCGAGGTGGGTGAGTGCGGCTGGTTCCGCCTGGCGGTGACGGGCTTCAACGGCTGCAAGGCCTACACCAACGCGTTTTTTACAGATGTATCGAAATGTACTGACTGATGATAAAGCACCCACATGTCCTAAACAATATATGTTTTGCTTATCTGTCGATTTATTGTTCGCGCTGCTGATGCAAATAATCAGTCACTATCAAATATTCACAAACGGAGGGCCGGAAGTGTATCTGCTTCCGGCCCTCCATATCAATGCTCATTCTTGTACTCATAATCAATGCTCCCCCTGAAACTCACTGCTTTTTCCGGCATCTGTTTCAAAGGGAGCATATCATTACGGATTTATAATCCTCTTTGTTTCTTGCGGGGCGTTTTTCTGCATCCCCTTCTAATGATGGATGATCACGATACAAGTACTGACTTCTTCACTGGATATTTTCCGCATTTTTATTCCTGTTTCTGATATACATAACTATCATTTGAATTATTGTTACAATGATGACGATCAAGCAGCTGATAATTGTGGTTCCGGCTGAGATCGCACGCCCGAGCATATCATCGCAGATGCGTGAAAAGTACAAGTGACCATTGATACTGTGAAATGCAAAAGTTGAAAGTAAAAGGAGCGAATTATAAAGCAATATATATTTTTCAGCTTTTGCATAGTGAAAATTCACATGGAACAGGATAAGATGGCACAGCTCGATGAACGCGATTTGTGCCGGCGCACCGCCGGAATAAATCAAGTAGCCTAATGGAATAGGAAACAGATTTAGTAAACAAATGACAAACAGACGCATTTTCATCCTCCATTATTTTCCCGAGACGGCGATGTGCGCACCGCCGTGAGCGGCGGCGCGTCAGCTCCCGATCAGTCCAGTACAGCCTTGATCCTGCGCACGCCGGCGGAGGAGGCTTCCTCCTTGGCGATCCTGAAGTGATGCAGCTCACCTGTATGAGCAGCATGCGGGCCGCCGCAGATCTCCTTGCTGTATTTGCCGATGGTGTATACCTTTACCTCATCGCCGTACTTGCTGGTGAATACGCCGATCGCGCCGCTTTCCTTGGCCTGATCATAGGTCATGGTTTCCAGCGTGACGGGTACATCAGCGGTGATGGCCTCATTTACCCAGGCCTCTACCGCGGCCAGCTCCTCGGCGGTGAGCTTGCGCTCAAAGTTGAAGTCGAAGCGCAGGCGCTCGGTGGTGATGTTGGAGCCCTTCTGGTTGATGCTGCTGTCGTTCAGCACGCTCTTGAGAGCGGCGTTCAGCAGATGGGTGGCGGTGTGCAGGCGCGCGGTGATCTCGTTCTGCTCCGCCAGACCGCCCTTGAAGGTGCCTTCCTGCTTGCTCTTTGCCTGATGCTCCTTGAAGGCCTCGGCAAAGCCCTCGGTATCCACGGTGAGGCCCTGCTCCGCGGCCAGCTCCTGAGTGAACTCGATGGGGAAGCCGTAGGTATCGTAAAGATGGAAGGCCTGTTTGCCGGAGATCACATTCTCGGGCACATAGGAGGGATCCTTCTGGCTCATGAATTCGTTCTTGCGCCGGATGCCGTTCAGACATTTGCCGAATTCCTTCATGCCGGTCACCAGCATCGCGTCAAAGCGGGCGGCTTCCTTCATGATCTCATCAATGATGTACGCTTCCTTTTCCACCAGCAGGGGATAGGCTTCGTCATAGATCTTTTCAATATAGATGCGGCTGATATCGGCAAGAGCGGAGGTCTCCAGCCCCAGCTGTCTCGCGTAGCGGATGGCGCGGCGCAGCAGACGGCGAAGGATATAGCCGGCGCCCACATTGGAGGGCACGATGCCGTTCACATCGCCGATGAGCATGGTGGAGGTACGCATATGATCCGCCACGATGCGCATGGCCTTGCGGGCAGCTTCATCATCATCGTAGCTCTTGCCGCTCTTTTCCTCAAGATAATTGATCACGGGCAGGAAAAGATCGGTCTTGTAGCCATCGGTGATCCCGTTCAGGAAGGCCAGAAGACGGTCCAGACCGAAGCCGGTATCCACATTCTTGTTGGAGAGGGGCTCATAGCCGGTCTCAGTCTTTTTATACTGCATGTATACATCGTTGCCGATCTCTACATACCTGCCGCAGCCGCAGGCGGGGCCGCAGTTCGGGCCGCAGGCCTTGCTGTGACGGGGGTAGAACCATTCGTTATCCGGGCCGCAGGGAGTGCCTACGGTGCCCTCCAGCTCCCACCAGTTATCGCTCTTGGGCAGGTAGAAGATATGCTCGGGCCTGATGCCCACCTTCTTCAGCAGCTCCGCCGTTTCATCATCTCTGGGGGCGGCGTCATTGCCCTCAAACACGGTAGAGCAGATCTCGTTTCCGTCCAGACCGAACACCTTGGTGAGCAGATCAAAGCTCCACTGGGTTTTTTCCTGCTTGAAATAATCGCCCAGGCTCCAGTTGCCCATCATTTCAAAGAAGGTAAAATGGGTGGGATCTCCCACGCTCTCGATATCCACGGTGCGCACGCAGCCCTGCACATTGCACAGACGGGTCTTTCCGGAGGGATGGGCCTTGCCCAGCAGATAGGGCATCAGGCTCTGCATGCCGGCTACATTGAACATTACGCCGGTCGCGCCGTCGCCGATGAGCGAAACGGCACCGATATTGATATGCCCGCGTTCTTCATAAAAACGGATCCAGGCGTTTCTCAGTTCCTTGGATGTGATCATACTCAAACACTCCCCGAAAAACAAAATTCGCCTTATTATAGCACATTCCCTTGCTGTTGTGTAGGGGAGATTTTGAAAGAAAATCTATGGCTTGATTTTGAAAAAATCACAGGCTTTTCCGTTTCTTTCTGCCGCCTGTCAAAAGCAGTGACCTGCCGGGACGGCCCGGATGTAAACAATTTACCGTTTTCATGCAGGAGATACGGCCTTCCCGGCGAAACAACAAAGAGAGGCACGGCACTGCCGCGATACCGGAAAAGGAGAGAAAAAGGATGCATTTTGTTACTTCCGATCTGCACGGCTACCCTCACGCGCGTTTTCTTTCACTGCTTGAGAAGGCAGGCTTCGGAAAGGATGACGAGCTGTATGTACTGGGGGATGTGATCGACCGGAACGGGGACGGCGGCATAGAAACGCTGCTCTGGATGTCGGAACAGGAAAATGTGCATTTTATCATGGGAAACCATGAGCATTTCATGCTGGCCTGCGGCTTTCTTTTTGATGAGATCACGGAGAAAGGGGCGGATGAGCTGACGACGGACAAGCTTGAAACAGCTGCCGTATGGCTGAGAAACGGCGCTTATCCCACCGTGCAGAGCCTGAAAGCGCTGGCGGCAAAGGACCGTGACCGTCTTGACGGGCTGATGGAATACCTGAGAGAGGCGCCGCTGTACGAGCTGCTGAAGATCAAAAGGAAAATGTATGTGCTGGTGCACGCCGGTCTCGGCAATTTTTCCAAGAAGAAGGATCTGGACGATTATACCGCCGATGAGCTGCTGTGGACAAGGCCGCATCCGGAGGAGAAATGGTTCAGAAAGGCCACGGTCATTCTGGGGCATACGCCTGTTTCCTATTACGGCTCCCGGTACGCCGGAAGGATCTTCCGCGCCGATTCCTTTATCGACATCGATACCGGCGCCGCCTCGGGCGGAAGCCCGACGGTGCTGCGCCTTGAGGATGAAATGCCCTTCTACGCGGAGGAATAAGCCTGAAAACAGTAAACAGCACATTTTCAGGCTTCCCATCGGCACCTCATCCGGAGGGCCGGAGCATAAAGCGTGTTCGTTGACAGATTACCTGTCTTTTGATATGATTTCTGAGATGAGAAGGAGGGGAAGGCGTATGAAGAAGACCGCTTCGGTGCTGTGCGGTATCCTTGCCGCGGGCATGGTTTTTCCGGCGTTTGCGGAGGATCAGGAGAGCGCCCTTCAAAAGGCGTGGAACAGCCTGCTGCCGGGGGCCTGGGGACGGGTGCTGAAGATCCTTCTGATCATCGTGATCGGCTTTTTGCTGGTCAAGGCGGGCAGGGCGCTGATACGCCTGATCTTCAAAAGATACAGCAGGCGGCATCCTGAAAAGCACGGCCACCTTACCGCCGCTCCTGACGGCGAAGCGGATATCCAGGCGCCCTCAGGCCGCCGCACGGCGGAATCACTCACGCTGTCCGTATACACCTACGCGCTGTATTTCGCCATGCTGGTAACGGTGCTGAGCATTGCCGGGGTGGATACCTCGGGCGTGCTTACCGTGGCCGGTGTGGGCGGCATCGCGCTCTCACTGGGCAGCCAGACGCTGGTCAAGGACGCTCTTTCCGGCCTGTTTCTGTGGATTGACGGCTATGTGAAGGTGGGGGACATCATTTCGGTGAACGGGGTGACCGGCACGGTTGAAAATGTGGCGCTGCGCACCACCGCGCTGCGCTGCACCAACGGCAACCTGCAGGTGATCCCGAACGGTGATATCCGCACGGTGACCAACCTGACGCGGGATTTCCGGTGCGCGCTGGTGGATATCACGGTGGCGCACGGGCAGGATTACCGGAAGGCCATCGCGGTGCTGGAGGAGGCCATGAAAAAGCTGGATGAGGATTGCCCGCTGATCGACGAACCTCCCCGCGTGGAGGGCGTGATCGCCGCGGACGGGCGGGCCGCCACGGTGCGTATCGACAGCCGCTGCAGGGTGGCGGATTGCTGGGAACTGGAAAGGACGATACGCCTTTGCGCGCTGGAGGCGCTGGCGGAAAACGGCTTCAGGGTATAATTCCGTAAATAATCATGTAGAACATGATTCTTCATTGCTCCGGGCATTGCCTGAGGATCAATGGCAGGCCTGATATACAGGAAGGAAGAACAACAGATATGAAACTCTCCGTTCGCAAAAAGGTACTTCCCGCGCTTCTCACCGTATCGGTGTTTCTGCTCATCGCGCTGAGCGTATGGGGCATGATGTATCTGCACAGAAGCACGGTAGACAGCGAGATGTGCAATGATGAATTCTGCCGCGTGATGGATCTGGGCACGGATAACGATGCGGCGATGCCGGCGCTGTATAATGACGCGGAATCGGATACGCCCGCCGGGATGTATCTGTTTACCCTGAGCCTTTCCGATTGGGACAGCTTTGAACGCGGAGTCGGCTCCGTGTTGGACGCCGCGCCGATGATCCTTGTGCTCTCGGATACCGGAGAAAAGGCGAAGCAGACTGTGGATCTGCTGGCGGAGATCATCTCTGATGCCGGTCAGGAGGACGGCGTGTGCATCATGCCCGCCGATGAGGAGACCGCGCGCTATCTTGATATGAACTACGGCGAGGACAGCGACATCTGCCTTACACGCGGGGCATGTCCCGAGGAGACGCGTGAGCTGCCCGGGCTTGCGAGGCGGAATGTATACGGGTTTGAACCGGCGTACCGCTTTGTGCTGCTGAACATGAGCGGCCTTGCGGAGACCGGCGGAGTCAACACCGCCAACAGCCAGCTTGTGAATTATGCCGCGGCCGCGGATGTTTCCGTGGTGTACCGCGGGGCGGAGTCTGAGAGAGATCTTGCTTATCTGTACGGGATCGGCGCGCGGGGCGCGGTAACGGAAAATATCGCCGCGTTCAATGCGGTGATCGCCGAAGCGGAGTGAATGATATGAAATACAGTGTAAAGCTTCTGGGTCTTTACAGGGTCTGCGGGGATACCGTGTGGCTGTGCTCCTCCGGCAGCGAAATGGGCTTTTCGTATTCCTCCTGCTCCTCCGGCAGGATCGTGCTGCACGGGGACGGCAGTGTTTCCGCCCCGAACAGCCGCGCCCGCTACGCCGTTTATCTGAATGACCGGGAGCTTGAATGCGGCGTGCTGGACCGGGAGGAAAAGGAGATCCTGCTGCCGCCGGGCGAAAAAACAGGCGGAAAGGTGCGCGTGGTGAAGCTGAGCGAGGGTCCGCGCAGCAGTCTGGGCGCGGAGCTCAGAGATTTTGACGGCCGGGTGCGCCCTCTGCCGGAGAAAAAGAGAAAGCTCGAGTTCATCGGGGATTCCATCACCTGCGGCTACGGCGCGGACGGAAACACGACCTGCGCGTTTTCCACTGCCACGGAGGATATACGCGCCTCCTACGCGTATATCGCCGCCTCTCTGTTGCGGGCGGATGCCTGCTACAGCTGCTATTCGGGCTTTGGGCTGGCGAGCGGCTATACCGCGGACGGCACGCGTAACGCCCGGGATCTTGTGCCGCTTTACTGGAAAAAGCTCGGCCCGTGCGATTTTCCGTTTCCGGACGGCGGACGGGTGGAGGATACGCGGCGCGATTTTTCCGCTTTCCGGCCGTATACCGTTGTGATCAACCTCGGCACCAACGATATTTCCTATACGGGAGAGGATGCCGCGAAGCAGGAAGAGTACCGGAACGCGTATATCGCTTTTCTTGAGACTGTGCGCGATGCAAGACCGGAAGCGGATATCCTGTGCGTGTTGGGCGTGATGGGTGATACCCTGAACTCGGCCGCCGCGGAAGCGGTGCGCCTGTACAGCGAAAAAACCGGGGACACGCGTGTGCGCTTTTCCGCCCTGCCGGTACAAAGATCGCGGGACGGATACGGCGTTGATTTTCATCCTTCTCCGCGTACGCAACTGAAAACGGGAAGGCTGGTCGCGCGCCTGCTGCGCGGTTGACCCGGACACGGGAAAGTGCTATAATGCCTGCACCGGAAAATGATCCTTCCGGCAGAAAGGAAACAGGAAGCAAGATGACATCCAGACAGGTGATTCTTTCGGTATCCGGCGCCGTGGAGGGCGAGGATGACGACAGCATCCGCATGATGACGACCGGCCTGCTCAGCGGTGACGGGGATACCTGGAAGCTGCGCTATAACGAGACCGCGCCTGATTCCGCTTTCAGCAACCGTGTAACGGTGAGCATGGAGGACGGTGTGGTAACGATGCAGCGGGAGGGTCCGTTTTCCACCGCGATGGTGTTCAAAAAGGGCCGCCGTTTTGAAAGTAGCTATAATACGCCCTTTGGCGCGCTGGATATGGCGGTGTATCCCACGCGGGTACACTACAGCGTGGATAACGGGATGGGCGAGGTGAACCTGCAGTATCAGCTGGATGTGCAGGGGCAGTTTGCCGCGATGCATGAGATCAATATCCGCTTCGCGCCCGGAGAAAAGAAACGCTCCGGTAAAAAGGCGAACGCGAAGATCGAAAACTGAGCCATGCTGAAGGAAGACGGAACTGAACAGAAAAGACTGAGCGCGGAAGAGCTGTTTTTGCTTCTGCGCAGCAGGGCGCGTCTCGCGGCGGAGGGCGGAGTATACCGCTCCCGCAGCGCGGAAGCGCTTTTTGTATCTCCTCGCCCGCCGCGTGAGCAGGAGCTTTTCAATATAAGTGAAAAGGACGGGCGCTTTTTGTGGGTGCTTTCCGGGCAGGGGCTGCGCTGCGCAGAAGCCCTCTGCGGGGAGGCAGAACTGTCTTTGTGCCCGGGCATCAGGGAGGTGTGCCTTGATGAGACGGACGCCGTATTGTACACACAGGCCCGGCTGTGCCTCGAGAGGGGCGGAGACGCCCCTTACCCGTACAGGGCGGAGCTGCTCCAAACGGTGCTGTATCACCTTTCAGCAGGCGAAAGGGAGAAGGAAACGCTTGCCTCCCGCCTTTCCGCACTGACCGCTGAGGGCCTTAGAAAGCACATCCCGCTTTCCCGCACGGCCGGAACGCTGATCATGAGATATCTTGAACAGAAACGGGATAAAGATTAGGGTGTGTTTCTAAATTCAAAACGATGCATTTTCAGCATCTTTTCCGCCATTTCTGCGTTGTCGAACCTCGATTTACCTCCAGTAAACCTTCGGCTCTTCGCCTTGAACTGACGGAAAATCTGCTTGAAACTGCACATCCCTCATTTTAGAGACACACCCTAGCCTGCTGAAAATGACTGCCGTCCGGCCGACGTTCCTTTCCGCGCTCCGACCGGCGAAATAGTGGAAAGTTCTACTATCATAGCATATCTTTTTCTGTATTGCAACCGTCCGCAAGCACATGACATTTCGCGAACCGGAGAGAACGAAATGGGAGGAGCGGCCTTGAGCCTGACTTTCACAGCCGCGCATCGCCAGAAAATACAAAAAACCGGGAAAAGCGTTTCCGCTGATCCCGGTATCTGTTTCGTTTCGCCATGTTTTTAGAATAAACACGGATCAATTCACCCCGGCGGGTTTATCCCTGTGTTGTGACCCCTTCGGCGGCTTTCGGAACCCTTCCCGAAAAGCGAGTCGTTCCGTTTTCGCTTTCACAGGTGAGCGTTCCGCCGGCATCCTGAAGGATCTTTTTTGAGATGTACAGGCCCATGCCGCGGCCTTTGCCCTTTGAGGAGACGCCGGCTTCAAAAAGCGTTCCGAGCAGGCCTTTTGGAATATCGGGGCCGTTGTTTTCCACCGTGAACGCGCATTCCTTTTCGCTTTCGGTAAGGGTGACCGTGATGCGGGCATCGCTTCTTCCCGCGAGCGCGTCCGCCGCGTTATCAATCAGGTTGCCCAGCACCCGGCACATTTCCCAGCCGGGAAGGGGCAACTTATCCCAGGAGGCTCTTGCTTCCACCGTGAGGGAAATGCCCTTTGCCCCGCACTCGGCCGATTTCGCGCGCAGCAGCGCGTTGACGGGCACGCAGGCGGTGCGCATGAAGGTGCTGAGCGAACGCACATCGCCGCTTACCTTGCTGATATATTCCTTCGCGTCCGCGTATTCCTCCATTTCAAGCAGGGAGGATACCACCTGAAGGTGCCCCATAAAATCGTGTCTCTGCGCGCGCAGAGCACGGTTGAAATCGCTCATCTCGGTCACCGTTCGGTCCAGACCGTGAAACCTGCGGCTGAGCCGGCCGGCGAAGAGCGCCTCCCTGATATCCACTGCGGCGCCCCAGACCACGATCCCTGTGAGCAGGATGAGCAGCACCGTTTCAGCCCTCCGGGAAAGGCCGGAGGGAAAGAAGACCGCCAGCACCAGCAGCGCGAGCGCCGCCAGGATCTCCAGCGTGTTGATGATCACCGCCCATACGGCGGCTTTTTTAACTGTGATGTGAACTGGTTTTTTCATGGGCGTATCACCGTTTTCATATTTTCTGCAGGCAGAAGGTGCATCAGGCGCGCCTCGGTGTCCTTTCCGGAACGCACCCAGCATTCGGAAGGCATCAGCAGGGTAATGCCCTCTGACGGCAGGTTGACATATACAGGCACGCTGCCGGCATCCTCCCGCAGCACCTTTTCACAGGCGGGGAGAAGGGCGCGTTCCATACGCAGGTAGAGCTTTTCCTTCGCGTCCCTTGCTTTTTCGGCGTCCGTACGCGTATCCTTCGGCTTTTCCTTCGGCATGGCCTTTCCGGCGCCTCCGCTCAGCGGCTCAAGCATATCCACGATCAGCTTGACAGGCTCCTCCTCACGCACCGAAAGCTTGCCGGTAAGCAGCACGGCCGCGTCCGCCTCGGCTGAACGGCCGTACAGATCCCACACACGGGGGAAGAGCAGGCATTCTATCTGCCCGGTCAGGTCCTCCAGCGTGATAAAGCCCATCATCGATCCTTTTTTAGTGGCCTTGGAATGGCTTTCCGTGATGATGCCGCCCATCTGTACCGGCATTCCGTCCATGGAAAGGCCGCCGTCGGGCAGATCGCTCATCCTGGCAACGGAGGCGGTGGAAAAAGATAATCCATCCAGGATCTGCGCGTATTCATCCAGCGGATGGCCTGAAATATATACGCCGCACATTTCCTTTTCCATCATCAGCTTTTCGCGGAGGGGATATTCCGAAAGAACGGGGAAATCGTCTGTGACGCGCATGCTTTCCGCGGCCTGGCCGATATCAAACAGCGATACCTGCCCGGAAACATTCTGCCTGCGTCTGCCGCTTTCGGCGTCCATCGCGGTCTCGTACACCGCCATGCACTGGCAGCGGTTGGCACCCAGGCCGTCAAAGCAGCCGGCGCGTATCAGGCTTTCCACCGCGCGTTTGTTGATCTTTTCCCCGCCTACACGACGGCAGAAATCAAAGATATTTTCGTACGGGCCGCCGGCTTCGCGCTCCCGGACGATCTCATCCACCGCGAGACCGCCCACATTTTTCACGCCGCTCATGCCGAACAGAATAGCGGCTGTGCCCTTTTCTGCCTTACGCGCTGTGCCGCCGGAAGGAGTGCTGCCGGGCTGCCTGAAGACCGGCGGCACATTCTCTTTCAGCTTTTCATATTCCGTTACGGAAAATTTGCTGAGCGAGCTGTTCACGCGCGGCGGCAGCAGCGGGATGCCGTGCTTGCGGCAGTAATGGATATAGGAAGCCACCTTGGCGGAATCGTTCATCACGCTGTTCATCGTGGCCGCCATCAGCTGTGCCGGGTAATGGCACTTGAGCCACGCGGTCTCAAGCGCCACGATGGCGTAGCAGGCGGCGTGCGGCTTGTTGAAGGCATAGGAGGCGAAGGCGGACATCTCGTCAAACAGCTGCTCCGCTGTTTCGGCCGGGATCCCCTTTTTTACGGCGCCGGGCACATGCTCCTCCTCGTTTCCGTAAACGAAATTCTGCCGTTCCCTTGCCATTACATCCTTTTTCTTTTTCGCCATGGCGCGCCGCACCAGATCGCTGCGGCCGTAGGAATAACCGGCCAGATCGCGTACGATCTGCATGACCTGCTCCTGATATACCATGCAGCCGTAGGTCACATCCAGTATGGGTCGCAGCTCCTCACACAGGTATTTCACCTGCTCCGGGTGCTGTTTGCCCGCGATGTATTTCGGAATGGAATCCATCGGGCCGGGACGGTAAAGCGAAATGGCGGCGATCACATCCTCAAAGCAGCGCGGCTTCATATTGGCAAGAAAGCTGCGCATGCCGGCGCTTTCCAGCTGGAACACGGCGTCTGTATCGCCGCGCCCGATCATATCGTATACCTCTGGGTCATCAAGCGGGATGTCCTCGGGCTTCATCCGCTCTCCGCCGCCGGAGATCATATCCAGTGTATCGCGGATCACAGTCAGCGTGCGCAGACCGAGAAAGTCCATTTTGAGCAGCCCCAGCTTTTCCACCGTGCCCATCGGGAACTGGGTGGTGATCACCTCATCGTTGCGCTGCAGGGGCACCAGCTCCGTGGCCGGCCGGCCGCAGATCAGCACACCGGCCGCGTGGGTGGAGGTGTTGCGCGGCATGCCCTCCAGCGCCATGCTCATATCGATCAGCTTTTTGACGGTCTCGTCGTTATCGTACTGGCTCTTCAGATCCTTGCTTGTCTGAAGCGCCTTTTCAAGCGTGATGCCCAGATCCGTCGGGATCATGCGCACGATGCTGTCGCATACCGCGTAGGGAAGCCCCATCACGCGGCCTACATCGCGCACGGACTGGCGCGCCGCCATCGTGCCGAAGGTGATGATCTGGCATACGCGGTCCGCCCCGTATTTGCGGCCCACATAATCGATCACCTTCTGCCTGCCGTCATCGCAGATATCCACATCGATATCGGGCATGCTTACGCGTTCCGGGTTCAGAAAGCGTTCAAACAGCAGGTTGTAGCGCAGAGGATCCAGCATGGTGATGTTGAGGCAGTAGGCCACGATGCTGCCGGCGCCGGAGCCGCGTCCGGGGCCCACGAAGATGCCGTGCTCCTTGGCGTAACGGATAAAATCCCACACGATGAGAAAATAATCCACATACCCCATTCTGGAAATGACAGAAAGCTCGTATTCCAGACGCGCCTTCGCCGTTTCATCATCCGGGGCGTACCTTTCACGGAAGCCCTCGCCGCACAGCCTGCGCAGCATGCTTTCGCTGGTCTCTCCCTCCGGTACGGGGTATTTGGGAAGCTTTGTTTTTCCGAACTCAAAATCCACCCGGCAGCGTTTCGCGATCTCCTCCGTGCGTTCAACGGCATCCCTGCAGGCGGGAAAGAGGTGAAGCATCTCTTCTTCGCTTTTTACATAGAGCTCGCGCGTTTCCATACGCATGCGGTCTTCATCATCCAGTGTTTTTCCGGTCTGGATGCACATCAGCACCTCCTGCGCATCGGCATCGGCACGGGCAAGATAATGACAGTCATTGGTGGCCACAAGGGGGATGCCCGTCTTTTTGCTGAGGGCGATCAGGCGGGGCAGCACGGTTTTTTCTTCTGTGATGCCGTGATCCATGATCTCGATAAAGTAATTGTTGTCGCCCATCATGTCCCGCATGCCCAGCGCGTATTTTTCCGCTTCATCATATCTCCCGTCCAGAAGCAGCTTGGGCAGGTCTCCCGAAAGGCAGGCGCTCATCGCAATCAGCCCCTCGTGGTGAGAACGGAGCAGGCTGTAATCGATGCGTGGTTTGTAGTAAAAACCGTTAATGAACGCCTCGGAGCAGAGGTACATCAGGTTTTCCCAGCCCTTTTGATTTTCACACAGCAGTATCAGATGGCTGTATTCCCGCATGGCCGCCTGCTTATCGTTCATATCGGGGCAAACATATACCTCGCAGCCGATCACCGGATGGATGCCGGCTTCCGTGCAGGCGGAATAAAAGTCCACCGCGCCGTAAAGCACGCCGTGGTCCGTGATGGCACAGCTGTCCATTTTCAGTTCCTTCAGGCGCTGCACCAGCTGTTTGATGCGGCAGGCACCGTCCAGAAGCGAATATTCGGTATGCAGGTGAAGATGGGCAAAGGACATGGATATCCTCCTCTTTCGAAAAAGAATACATGTGAATTATACCTTTTTTCTCTTGGCCTCGTCAAGAAAAACCACGGGCAAAGCGGGGAATACGCCGCTTTTTTCGCGGTGCTCCGCCCGTGCGGAACGTCCCGGGAGAGAACGGGAAAGGGGGTGATTTGATTTTTGATATGAAAAAAGTTATAATTCTGCCTGCGGTACGCCGTGAAAACGGAACGAAAATTATTTTTATTTTTCTGTAACGAAATCGCGTCCGCGCCGTCTAATCAGTGAAGCAGCCGGAAAGGAGGTGATGGCGTGTGGACGGGGAGCTGAGCGAAAAGCTGTACGAAGCCTATTTTATGCGTGTGTATTCCTATGTGATGACACTGTGCGGCGATCGGGAACTGTCGGAGGAGCTTGCTCAGGAGACCTTCTTTCGGGCGATGAACGCCCGTAAGGAATTTGAGCAGCGCTCCGATGTGTGCACCTGGCTGTGCGCCATCGCGAAAAACCTTTTTCTGGATGAAATGAAACGCCGGCAGAAAACCGGTCCGCTGCCCGGGGAGGAGGAACTGTCTTCTCCGGAAGAGATAGAAAGTACCGCCGTCAACGCGGATCAGTCCCTTCGCATCCACATGATCCTCCACACGCTGGAGGAGCCCTTCAGGGAAGTGTTTGAGCTGAGGGTATTCGGGGAACTGTCTTTCCGGGACATCGGTACCGTGTTCTCAAAGACGGAAAACTGGGCCCGCGTTACATATCACCGCGCCCGGCTGAAAATTCGGGAAAGGATGGGATGAGAGTGAAACTCAGCTGTGATATCGTTCGGGATCTGCTGCCTCTCTATCAGGATGAGGTGTGCTCCGCCGCTGCAAGATCGGCAGTGGAGGAGCATCTGGCGGAATGTCCCGACTGCAGAAATATGATGACCCAAATGAGCGCCTCAGGGCCGGAAGAAGCGCTTTTTGCCGAAAAACAGCAGGTGCTGGAGCGTCAGGCCGGTTATTTCCGGCGAAAGGGGCTCACGGCCGGCATGATCCTGGCGGCTGTTCTGATGGTGCCCATGCTGGTGTGCCTGATCGTGGATATCGCCGCGGGCGGCGGGCTGGGCTGGTTCTTTATCGTGCTGGCGTCTCTGCTGGTGGTGGCGTCGCTTACCGTTGTGCCGGTGCTGGTGCCGAACAACAAGTGCCTTTGCACGCTGGGCGCCTTTACCGCCTGCCTTATGCTGCTGCTGCTCGTTATCTGCCTGTACAGCGGCGGGCACTGGTTTTTCATCGCGGCCTCGGCGTGCCTGTTCGGCCTGGCGCTGATCTTTCTGCCCTTTGTTGTCCGAAACCGGGATGTGAGCGCGTTTCTCGGCAAAAAGAAGGCGGCCGCGGTATTCGCGGCGGATACGCTGCTTTTCATCCTGATGATGCTGTGCATCGGCCTGAGGAGCGGTCCGGGCTTCTTCCGCACCGCGGGAAGCATCTGCCTGCCCGTTCTGGCAGTGCTGGGAGCGCTTGTGTGGCTGTTCAGCTCCTTCGCGAAAAACGCGGCCGCCCGCTGGGGGCTTGCACTGATGCTCACGGGAACGCTGCTGTGCTTCGGCCTGTCCTTTGTGCAGTTGTTTTTCGGGAACGGGTTTGTGCTGCCGCGGTTTCGTCTTTTTACATGGAACGCGGGCACCGCGGCGGATAATATCCGCTGGCTGATCTTTGCTTTCGGGCTGCTTGCCGGGAGCATACTGGTCATCAGCGGAAAAAGAAAGGAAAAGAGGAACTGAATGATGAAAAAAACGATCGTTACCGTGCTTGCCGTTATCATGGCGGCACTCTTGTGCCTGTCCCTTTGCGCCTGTGACGCGGCCGGGATCGGCAGCATATATGAGGTGTATGATCACGCGAAGGAGTATATGACGGGCGATACGGAATGGACAGGCCCGGTCGAAAGCCTTACGGTGCATTGGGGACGCGGGGATGTGGAGATCCTTTATCATGATGACCCGCGTATCCTGATCTCGGAAAAGAGTGAAAACGGGCTGACTGACGAGCTGCGGGTACACTCATGGCTGGACGAGGGCACGCTGCGCGTGCATTATGCCGCCTCGGGTCAGGTGATCGTTGGGGAACTGAAAAAGGACCTGACCATAACGCTGCCCGCGGGAACGCGCTTTGCTCTTGCGGAGGTGGAGGCCACAAGCGGCGAGGTGCGCACGGAAAAGCTGACCGGTGAAAACATCAGCCTCAGCGTTACCTCCGGCAGCGTTTCCGCCGCGCTTGAGGCCGGGAACGCCGGGATCAGCTGCACCTCCGGCGCCCTTGACCTTACGGTGAGTGCCAAGGGAAATGTAAAGCTTTCCGCTACCTCCGGTACTGTTTCCGCCGCGGTGCAGGCGGAGGAGATCCTTGCGGAATGCACCTCCGGCGTCATCAGCCTTACGCAGACAGGCGAGTCGGCAAAAGCGGAGCTGCACTCCACCGCCGGGCGGATCAGTGTGAACAGTGAAAAGGTGGGCACGCTGAGCGCGTCCTCCACCTCCGGGACGATCAGCGTGAACAGCAAAACGGCGGATACCCTGAGGGCTTCCTCCACTTCAGGAAGGATCACCGCTGACGCAGGCTATGCGCAGAAGGCGGAAATGTCCTGTACGAGCGGAACGATCGCCCTTACCGCCGCTCAGGCTCCCGAAAGACTGGGCCTTGAAACCACCTCCGGGGATATCAATGTTTTTCTGCCGGCGGATGCCTCCTTTACCCTCAGTGTGGACCAGACCAGCGGAGATTTCTTCTTTGAGGGGATCGCTCTTGAAAAGCTGGACGGAAAATATGTGGCCGGTGATGGCGGCGCGGTTTACGAAATGGAAAGCACCTCCGGCGATATTCGCCTCGCGGCCGCGCGGTAAGCGGGGGGAGGAGACTTTGCCGAAGGTGCCATAAAATACATAAAGCGCGGAGCTGTGATATTGTCAGAAAGCCGGATGCCCGGAGCCTTCGGAAGGATCCGTGTACGGCCTGATCTCTCCGTCTTCCACGGTATACGCCTGCCCGTATACCGTTTCTTTTCCGTTCTCGGAAAGGATATAGCTGCCATCCGGCAGGGCCAGAAAGCGGTGAAGAAAGCTGTCCTTCAGGATGATATCCTCGATCAGGCGCTGCCCGTCCACAAGCGCGCCGCCGTATGTCTGCCAGTGGGGAAGCACCCGGATATCCGTGAGGGAAAGACCGGGCAGCCAGCGGGAGTAGGAAGCGCTTGCCGCCTCGCCCTCCTCTTCCGGCACGGCGTATACGAGGCAGGCGGAATTCATTGTGCCGGCGGAGCAGGAAACGATCACCCCGTGCCAGTCATTCAGCTTTTCCTTCAGGGAGAGCTTTTGGAAAAAGGCGTTCTGCGTGGGCACATGGCCGCCCGCGAGGAACAGCAGACCGCTTTTTGACAGCAGCGCGCCCGCGTCCTTCAGGGTGCGCGCGTCCAGCACGCTGAATGAGGCGGGGCGGATGCCGGCAGCCTCAAAGGCGTTTTTGATCTGTAGCGAATAACGGTCGTTGGCGGCGGGATCATCGGGGGAGGACGCGATATAAAGCATATTCACATTTTCCGGTACCCGCTTTTTCAGCTCCGTGATAAAGCCGTTTGATCCATCCAAAAGGTCCTGCCCGAATAGCTCGGGTGAGGAGCAGAGAAACATCGTTTTGCCCCTGCGGTTTTCGGGAATATCGAAATATCCCTCCCGGATAAGCGTTTCCAGCACACGCGCTTCCCGGTACAGCATCCTTTTATCCTTGGGGCCGTGCGAAGAAAGTGTATTGGCCAGAATGGCCGTGCGCGGATCCGCCGTTTCGGGGGTAAAGCCTTCATCCGCTTCATACGCGTCCAGACACTGCTCGCCCTTTTCCGCCTCCGCCTCGCACAGGTAGTACCGGTTATCCTGCTCGAAGATCAGCTCCTTATTGCCGCTGTCCGCCTGCAGGCGGGGCACATGACCGTATTCCTTCACGGAGGAGGGGATCACCGTAAGCCCGGCCTCCTCCTTTGTCTCGCGTATCAGCGCCTGCAGGTCATTTTCGCCTGCCTCCGGACCGCCGCCCGGAAACTTCCAGTAATCATATTTTTGACTGTGTACAAGGCAGATCCTGCTTCCGCGCGGAATGACCGCCCTCACGGAGGGGCGCACAAAGCGGGGCCACTCAGGGCGGTAATCCTTGGAATCTATTTCAAAAAGAACGCGCATACTTATCTGTTCTCCTTCGGGTGTGGTGCTGACGGGCAGCCGGTCATTCCGATATGCCGAATACGGAGGCTCTTGTGAGGATATCCTCCGCCCAGCGGGAGGAAGCGGGTAGCAGCGGCGAAGCATCCGCTTCAGGCTCTCTGTTTTCCGCTTTCGCGGCTTCCGCCTCCGTCCGGGTGACCTTCATGCTGTCAAAAAACGGTTCAAGCAGGCTTTCAGAGAGAACGGTGCCGCCGAGCAGACCGTTTTCGCGCTCCCAGACGAGGCAGCTTTTCATTTTCTCCGTGTTCAGGCTGCTTTCGGCACTGCCGGTGCAGCCCCATTCTCCGCCGGCAACGGCATAATCCGGAGAGAACACGCTGACGATATCGGTAATGATATTGCGGATCACCTCCGGGTACATGCCCGTAAGCTGCGGATTGAGCCCGTAGACGGAGCAGAAGCTCTTTACGCCCGCGCGCAGGCACAGTACGGTATCCTTATACGCGTCCAGCTTTTTACGCAGCTTTTCCAGCGCTTTTTTGCGCGTGAGCATACAGGCGATGTCTTCTGTTTCCAGCACCGGCATCGCGTAAAGCGCGTGCTTCCTTTTGCTGTTGATCTTTTCAAGCGCGGCAAGGTATTCATCCGCGCTTTCAGGAGAAAAACGCGGAAGCACATATCCCATCAGCAGGTCTTCCTCGTCATCAAGCGTCTTGTGGATCCTCATAAGCTGTTTCGCGTCTCCTACGCGTACGAACAGCATAGGGCAGCGGGACAGCGCGGCCTTGCGTACGGAAACGAGCAGACGCCGTATCTCCTGCTCCTCCTCCCTGGCTTCGCTTTCGGAAAGCCCGTCCCTGAGGTACAGCGCGAGGCTGGTCAGCTCCGGACAGCCGCTTTGAAGGATATGCTCCGCCTCACCGGCTCTGCAGTAAAGCAGCCCGCCCATAGAGAGGGCCGCGAGTCTGGTACTGTTCATGGTAGATGTCCTTTCGGCGGCGTGATCCTTCACGCGCGCAGCAGTATTATAGCATGATTCGGGAATACGGTACAGCACCCATGTGCCGAAAACGGTTTTTTTGTTGCGTGCGGAGCCTGCATCTGCTATAATGGGCGCGTAAATGATGCCGAAAAAAAGACAGAATCTGTCCTATGGATCCGGAGGATATAAAGTGAAGATCAGTAAAAAAGACGCGCTTATGTGGTTCCGCTTTTTCGCGGAGCTGCCGGAGGATGAGGAACTGCTGCCCCGTCAGCAGGAGATCGCCTACGCCGTGATGCGCCAAATAGAAAAAAGGGTACAGGCGGATCAGAATGCCGCGCTTGAAAAGATCAAAGGGCTGAAAAGCCTGGACGGAAGATCCCTTTATGTGGGCCCTGATGAAAAATTTCCCGGCGGCTGCAAAAGCTGTCTGCTGGGCACAGGGCTTTCCGCCGTGCGCCGTTCCAACCGCTGCAACGCAAACTGCCGTTTTTGCTATGACTATGGCCAGCTGGACGCTATTCCCCCCATCGGGGAGGACCTGTGGGAGATCGGCGGGATGAAGTACGCGCCGGAGGATATGGAAATGCTTCTGCATGTTTCCAACCGCCCCTCCGGCATCAGCTATGTGTATCTTGAGCCCTTCACCGAGATCGAAAAATATTATGAAGTGGTGGGCATTTTCGCGAAGCACGGGGTGCATCAGCACCTGTATACCAACGGGATCGCCGCCACGGAAGAAACGCTGAAAAGGCTGGGAGAGGCGGGGCTGGACGAGATCCGTTTCAATCTGGGCGCCTCCGCCTGCTCGGACCGCGTGATCGAAAACATGCGCATCGCGAAAAAGTATATCCCCGCCGTGGGCATCGAAACGCCCATGACGAAGGAATTCATGCGCGTGTTCCCGCAGAAAAAGCAGCGCATTCTGGATACGGGGATCGATTTTATGAACTGCGCGGAATTGCATCTGAACGAAAACAATATCGGCAATTATGAAGGGGAAAACCTGTATATGTTCCGCCTGGGCTATATTTCCCCGGTGTGGAGCCGCCTGTACGCGCTGGAGCTGATGCGGCAGTGCGCGGAGGAGGGCTGGAACATGGTGGTACATGACTGCTCCAACCACACCAAATTTGCCCGGGATATCAACCTGCGCGCCAAGGAGGGAGCCTGGTTCGGCGCGGGCAGCTATGGCTGCGAGTTTGACCGCATCCCCTTTGAGGCCTTCCTGCCCGTGCTGGAGGATGAAAGCTTCACCTTCCTTGAGGAGGAAGAGATGCCGGAGGAATTCCGGCCCGAGAATATCGTACTTTGATCCATACGGGAGGCAAGAGTATGGCAGACTGCACAGCAAAGCTCGAGGACGGCGTTTTGTTTATCACAGCCGGCGGAAGGCTGGATTCCGCCGCCGCGCCCGGGCTGATCGAGTATTTTCAGGCAGCCTTGAAGACATATGACGGAAAGGATGCCGTGCTGGATCTGGAAGAGTGCGAATACATCACCAGCGCCTGTCTGCGCGCGGTGCTGATGCTGCGCAAGGCCGTGCCCGGTCTCAGGATCACCGGCGCGCGAAGCGAGGTATACGAGATCTTTGAGATGACTGGCTTTACCGAAATGATGACGGTGGAAAAAGCATTACGGCGCGTGAGTGTGGATGGCTGCGAGGTGATCGGTCACGGCGCGCTGGGAAGGGTGTACCGTCTGAGCCCCGATACCGTGGTCAAGGTGTACAGGCCGGAATATGACCTTGAGGATATCCGGCGCGAGCGTGAGCTGGCGCGCCGGGCCTTTGTGCTGGGCGTTCCCACCGCCATTTCGCTGGATACGGTGCGCGTGGAGCAGCAGTACGGCACACTGTTTGAACTGCTGAAGGCAAAATCGCTGGCGGAGATGCTGGCGGATCATGAGATCACGCCCGAGGAGTGCGCTGTGATCTGCTCCGGCTTAATGAAGCAGCTGCACACGACCGCGGCGCGGGAAGAGGATGTGCCCGCGGCCAAGCCCTGGTTTGTCAGCCTCGCGCGGAACGCATCCCGTTTTCTTGAAAAACCGAAGGCGCAGAAGCTGATCGCGCTGCTGGAGGCGCTTGAGCAGCCGGACACCCTTATCCATGGCGACCTGCATATCAAAAACATCATGCTGCAGAACGGGGAGCCCATGCTGATTGATATGGACACACTGCGCCGCGGCCATCCCATACTGGAGCTGGCGGGTCTGGCGCTTGCGTACTATGCCTACGCGGTGTTCAACCCCGGCAATACATTTGACTTCTTCGGCGTGGAGAAGGAAATCGTGAACGGCCTGTGGGACCGTGTTCTGGCGCTGTATCTTGATACGGATGACGAAAAGCGTGTGGAAAGCGTGAAGGACAAATCGAAGCTGATCGCGCTCACCGTGATCATCTGCCGTGAATCCAGGGACGGCATCCCTGCCGATCCGCGCGTTCTGCGCAGCTTCAACGGCCATATCCGCCTGCTGGGCGAGCTGCTCGGAAGGGTGGATTCCCTGGCATTCTGAAAAACTTGCCCGTCTGTCCGGCTTCGCGCCCCGGCGGGAGGGAAGGCCTGCCTCCTGAGAAGACACTCAGTGTCTCCCCCTGATCAAGTTTGAAAAGGTGTCACGAGTTCAAAATGAGCCGGGTACACCAATTGCTAAGAATGGCGGTCACTGAAAATAGGAACTCTTCCCATTCTCAGAAGAAGGCCGAAATTGTATTAGCCAGCTAAGAAATTTTCGACCGGAAGCGAACCTTGAAAATCCCCGAAACCCTTGTAAATCAATGTATGCGCTTGTAGCTCAGCAGGATATGCAGCTGGCAAAAACGCCTAGTGCCTGCTGCCTCTTCAATGCTTGCAACAACCACATCATTTTCCTGATGGATATTATTGCCTGTCTGTGGAAGCAAGGCAGAAATATCCGCTTTGTGGAAGAAGAAGAGTTCAATGCGGAAATGCTGAAGGCGGCTGAAGACCCGGACAAGGCGGCCGTCATGTCCGGTCTGCTGGCAGGTAAACATCGCAAATTCAACGGGTTGCACTTGAAAAAGTCATCATGATGGTGTATTATAATAAACCGATGTAAGGGGCGGAAAGCATTTTCCGCCGCGGAAAAAACGAACGGAGGATCATGTCATGAAAAGAATGCTGACCATACTGCTCGCGGCATCTCTTCTTTGCAGTGTCTGGTGTGCTGCCTGTGCGGATTATCTGACACTGGAGGATCAATTTACGCCGGATGAAAACGGAGTTTATAAGGATCTCGGAAACTACGTGATCGAGCTGAATTACGAGGAGGCTGATTTTGAAGCGGCCAAAGACTGGCTGGATCGGAAACTGGGTCTGAACGATGCCGGAGTTTTCGATGAAACGCCCATCACGCCCGATCCCGCCATCACAAACGGCGGCGGTGCCTGCACCACCTGCAGCAAGCTGAACAAAGACGGCGAGGTCATTATCGGACGGAATCTGGACAATGAGATTTCTGTCTGTCCGGCATTCATTATTCATACATCCTTCGGGAAATATCCCACTGTTTCCATCCGGTTCAACAATTATGATACATACACCTATGAAGAGTTCAAAGAAAAAGGTTATCTGGACAAGGATTATATGAACTATATTCCTTTCTGCGTGACGGATGCCATGAACTCCGAGGGTCTGTTTGTGGAAGCGAATGTCCGCGAACCGGACGAGTATTTCCTGAATTCCGGAACAAATCCCGACAAAGAACGTGTAATGACCAGTATGCTGGTGCAGCTGATCGCCATGAATTGTGCCACCGTGAATGAGGCCGTCAGTTACCTGAAAAACGACATCAATATCATTTCCACGCCATATATCGACATGCGTACACCTACGCAGTACGCCTATTGTATCGGAGACGCGACCGGTAATTTCGGCGTGATCGAGATTGCCCGGAATGAAGTCCGCTTTGTGCCATATCAGCCGATCCAGGGCAACTACTATCTGACCCCGACATGGAACGCCATGGATGTCAGAGGGTCCGGCTATGGCAGAGCGGAACGCGTGATGGAAGGTCTGGAGAATGTCAACACGCTTGCAGAAATGATGGAGCAGATGAAGAAGCCCATGTGGAACACGCATGTACTCTATCTGGAAAACACCTATCAGGATGAAAACGGTATCACACGGTTTGTGGATGACGAGGGCAATACGGTAACTGACTGGCGCTCCGACCTCTCCAACATCCTGCCCGTGGATCCGGAAACCGGCCACATTTCAACGGATCCTGACGCCGGGATCGAACTGGCCGGCAACAGCGACGTCAAGTGGATGATGAATGAAGACAACTTTGAAGAAATGAAAGCCGGCATGGTGGCCTTCATGCAGAAGCTCGGCTGGAAAGAAAAGCTGCTTGAATACTACGCGGGTAATGAAATGCCGCTGCGCGAAGCAAGACAGATCTATACCACCGGCGTTTCCTACGCCGTCAACTGTGCGCAGAAGACCATGCTGATCAAGTTCTGGGAAAAGGATGACCTGACTTACGAGATCAAACTGAAGTAAGTATCGGGAAAGGATCTGAAAAGGACCTTTTGACTTACGCATCATTGGATAAAGATACTTCATGAACGCAAAAGAGGAAAGTCAATCTGTTCAAATGTAAGGAGGAGAAAGAACATGAAGAAGCTTATCGCGTTGATACTGGCAGTATGTATGCTCGCGGTCGCAGCATCCTGTTGTGCGCAGGCGGTAACTGAAACTAACCCTGTAGCGGACAAAGTACTTATCGGAAATGTCGTAACGATGGACGACAATAATCCTGTCGCGGAAGCAATCGCTGTAAAAGACGGCAAGATCGTTTTTGTCGGGAGCGTTGATGACGTCGGAGAATATACGGGAGAAGATACCGAAATCTATGATTACGGGAGCAATGTGATCTATCCCGGCTTTATTGATGCACACACACATATGGGGCTCGTAGCCACCATGCTTGTTGACGGCGCCATGCTTGACGCAGGTCTCAAGCTTCGCCAGAATGCCGAGTTGGTAAAAGCATATATTGAAGCAAACCCCGGGAAAGAAGTCTATAAAGGATTGAATTTCTGGGTCTTCCCGGATGATGACGATCCGCCTACCCATGATGTTCTTGATAAATACGCATCTGACGAGGTTCCGATCATCATCGCCGGCGGCGGCGGACACGCGGCGCTTTTGAATCAGAAAGCGATCGAGTATTTCCATGTCAAAGATCTGATCAGTGTATATGGCACAGACGGAATCAAAGTGGATGAAAACGGTGAACCTACGGGATATCTTCTTGAAACGCCACGGTTCAATCTGTTCCAGCAGATTCCGATCGGCAAGGAAGAAATAAAAGAGTTTTTCCTATTTTGGCAGGAAAACAGTCTCAAAAGCGGATTTACGACAATCTGTGACGCCGGAATCGTTGAAACAGAACAGCTTCCGATGGTCAGCGCCTTCAAGGAACTGGCGGAAGAAGGAAAATTGAAGGTCAAGGTCCGCGCGCTTTGCGAGATCACCGAAACGAACCCGGACCCGATCAATGAGGTGGATAAGATCGCAAGACTGGCGTCAGAATGCGACAATGATTATTTCAGGATCACAGGTGTAAAAGTATTCCTTGACGGCGTTGTTGAAGCCCTGACAACATGGACATTGAACCCGTATACCGCGGAAGCCGGAAAGGGTGATGATTATTACGGCTATATCAGATGGAATGAAGACAGAAAAGAGGAACTGATCGAAATCATCAAATACGCCAATGAAAAAGGCCTGCAGGTACATATGCACGCGATCGGCGAGGGAGCTGCAAATTACGCGCTTGACTGCTATGAAGCGGCATTTAAGGCTCTTCCCGACATAGACGCGCGCAACGCAGTGGCACATCTGACCTATGTGACTGAGGATATGCCGAAACGTTTTGCGGACAACAAGGTCATCGCAGTCGTGAATCCCACATGGTCTACGTGGAAATACGGAACCAAGGAAGACGAAATAAAGGTCTACGGAGAAACAGAAGCCAGGAATATGTACAAAATCAGATCCTTCATTGACGCAGGTGCGGTAACGAGCTTCCATACCGACAGCGCTGGAACGCCGCTGGAACAGATATTTGTAGCCGCAACCAGAAGAACGGTGAAAGATGCTCAGATCTCCTTGGATCGCAGTCAATATTCCGAACAGATCCTGAATGCATATCCCGATGACTTCCGTGGGATTGAGGAAAGCATTGATGGGATCACCAGTCTGAAATGTCTGACCCGTAATCCCGCATACCAGTTGAAAGAAGAAAACAATCTCGGCAGTATCGAAGTAGGTAAAGCAGCTGATTTTACCATTTTCAATGTGGACTTGACGGACAATAATGTTGTGACTGATGTTTCAGTAGTCAATGCAACTCTGATTTCAGTATTTAGCAACGGCAGGATGGTATACCCCGCAAATCAGTATTGATCATCGCAGTATAAAACAATCAGCAAATTATTGTTCTTCATGTATTCCGTTGGGGCATCGGTTTTTGAACCGATGCCCTTTATATCAAGTATTTGCAACATCATCCGATAATACAGACTGCTTATCTTTATGGGAAAGTATAACAATTGAACCAGCCTTTGCGAACACAGGAATATTGTCAATCGTCCTGAACACCTTGAGCATACGATTGCCTGTGTAACGAACTCCCGTAAATATATCATAATAGACTCCATTCGGAAGCCAACCAGTAGTTGAACCCAATTGCAATTCTGTATTTTGTGGTTCCGTAATTGGCATGACAATTAATTGGCTGCCGAAGAAATATTGGTTTGGAACACAATAGGCTACATCTTGATCTGGATATGCGTAATACATTGGCTGAATTAACATTTCACCTTGCGTAACATATTTCCTGCTATGATCGAAAGTGCAGATGCAAATCCATTCAACCATTTTCGCTCACCATATCCGATTTTCAATCAAAACAGTTTCCCCGGAGGTAATCATTATACTGTCAGCCCTTTCGGGGCATGATCTGTTTGACATAGTAAGCGAATTCGTCGTCCCGCTCATACTCTGTATACGCGAGTTTCCGGTAAACCGGTTCGTCCGTACATTCCATAGCGGCGTATCCGGTGCGAATAGAGTGACATCGGGAAATTGCTCTTCGATTTGCGTCATGATAAACAGTCCGTACCCCTTACAAAAATGTTCCGGTGCCACAAAGATCCGGCCGATATTCATTTTACTCCCGTCCCGGAAAAGGATCGCGTCGCCGTCAAAGTCCACGTCCAGGCAAGGCGCTGTGAAAATCACGCTGCCGATCATGTGTTCAGGTTTCTGCGTATCAGCTTCAACAAACGTTTCCGCTCATGCTCCGTCAGCCATTCGGAAAGCCTTGCGGCGGCAGCGGGCAAGATCCATCGCCTGATCTCATCCCGGGTGATCCCGGAAAGCCGGCGTATATTTCTCATATAGGATCTTCGGATGCACACTTTGGTGATACTGAGGATCAGCCGGGAAAGCCTGTCGCCGTTTCTGACCTCTCCGTACTTCAGAAGGAGGCAGGTTCTGGCGATATCCGCCGCGGGCTCCCCGGAGCAGGCGGTCAGCCAGTCAAGTACAAGGAGCTTCCCGCCGCTCACCATGATGTTTCCCGGATGAAAATCAAAATGACACAGCCGGTCACCATCCGGCAGAAGCAAAAGCCGGTCTGTGATTTTCCGTTTCTCATCATCAGAAAGATCATTGACCCATCCGATCTCCTGAAGCAGCTTTTCTTTGACCGTCAGAATACCGCTGATCGTCTTTCCATGGATCTCCGTATGGATCTCCGCCAGTTTTTTCCCGGTTGAAAAAAGCAGAAAGGGCTCAGAACCGATCATACGGAACAGATCCTGCCCTTCCGCCAGTTCATACAGGATGCCGGATCTTTCCCCGCAGCTGACAAGCCGGAGCGCCTTTGGCATACGGCTGTAAACCGTTTGTACCGCGCGGGTAACGCGCCATTCCTTGAGGACGCCGCTTTCCGGAAACTGATCGCGGAACAGCTTGAGGACCGTACCGGGTCCATAGAGGAATATTTCTGCCGTATTTCCCTGGCCGATCCGCTGACAGGCGGATATGTCCCGCAGGATCAGCATATCTTCATCCCGAAGCACATTTTCAGTCTGCAATATCCGTGACCGCCTTTCTCACCGAATCGGAGGATCTGAATCAGATATGGCTTTCCAGGATCTCCAGAACCCTGCGGATCGCTTCAGCCTCCGCCGGCTTATCCGCGGGATCCGCTTTGACATCGTTCAGGAACTGCTGTTCCTCCTTCGATACCGAGTTCAGCGCTTTCAGATAAT
>CALGBY010000025.1 GCA_937886445.1 uncultured Clostridia bacterium | reverse complement strand
TGCTTCCTCGAAACTGAATAAAGTTAGTTTTGGCCTGTTTTCCCCAATTTAGGGGGTTGACAAAGGTCATTACATATCAGAAACACACCCTAAGGAAACATTGAATAAATGAGGCGGGTCGGATGCGAGCGGATTTTGTGCAAGATACGACCGCAAAAATTGAAGGTTTACCGGCGGTAAATCGAAATTTTTGCAGGAAGCAGATCGCGCAAAAGGCGCCGCAGACGAGAATGCCGAATTAATCAGCGTTTCCCAAAAAATACAAAAAACGAGGTGCAAAATGAAGAACAAGAAACTGATCGCCGTAATTCTTGCCGCTGTTGTTCTGCTGGGAGCGATCGCGTTCGTGATTCTCGCCATGCCATCCGGGAAAAACCGTGAAGACGGCGGGAAAACCGTTATGTGCTCCTTTTATCCGCTGTATATCTTTGCCGAAAATGTTTTGGACGGTGCTGATGATATCTCAGTTATCTGTATGACGCCGCAGTCTACAGGCTGCCTGCACGATTATCAGCTGCTCGCCGGTGATATGCAGAAGCTGTGCTCAGCTGACGCGTTCATCATCTGCGGTGCCGGTATGGAGCAGTTTCTGGATAAGGTAACGGAACAGAGAGCGGATCTTTACACCGTGGATTGCTCAACGGGCATTGACCTGATCAGAGAAGAAGAACATCATCATCACCACGATGATGATGACGCGGATGAAGACGAAGAAGAAGTAAATGCGCACTTCTGGCTCGATCCCGTGCGTGCCGTGCAAATGGTGGAAAATATGGCAAACGGCCTTATGGAACGCTATCCTGAGCATGCGGAGCTGATCCGTACCAACACGGAAGCATACAAAGCGCGTCTCACCGCGCTGGATGAAAAGCTGCAGGCCGGCCTTGCCGCGCTTGCCCGGCGCGATATCGTCACCTTTCACGAAGCCTTCCCCTATTTTGCTCAGCGCTACGGGCTTGAGATCGTGGCTGTAATGACGCTGGAGCCCGAGGAATCACTCTCTGAAAAGGCAATGACGGAGCTGGCCGATACTGTAAGAGCACATGATTGCCCGCCGCTGTTTACCGAGCCGGTGTATTCCTCCGTCGCGGCTGATGTAGTCAGCAAAGAGACCGGCGCCCGCGTTTACCGGCTGGACCCGGTCGTAAACGGCAGTTATGAAAAGGACGCCTACGAAAAGGCTATGCTCAGCAATATGGAAACACTCAGAGAAGCGCTGGGGGTAGCAGAATAAGCACGATATGAGATCCTGCCGCCGTGTTAAGACACGGCGGTGTTTTTTATCCGAAATTTCTCCTTCCGGGAACGGCATCGGATACGGCACGCCGAACAGACAAACACAGGGCATTGTAACGGCATATCACGCGGGTCAACAGCCTGCTTTGCCGTCTGAGAAAACGCTCTTTGCATATTTTCAGGATCCATCCTTTTCTGTCAGGCTCGGGCGTTTTCCGGTGCTTATTCCGAAACGAACACAGCAAACAAAAACGGGCATCGTTTTGACGATTGAATGTCACAAACGATGCCCGGATGGTTTTCAAGATATTTTTTGATTCACGCATTAACTCGTACAAGCCGGATGAATAAACGGTTTATATCAGCCCAGATCAACAATAATGGGCAGGATCATCGGGTTGCGCTTGATCTTTTCATAGATAAAGCGATGCAGCTCATCCTTGATGCGGTTCTTGATCGACGGCCAGTCTGTGCCTTCAATGCGGCCATAGCTGGCGATGATCGCACGTACCACATCACGCGTCTGCTCAATGATATCCTCATTGTCGCGCACATACACAAAGCCGCGGCTGATGATATCGGGGCCGGATACCAGTATGCAGTTGGTTCGGTCAAAGGCCATCGCGACAATGATCAGACCATCCTGAGAAAGATGCTTGCGGTCTCTCAGTACTACATTTCCTACATCTCCGATCCCCAGACCGTCTACCATCAGTTCGCCTGCGGGCACATTGCCCACCACGCACTGGCCTTCCTCACTCAGCTCATACACCACGCCGGGGCTGGGAATGATCACCTGATCCTCTTCCATGCCCATTTGTTTCGCGATATCCGCGTGCTGCCACAGCATGCGGTATTCACCGTGAATGGGGATAAAGAACTGCGGCTTGGTGAGCGCGTGGATCAATTTGATTTCTTCCTGACAGGCGTGGCCGGAAGCGTGTACCTCCTCCATCGCGCCGTAGATCACATCCGCGCCGCAATGGTACAGCTGGTTGATCACACGGGCCACATATTTTTCATTTCCGGGAATGGGGGTGGCGGAAATGATCACCTTATCGGTCGCCTTGATCTGCAGCTTGCGATGCTCGGAATACGCCATTCTGGCCAGTCCGCTCATCGGTTCTCCCTGCGCGCCGGTCGTAAGGATCAATACCTGCTCATCGGGGATATTATCCAGATCATCCACTTCCACCATATAGGAAGCGGGCAGCTGCAGTTCGCCCAGCTCGATGGCCACCTGCGTAACGGAGATCATGCTCCTGCCAACAAAGCACACTCTGCGTCCGAAACGGATGGCGCTGTCGATCACCTGCTGCACACGGTTGATATTGCTGGAGAACATGGCCACGATCACGCGTCCGCCGGCATTGGCAAACTGGCTTTCAAACATCTGCCCCACTTTTTTCTCGCTCATCGTATAGCCGGGGCGTTCAATATTGGTGCTTTCGCACAGCAGCGCCAGCACGCCTCTTTCCCCCGCTTCCGCGAGGCTGCTCAGATCGGTCACCTCTCCGTCCGGGGGCGTATAGTCGATCTTGAAGTCGCCCGTATGCACGATCACACCGGCAGGGCAGGAAATGATCAGCGCGCACGCTCCGGGAATGGAGTGACTTACATGAACGAACTTTACGGTAAACGCACCGATCTGCACCTCATCACGCGGGCGGACGGTATTATACTGGATCCCGTTCACACGATGTTCGCGCAGCTTGATATCGATGAGCGCAAGGGTAAGCCTTGTTCCGTAAATGGGAGCAGGCACATCTCTGAGCACATAGGGAGTAGCGCCGATATGGTCTTCATGCGCGTGCGTAAAGACATATCCGCGTACCCTGTCCTTGTTGGCTACCAGATAGCTGATATCGGGGATCACCAGGTCGATCCCCAGCATATCCTCCTTGGGAAAGATGGAACCGCAGTCCACCACCAGTATATCGTCCTCATACTCAATAACGGTCAGGTTTTTACCGATCTCATCCACGCCGCCGAGAGATATGATCCTTACCTTCGGAGTTTCTGACACAAATACCGCTCCTTTCATAAAGGTACAGCGCGCTTCAAGGGAAATCACACGCTGCCTCCCTGAAATATTATTCTAAACCCTTTCGGTCATTATTACATCAAATGCCATTATGCATCCAATCTTAAGATATTATAACACATTCGTTAACAGATTACCATACCCTTTTTTACATATTTAGTGATTTTTCAAAAAATCTAAGGCAATACCGCACAATTCGTCAGCACGCTGAGCGGTGCCTTTTCCAACATCTCC
>CALGBY010000024.1 GCA_937886445.1 uncultured Clostridia bacterium | reverse complement strand
CCAACTTAACGGTACCGCTCTGCGAAACCAGACCAAGCGCGCCGCAGGAAACGTCGGCAAGCGCAATATTGCCGCTCTGCGAAGCCGCGGCGGTACTCCCGAAGGTGCCGGAGAGGGCGATCCTGCCGCTTTGGGCAGAGGAAGCAAACGAGCCCTTCACGTCGGACTGCCACTCGATATTCCCGCTCTGAGAGGAGAGAGCGACGATATAGAAGGAAAAGCCGGAGGACACATGGATATTGCCGCTCTGGGAGGAGATAGCCGCGCTCTTGTATTCGGCGAGAGGAAGCTCAACGGTGACGGAATCGTCCGTTAAGAAATTGATGCCGAACTTCTGCGTCCATTTGCGTTCATCCTTTTCGAGGATGCAGAGTTCGTTATCGACGATGGAGATCTCATAGGTGAAGTTCTTCCCCTCGGGATAGGTGACGAGCACCTTATCTGATTCGGAAGGAACGACGCGGACGTCGGGGAAGGAAGTCTCGATCTTCAGATTTTCAAAATTCCCCTCGACTTCGTGTTTGGCAAGGGTCAGGTCGGAGGTGTTGAGCGCGCGGAAATCGGAGTCGAAATCCATAAAGACCGCGGCGATCAGCGCCACGAAGACGCCGAAGATGAGTAAGGAGAAGCCGAGCCAGAGAAGGACCTTGGAAGAGCGTTTCATGCTTTACCTCCTTTTCCGAAGAAGCAGACCTTGAGCAGAGCGAAGAATTTCTGCCCGAGCTTAAAGATGCCGCGGCTCGCGAGATTGCAGAGCGGCAGAAGGAGCAGGGTCAGACCGATGAGCGCGACGGCTGCCGCGATGGTGAAAATACCGGCGGGAACGAGAGCTTTCCCGATCAGAAGGACGCCCCCTGCGATGGCGGCGAGCCCCGAGAGAAGGAGCGCGATATCTACGATGTAGACCGAGGCGATGACCACCCATAAGACGAGGTAGAGGGTGAAGAAAACGATCAGAACGGTGAGGAGCAGGGGGATCCATAGCGGCGCGCCTAAGATAAGGAGGATGATCTCCCCGGCAGTCCTGCGGCGGCGGGTACGCACCTTTTCCTTTACAAGCTTGGGGATCGAGGCGTTCTGCCAGACGGCGGCTGCCGCGTCTTCGGGCGAGCCGAGCGAGGAGACGATCTCCTGCCCGAATCCTCTGTATTCGATGCCGTCAAAAAGCTGCCCCAGCACCTTCGCGGTGTCTTCAAGGGATTCCTTTTTGCCCATCTGGGAGGATTTGCTGTCCAGAAAAGTAACGCCGGCGCCCAGATCCTTGGCGGCGACCTCAAAGGAGCAGCGCGTTCTTGTGGAGGTCTTTTCAAAAAGCAGCACGATGTTTTTGCCGAGCAGCGGCTGCTGTACGATGCCGGCCTTTTTCTGCGCCTTCAGCTCATGCGCCGTATCCAGTAAATAGCGTACCTCCTGCGGGGTAAAATCCATAATGCTCAGAAAGCTGCGTCCCTTCAGATCCATACAAATACCCTCCTTCATGCCGGGAATATGCATATTATAGCACTGACAATGCATAATGCAAGCGAAATATTGTATTTATATGCATAAATATACACAAAAAATACACGACACAGCATAACGCGCCGGATTTGACCATTGCCGGAGCGGCGGCAGGGAAGCGCGAAAAGGGAAAACTGTTGCCAAAGACGGTATATTCTGCTATAATCTATCTGTACTGGTATAGTATTTTTTCAGGAGGTACAGACAATGTCACCCAAAAAGGACAATCTTCCGGTCAATGCGGATGTTTCACTTCAGAACGGCGGTACCATTACCTACGCCAATGAGGTGATCGCGATCATTGCCGGCGCCGCCGCCAGTGAGGTGGATGGCGTGGCCGGAATGGTCAACGGCGGCGGCATCGGAGATATTATCAGCAAAAACAGGAATGTGACCCGCGGCATCCGCGTGGAGCTGGGCACACAGGAGACCGGTGTGGATGTGTACACCGTGGTGGAATACGGCCGTCCCGTGCATAAGGTGGCCGCCGATATCCAGGAAAGCGTGCGCAAGGCGATCGAGAACATGACGGGGCTGCATGTGGTCAAGGTGGATGTGCATGTGATGGGCATCAGCTTTGAAAAGGAAAAGGATGTGCAGAACCTTGCCGCCGGCGCCGCCGAAAGGCCGGTGCTTTCCGCCGCGAAGGAAACGGCAGCGGAGGAAGCGCCCGCCGCGAAGCCTGCCGGGGAACCCGCTGCGGAGCCCGCCCGGGAGATCGCGGAAGAGATCGCCGAAGCTGCTGAGGAGCCTGCAGAAGAAATCGCCGCGGAGCCCGCTGAAGAGATTACTGAGGAAGCTGCCGCAGAACCCGCCGGGGAGATCAATGAGGAAGCTGCCGCAGAGCCCGCCGAAGAGATCACTGAGGAAGCCGCGGAAGAACCGGCTGAGGAACCTGCCGCCGCGGACGCGGAAAACGAAGAAGCCGCGGAGCAGTAACGGCAAGCCCGGACGGCGTATCGCCCGCTCCGGACAGACAGAATAAGGAGAGACCAATGAAGATCAGGATATTTGACAGGCTGATGCTGTATCTGTGCGCGTTTCTGACCTTTTTCGGAGGCGTAGGCATCGTGCTGTTTTACGGGTTGCTCATCGGCTATCCCATCGAAGGGCAGACAGCCGCGATGCCCCGTGTGGCCGCGCTCATCGCGGGCAGCGTGATCGCGCTGACCGGGGTATGGCTGTTTTTCTTCGCGAAGCGCTATCGCTTCTCCAAAAAAGCCTTTGTGGTGACCCATACCGAAAACGGTGATCTGCGCATCGCCGTCAAGGCGATCGAGGCACAGGTGAAAAAGTGCGTGGATATGCACGAGGAGATGCATCTGATCAGCATGAGCATCTCAAACAGCAGCCGCTCGGGCGTGACGGTGGATATCCGCATTTCTCTGGCGGGCAATATTTCCATCCCGCTGGCGGTGGCAACGCTGCAAAAGCAGGTGAAGAAGTACCTGATGGCTTCCTCCGGCATCGATGTGAAGGATGTGCGCGTGAGCGTGGATACCACCAAGGGCGAGATCACCGCCGCTTCTCCCTTTGCCGTGAAGGACGGCGGCGAAAACGCCGGCGAGGCGAATGCCGCGGAGGAGACTATCGCAGAGGAGACCGCGGATGCGCCGTATGTTGAGGAGCATGAGGGGCCGCTCTTTGAAGAGGCGGCAGCAGCTGACGCGGCGGAGGAGACTGCGGAAAACATTGTGACCGGGCAGGAAAGCATTCAGGACGCCGAAGGATACGATACGTACGCGGAAGTGACTGCGGAGGTAAACGAAAATGAGTGAAAACAGAAATGACGATGCTCTGAAAAACCGTTTCGGCAAGTGCTTCAAAACGGGCACGGCGGAGTGCGCGCTGCTTTGCGGCGGAGTCGCCATGGCGCTGGCACTGCTCGTAATGCTTCTGGGTTTCTGGAAAACGCTGCTTGTTTTGCTGATCACGGCCATCGGCGTGTTCATCGGCGGGGTGAAGGACAAGCGCGCGCTGGTAAAGCACCTGGCGGATCGCTTTTTCCCGGCCAAGACGGATGAGCTGATCCGCAAGGAGGATTATGCCGCCGCCCTGAACGAAAAGCTGGGCACGCAGAAGACCGCCGGTACGGAAGAAAAATCGCTTGCGGAAAACGAAGAAAACAAATAACAGCAGCAACGGGGGATATGCGTTATGGGACGCAGACAGGCACGCGCCGCGGCCATGCAGATGGTATATGAAAACATGCTGGGCGGAGACGGCGGAGACGAGACGCTGATCGATCTGATCGCGTTTGAGCCGGAGGAGGGAGACAGGGCGTTCATCGACACCTGCCTTCAGGGGATCAACGAGCACGCGGAGGAGATCGACAACAGGATCTCCTCTCTGCTGAGAGACTGGACGATCGACCGCATCGCCAAGGTGGATCTGGCCATCCTGCGCGTGGCGGTATACGAATTGCTTTACAGGCCGGAGGGAACGGACGCGCCTGCCGCCGTCAATGAGGCGGTCACACTGGCACAGCGTTTCGATACCCCGGAGAGCGGAAAATTTGTGAACGGGCTTCTGCGTACGCTGCTTCGCCGGGAAAACGGAGAAGAATAAGCATGAACGCGGTACTCGGCATCGATACCAGCTGCTATACCACTTCCGCGGCGCTGTCGGGTGAGGGCTTTCTTCTCAGCGAGAGAAAGCTGCTTCCCGTTGCGCCCGGACAACGCGGCCTTCGCCAAAGCGAGGCCGTTTTTGCGCATATCCGGCAGCTGGGCGAGGTGACGGAAAGGCTGTTTGAAAGGGCGCGTGCTCAGGGAGAGCCCGTGATCCGCGCCGTGTGTGTGTCCGCTTCCCCGGTGGACGGGGAGGACAGCTATATGCCGGTGTTCAGGACCGGCATGGCCTTTGCCGAAACGATCGCGCACACGCTGGGCGTAAAGGTGTATTATACCACGCATCAGCGCGGGCATCTGCGCGCGGCAAGGGAATACAGCGGCCTTGAAGGAGACCGCTTTCTGGCACTTCACCTTTCCGGGGGCACCACCGATACGATGCTTTCGGAAGGGGACCGGCTTGTGCCTCTGCTGCGCGGGCTGGACCTGCACGCGGGCCAGCTGGTGGACAGGACCGGCGTGGCGCTGGGCCTGCCCTTTCCCGCCGGGCCGTATCTTGAGGAACTGGCGCGCGGGGCGGAGGACGTGCTTCGCCTGCCCGTTTCCATGGATGACGGAGGCTGTCACCTGAGCGGCGCGGAAAACGCGCTGATCAGCGCGATCCGGCAGGGGGAAAGCCGGGAGACCGTGGCAAAAAGCGTGTATGACCTTTTGTGCCGCACGGTGCTGCGCCTGCTCGCGGACGCGGCGGAAAAAACAGGAGAAAGCAGAGCGCTGCTTTTCGGCGGCGTGGCAAGCTCCGCGCTGCTGCGCGAAATGCTGCTTGAACGAAATCAGAAAAGGCGTATCGGCCTGCGGCTGTACTTCGGCAGGCCGGAACTTTCGGGCGACAACGCAGCGGGTGTCGCGCTGATCGGCTTTGAAAAATACAAAAGCGCGGAAACGGACAAATAAACCGTAAAACCGGGTTCGGCCGTTATTCAGACAGGCAGCCTGTTTGAAAAGCAGGCCGGCCGCACTTGATCCGAAGGAGGAAAATCAGGATGGCACAGCTGCTGGACGGAAGGATCCTGTCCGAAAAGGTGTATGAGGAGCTTGCCGGGCGCGTAAGGGCGCTTGCCGAAAGGGGCGTTGTGCCCGGGCTGGCGGTCATCCTGGCAGGGGATGATCCGGCGAGCAGGATCTATGTGAACAATAAGGAAAAGGCCTGTGAAAGGCTGGGGATCCGCTCAAGAGAGATCCGCCTGCCGGCATCCGTTACGCAGGAGGAGCTGGAGGAAAAAATCGAAGAACTGAACCGGGACGACGGCATAGACGGCATCCTTGTGCAGCTGCCGCTGCCGGGACACCTTGATGAGGCATCGGCGCTCGCGAGGATCTCTCCCGAAAAGGACGCGGACGGTTTCCACCTGATCAGCAGCGGCCGGCTTTTCTGCTCTCTGCCCGGCATACGCCCCTGCACCCCCTCGGGCATCATGTATATGCTGGACGCGGCGGGAGTGGAGCTTTCCGGCAGGGAGGCCGTGGTGATCGGCCGCAGCAATATCGTGGGCAAGCCGGTGGCGATGATGCTGCTGGAAAGGAACTGCACGGTCACGCTGTGCCATTCCCGCACGAGGGAGCTTGCCTCCCATACGAAGCGCGCCGATATCCTGGTATCGGCAGTGGGCAGACCGGGCTTTGTTACGGCGGATATGGTAAAGGAAGGCGCTGTTGTGATCGATGTGGGCATCAACCGCGTGGAAGGAAAGGTCGTGGGCGATGTCGATTTTGAAAATGTGGAAAAGAAGGCGTCCCTGATCACCCCCGTGCCGGGCGGCGTCGGGAAAATGACGGTGTGTATGCTGATGAAGAATACCGTTGAAGCGGCGGAAAAGAGAGCGTAAATGAGCTGGACATTATCTGTCAGTGAGCTGAACGAATATGTGCGCAAAACGCTGGCGGGCGATCCGCTGCTGCACGATATCACGCTGCGGGGCGAGATCAGCAATTTCAAGCCTGCCGTATCGGGTCACTGGTATTTTACCCTGAAGGATGAAAACAGCCGCATCAGCTGCTGCATGTTCCGTTCCTATTCTTCTCAGGTGCGCTTTATGCCGAAGGACGGCATGAAGGTGCTTTTGAACGGCAGCGTTGGGCTGTATACCGCGGGCGGTACCTATCAGTTCATTGCCGACGGGATGAAGCAGGAGGGCACGGGCGACCTGTATGAGCGTTTTCAATTGCTGAAAAAGCGCCTGTTTGAGGAAGGGCTGTTTGACCCTGCCCAAAAGCGCCCCCTGCCCATGCATCCCAGGGCTGTGGGCATCGTGACCAGCCGCACGGGCGCTGTGGTGCACGATATCATGAATGTGGCCGGCCGGCGGGATAACGCGCTGCAGCTGATCCTTCGTCCCGCGCAGGTGCAGGGCGAGGGCGCTGCGGAGGATATCGCGGCGGGCATCCGCGAGCTGGGCGAAAGCGGCCTTGTGGATGTGATCATCGTGGGCCGCGGAGGCGGATCGCTGGAGGATCTGTGGGCCTTCAACGAGGAGATCGTGGCCCGCGCCGTAGCCGCCTGCCCCGTGCCGGTGGTGAGCGCCGTGGGGCATGAGACCGATTTTACGATATGCGATTTTACGGCGGATCTGCGCGCGCCCACGCCCTCCGCGGCGGCGGAGCTGTGCGTGCCCGAGCGGGCGGCGCTGGAAAGGGCGATCGAAAGGGAGCAGCGGCTGCTGCGGGACGCGGCGGAGAAAAAGCTGCTTGAAAATGAAAACGCGCTGCATGTTTTGCGGCAGAAGCTGAGCCGCTGCCATCCGCTGACCAGGGTGAAGGATATGACCCTCACGCGGGAAAGGCTGAGGGCACGGCTGGACGCGGCCGCGAAGGACGCGCTTGCCCGCCGCAAAACAAGGGCGGCGCTGCTTGAAAGCCGGCTGCTTGCGCTGGGCCCCGGCGGGGCGCTGCGGCGCGGGTATTCGGTGGTGATGAAGGAAAAGCATGTGGTAAGGAGCGTGAAGGAGATCGCGCCCGGTGAGGATATGCTTACCCTGCTGATGAAGGACGGCACAGTCACGGTGAAGGCCGTGGAGGTGCGGGAAGGAGAAATGTTTTCATGAGCGGCGAAAGCTTTGAGGAAAAACTGGCGGCACTGGAAGCGCTTGTAAAAAAGATGGAGAGCGGAAGCCTGTCGCTGGAGGAAACGCTGGATGCCTACGAAAAGGGCATGAAAGAGGCGAATGAGCTGAAGGAACGCCTTGATACCGCCGAAAAGCGTATGCTGGAGCTTTCGGGCGGCGAGCTCAGGCCCATGGAGGAAAAGCAGTGAACGTAGCGGAAAAAACAGAGGAATACCGCCTGTATACCGAAAACGCGCTCAAAGCCTGCCTGAAGGACGGCATCCCGCCGGTGCTTGAGGAGGCGATGCGCTATTCGCTTCTGGCTCCCGGAAAACGGCTGCGCGCCGTGATGTGTCTGGCCTGCTGCGAGGCGGCGGGCGGCAAAAGGGAGGATGCCCTGCCGTTTGCCGTGGCTATCGAGATGATCCACGCCTATTCGCTCATCCATGATGATCTGCCCGCGATGGATAATGACACCCTCAGGCGCGGCCTGCCCACCAATCATGTCGTCTACGGCGAGGCGATGGCGATCCTGGCAGGGGATTCCCTGCTCAATGAGGCCTTTACCGTGATGGCGGAAAGTCCTTCTCAAAACGCTCTGCGGGCGCTTCAATATGTATCCCTGAAAAGCGGTGCGCGCGGCATGGCGGGCGGACAGGCGCTGGATATCTCCCTTGAGGGCACGGCGCCCGACAGGGAGAATGTGAAAAAGCTGCATCTGGGCAAGACCGCCGCGCTGTTTGAAGCGGCTTGCGTATCCGGCATGATGCTTGCGGGAGCGGACGGGGAGGAGATCCTTGCCGCGGAGCGGTTCGCGAGGGAGCTTGGCCTCGCTTTCCAGATCGAGGATGATCTTCTGGACCTGTACGGCGATGAGAAGCTGCTGGGCAAGCATACCGGTAAAGACGCGGATGAAAACAAGCTGACCTGGGTGCGCTGTGTGGGAGAAGAGCAGGCGCGCGCGGATGTGTACGGGCATACGGAGCAGGCGGTGCGCGCGCTGGACCGCTTCGGAAATAAGGCGGAATTTTTACAGTCTCTTGCAATTTGGATGCGCGATAGAGTAAAATAATTTTGGCAATCCCCGCGCAATTCGTCAGCGCGCTGAACAGTGCCTTTTCCAACATCTTCATCTTGCAGAAATTTCGATTCATGGCCCGCCCTCCGGATGAGGCACTATTGGGCTGTTTGAAGATCGGCTGTACACGATCTTCAAACTGACACCAGTAAACCTTCAATTTCCGCAAGCGAATCTGTTGAAAAATTCACTCGCCATCGAACTGACTCATTTGTGCGGTATTACCTTAAGAGCTCACAGAAAACGGAGGAATAGTCATGACGGATCAGTTTATGGAAGAAGCAACGGTAAAGCAGAAAAAGGGTTTTGAAACAGCGCTGTATATCTTTGTACTGCTTGTGATGGTGGTGTGCGGCATCGCGGCGATGCTCACCTTTTCCTTCTTTACCAGCGCCATCCAGTACGGCGCGGGCGCCGCGGAAATCATCATGTGGCTGGTTCTGTGCCTGATCAGCGCCGGCATCGCGGTGTATTCCTGGTTTTTCAAGGACAAGGTACGCACCGAATATGAATACACCATCACCAATTTCCAGATGGATTTTGCCGCCGTGTACAACAACGCGAAGCGCAAAAATCTGGGCACGATGAACCTGAAAAACATCTCCGCCGCCGGCGAGGTGAATTCCGGTTCCTTCCAGCGTTATATCAACATGCCCGGCGTAAAGAGAAAGAACTGGTTCGTCAACCGGGAAGCCGATCTTTTCTACATCTATTTCCAGAAGGAAGAGAAAAAGACCATCATCATCATCGAGCCCTCCGCCGAGATGAAGGAAAAGATCAGGCGCGTCCTCACCCCCGGCACCTGGCAGATCAACTGACAGGGGGAAAAGAAACAATATGATCTATCTGGATAATTCCGCCACCACGCGCCCTGCGGAAAGCGTGGTGGACGCGATGGACCGGGCGATGCGGGAGGGCTTTTTCAACCCTTCCGCTTTGTACGCTCCGGCCATGCTCGCGGAGAAGGAGATGCGCGCCTGCCGGGAGCTGCTGCTCAGAAAGCTGCACTGCCCGGAGGGCAGGGTGGTTTTTACCGGCTGCGGTACCGAGGCGGATAATCTGCTGATCCTGAGCGTGCTTTCCGCCGCCCGGGAGGGCACGGTGCTTTACAGCGCCGGCGAGCATCCTGCCGTTAAGGAGCCCTGTCTGCACGCGGGTGCCGGTATCCGGGCCCGTGAGATCCCCTATGACAGGGAGGGACGGGTGGATACCGGAAAGCTGGAGGAGCTGCTCACAGAGGATGTGAAGCTGATCGCCGTGATGCAGGTGAATAACGAGACCGGGGCTGTGCAGCCCATCCGGGAGATCGCCCGCATGCGGGACAGAAAGTGTCCGGGAGCGATCCTGCATGTGGACGGTGTGCAGGGCTTCATGCGCGTTCCCTTTGATATGGCCGCCTGCGGGGCGGACAGCTACGCCCTGTCCGGCCACAAGATCCACGCGCCCAAGGGCATCGGCGCGCTGGTGTACACGCCGCGCTGCCGTATCCAGCCCAGGCTGCTGGGCGGCGGCCAGGAGAACGGGCTGAGAAGCGGCACGGAAAACACGCCGGGCATTGCCGGCCTGATGGAGGCCGTGCGCTGCTTCCCGGAGGAAGACATGGAAAGGGTGCGCGCCTGCAAAACGGCTCTGTACAGACGCGTGAAGGAGCTGATCCCCACCGCGGTCGTGAACGGGCCGGACCCGGAGAGCGAAAACGCCGCGCCCCATGTGCTCAACCTTTCACTGGAGCCGGTGCGCAGCGAAACGCTGCTGCACGCGCTGGAGGGGGACGGCATCTATATCGGCATCGGCAGCGCCTGCTCCTCCCATAAGCAGAAGGTGAGCGCCACGCTGAAGGCGATGGGCATCGCGCCCCGGCGCGCGGAAAGCGCGCTGCGCTTCTCCCTGTGCCCGCAAAACACCCCTGAGGAAATGGAAACGACGGCCCTTTGCCTTAAAAAGCACTATGACCTGCTGAAGGGCTTTACAAGAAGATGAACGAAACGGAGCGTATAGAAATGAAGGAACTGCTGCTGGTTAAATACGGAGAGATCTATCTGAAGGGGCTGAACCGTCCCTATTTCATGCGGGCGCTGGTGGAGCGCGTCAAGCAGGCGGTAAAGGATCTGGAATGCCGGGTATGGCTGACGGACGCCCGCATCTTTGTGGAGGGCGCTCAGGATATGAACGAATGCATCCGCCGCGTGGTAAAGGTATTCGGCGTGCATTCCGTGTGCCCCGCAAGGTGCCTCGGCAAGGAGGATTTTGAAGAGATCTGCAAAAACGCCTGTGAGATGATGGCCGATAAGGCCGGCACCTTCAAGGTGGATTCCCGCCGTTCGGATAAGCTGTACCCCATGACCAGCCCGGAAATGAACGCCGAGATCGGCGGGCGCATCCTGGACAGCAACCCGAACCTGAAGGTGGATGTAAAGGAGCCGCAGCACAGGCTGAATGTGGAGATCCGCGATGAGTGCTATATGTACAGCGAGGTGATCCCCGCCGTGGGCGGCATGCCGGTGGGCACGGGCGGAAAGGCCTGCCTGCTGCTTTCGGGCGGCATCGACAGCCCGGTGGCCGGCTATATGATCGCCAAGCGCGGCGTGGAGCTGACGGCGGTGCACTATTTCTCCTATCCCTATACCGGGGAGCAGGCAAAACAGAAGGTGCTGGATCTGGCAAAGATCCTGAGCGGCTACTGCTGCGGGATCCGCGTGTATGTGGTGCCCTTTACCGATATCCAGCTCAAGATCCATGAAAAGTGCCATGAGGAGTATACAACGCTGATCATGCGCCGCTACATGATGCGCATCGCCGAGCGCATTGCCGAAAAGGAAAAATGCGGCGCGCTCATCACCGGTGAATCGCTCGGACAGGTGGCCAGCCAGACGATGGAAGCCCTGAACGCGACCAACATGGTGGTAAAGCTGCCCGTTTTCCGCCCGCTCATCGGCTTTGACAAGACGGACATCATTGATTACGCGAACAGGATCGGCACCTATGAGACCAGCGCGCTGCCCTATGAGGACTGCTGCACTGTGTTCACCCCGCGCCACCCCGCCACCAAGCCGCACATGAACATCATCCTTTCCTCCGAATCTCATCTGGATGAGGAGGCGCTGATCACGGCGGCCATCGAAAACACCGAGATCGTCGAATTCTGATCACGCTTTATCAGGGCACCGCGTACGGCCGCCGGCCGGAGGCACGCGGTGCCTTTTTGTTATATGAAAACCCCACGCTAGGCGTGGGGTTCGGTGAAGCTTAAAGCT
>CALGBY010000023.1 GCA_937886445.1 uncultured Clostridia bacterium | reverse complement strand
ATTGTGCAAAAGACGCCGCAGATGAGTCTGCCGAATTAATCAGCGTTTCCTTAGAAGGAGGTGGAATAAAAACGCCCGGAGCACCGGGCACAGAACGGGAAAGGAGGCACAACAACGAAGCCTGATACCAACACGGAAAGCGTCTTTCCTCCCCTGCTGGATCCCGCGGCGTTCGGCCGCAGAGCCGGCTTTGAAGACCTGACCGGGCTACACGGCGAATGGATGCGCGAAATGCTCACGGCAAAGGGGGATATGACGCTGCAGGCGCATCGCGGCAGCTTCAAGACCACCTGCCTGTGCATCGTGATCGCCCTGCTGTGCGTAACGAGGGGAAACGAAAACATCATCTTTCTCAGAAAGACCGACGGCGGAGTGCATGAGGTGATACGACAGACGGCCAACATATTGAAAAGCGACGCGATGAAGGAGGAAACGCGCGCCTTTTACGGGCGGGAGGTCACGCTGAAGGCCTCCGCCGGCGAGATCACCACCTGCTTTTACACTGCCAAAAAGGGCTGCGCGCAGCTGACGGGCATCGGCATAGGCGGAAGCCTTACCGGCCGCCACGCGGACTGGGTGTTTACCGATGATATCGTCAACCTGAAGGACAGGCAGAGCGCCGCCGAGCGCGACCGCACGGCGCGCGCCTATCAGGAGCTGCAGAACATCAAAAACCGCGGCGGCAGGATCATCAACACCGGCACGCCCTGGCACAGGGAGGATTGCTTCCGCCTGATGCCCCGCCCCCTGCGCTATGACTGCTACACCACGGGGCTGATCACAAAAGAGCAGCTTGAAAAGCTGAAGGGCAGCATGACGCCCTCGCTGTTCGCGGCCAATTACGAGCTGAAGCACATCGCGGACGCGGACGCGCTGTTTGACACGGAGCCGCGGTTTTCTTCAGATGCCGGTGTGCTCGCGGGCGGCATTGCCCATGTGGACGCCGCGTACAGCGGGGGCGACAGCACGGCCTTCACCTGCGCGAGCCGCGCGGGCGATAAGGTGTACCTGTACGGAAGGCTGTGGCACGCCCATGTGCAGCAGGTGATCCCGGAGATCGTACGCATCTCCCAAACGCTGGGCTGCTCCCCGGTGTACTGCGAGACCAACGCGGATAAGGGCTATCTGGGCAGGGAGCTGAGAAAGGAGGGGCTGGAATGCCGCATGTACGCGGAGCGCCGCGGCAAGTATACCAAGATCGCCTCCCTGCTGAAAAAGGAGTGGAGCAGCACCGTGTTCATTGAAGGGACGGACAGGGAATACATTGAGCAGATCCGCTCCTACAGCGCCGGAGCCGCGCACGATGACGCGCCGGACAGCGCGGCATCGGCGATAGGATTTCTACCCGAATAGCTGCAGCTGCAGCTGCAGCTTCGAAAGAAAGCGGGACGTTACCCGCTTTCTTTCGACAACATCCATTTCCTATAAAAAGGCATTTCCGGTGAAGCGTATACACCGGAAACGCTCTTTTTACGTCCGGAAATGGATAGCGGAAGCGGCTTTCAGCCGCTCCTCGGCGACGCGCATGTCGCCGCCTGCGGAATGGAAATCGAAGGGCTGCGGCCCTTCGATGCATCCCGGAGAAGGTGAGCTGCACAGCAGCCATCGAACGAAAGCGAGATATAGCCTGCTTTCACACGAGCCCCGGATATGTGTATGCCGTACCGGAGGAATAACTTGTTTCCATAGGTCGTCCCCGTCAAAGAAGCTGCCGCGGTTCAATTGTTACCGCGGCAGCTTCTTTGATATATGCGGTTATCCCGGCCTCACAGCGTGGGCGCGGTCGGATGGTTCACCGCGTTTCGATTGCCGCTTTGTTCTGTACGCTGCTCCGGTCACAGGATCTCGCTCAGATGACTCACCACGGTATCGCACACGCCGTGCTCCAGGCAATAGTCGGAATCCAGCTCCCAGTCGTGGCAGCGCTTCCGGTTCAGCATGGCAGGGCTGATGCCGGTACGCTTCAGGATGTAATCCTTCATCTGCGCCAGCGCCTTTTTGTAGCTTTCGCCGGCATCCATCACCTTGATCGCGTCGCCGGTCACATGCGCGGAGCCCTCGTGGATCATCACGCTTGCGCGCTTGAGCATGTAGCGCCTGTGTCCGGACATAAAGATCAGCCCGGCGGCGGAGGCGGCCATCCCCATGTTGACGGTGTATACCGGTGTTTCGCTGGCCTCAATGGTGTCTATCAGGCTCCACATCAGGTCCACATCCCCGCCGGGGGAAAAGATGTACAGGTGAATGGGCTTGCGTTCCTCCGCGGGTCTGCCCGCGTCCTCCATGTTCCAGCGAAGGATCATGCGCTGGATGCCCAGCACGCTGTTGTCCACCTCGCTGTCCAGATACAGCTTGCGGTCCTTTTCAAGCGCGTAGTAGCTTACAAGGGAGGGCAGAGGCAGGCCGGGGTCCATTTTCTGCACAGTCATCCTTACCGTTTCGGGCAGCGCGGGCATTTCCGCGGGCATACTGCTGTAAAAGCTGTTCATGGTATATCACCTCATCTTTTTGAAATTTCCGTGGGGAGAAGCAAAGGGTCAAAACGGATACGGTTCCTTTTGTTTCCGCACCTTCTGATCGCGATCCTCTTCATCCTCAAGGCTGTGCTGAGGGTCATCGTACTCCGGGGGCAGCCACAGGCCGTCCGTGCTCATGCCCTCCGCGCGGGCGATCTCCTCCGCGCTCAGGTGATCATCGTCAAACCTGTACCTTCTTGCGTACCGTACGGGGTCATCGGGTTCGCCGGGGCCGTTATACATTCTTATCACCTCCGCAATACACAGGCCAGATGGGCCTGATGGATCAGTATTCCTCCGCCATGCCGCGCAGCTTATTCCCCTGCCGGGGCCTTTGCCGCTTCTTGTTGGGGATCACCCGGGTCACCGGTACCACGCCGTTCCAATCTGCCCTCGCGGCGGCATAGTGCCTGCGCTGTTCCTTTTTGCAGCGCTTTTCAAGCGGAACGTACCTGTTCGCTTTCATCGGGATCATCTCCTTTCCGCGTACATTGTATCAGCACCGCGCCCCGCTGTCATTGAACCTGTAGTTGAAAAAACGCGCGAAAATTTTTTGCAAATCGTGAAAATTTCCCCTTGCAAGCCGCCGCTTTTTGCGTTATAATTGCCCCCGTCGCAATGAACAGCCCATACCGACCGACCGAATAAACGGGAGGATCTCTCTATGCAAATGAAGTATTTCCCGACGATCGACCCGGAAGCCACCGGCAGGCACATTGCACAGCTGCGCAGGGAAAGGGGCCTGAGCGTGAAGGACCTGCAGGTCTACTTCGGCTTTGACGCCCCGCAGGCCATCTACAAGTGGCAGACCGGTGCCACCCTTCCCTCGGTGGATAACCTGCTCGCGCTCAGCGTGCTGCTGGGGGTCTCCATGGACACCATTCTGGTCACCGCCTCCCCAAGGAGCGCGCACCGTACCGATCAGGAGCCGGAGGGCTCTGTTTTTTTGCGCTTTTTCGCCCCAGCAGCATAAAAAACCGCCCCGGAGCGGGCGGAATATAATGGATCAGGCGGGTGAAGCCCGCTATGCCGGCTGTCTTTCGCGCGCATGGTCAAACAGATACGGGGCGCGGTACCGGGCGGATCATTCTCTACAGGTCGGAGGGCTATTTATATAATCATGATTTCAGGAATGAGAGAAATATGGCGGTACTCGGTACAGCATGGGAAACAGCGTTGTTTTCATTTCATAAAATGAAGGGGCTGTTGCACAAGTCCCGAGAAAAAAAGAGAGTGAAAAGTTGTGGGAGAC
>CALGBY010000022.1 GCA_937886445.1 uncultured Clostridia bacterium | reverse complement strand
ACCAGTAAACCTTCAATTTCTGCAAGCGAATCTGTTGAAAAATTCACTCGCCATCACACTGACTCATTTGTGCGGTATTGACTTAATATTTTTCAACATTTTTTCTGTTGCGAAAGCGCGCCGTTTGTTCTATAATACAGTTGAATAATACCGAAAGGAGATAACACCATGGCTGTTGATATCAAAGCTAAGGCTGCCGAACTGCTTGCCAAGATCACCGGCGATAAGGATCTGCTTGCCAAGTTCAAGAAGGATCCCCTCGTATGCGTACGCGAGCTGCTGAGCGGTATCGATGTGCCTCAGGACGCTCTCACCACCATCACCGAAGAGATCAAGAAGGCGATCGGCGGAGACAAGACCGGCATCATCGCGAAGATCAAGGCTTTCTTCAAGAAGAAGTGATCAGGAGCCCGTTCAGGGTATTCCATCCGCTTCAATAAAGGCGCTGCCGCAGATACAAAAGATCTGCCGCAGCGCCTTTTATTGATCATTTTCGGTGATCGTATTCAGAAAACAGGATCATCTCCTGGGCATACAAAAGTCCCCGCCTTCAGCGCTCCCCGGCCCCGTCCGCAGCCGCCCTGATCCGTTCAAACACGGCACGCAGTCTCTCCGGAGCGATCTTTCGCACCTTCCGGTCATAGGTCAAAAGACCGTTCACCTCATCCTCCACATCGGAAAGCTGGGTATACACACAGCCGGAAAGACCCATTCGGACCGCGGGAAGGATCTGCTTTTCGTACAGGTCCGTCAGCGCGACAGCAAAGCTCTCCGCATCGGAGAAAAAGCGATAACCGTACTTACCATCATCCCTGAAGCAATGCCCCTGCACCTTCAGCGCGTAGCCGCCGAATTCCGTAAGCAGCAGCGGCTTTTCGCCGGACAGGCGTTTTTTCATCCTGAAGGGGCGGAAATAAACATGCTCCGAAAGCACATCGGTATGCTTTGTCACAAACCAGCCGCTGGCGGTATCCACGGTCATGCGCGGCCTGAGCGTTTTTATAAGTGTGTATTCCTCCTTTGCGGAAAACTGTCCCCAGCCCTCGTTGAACACCGTCCACAGGCATACACAGGGATGGGAGGAAAGCCGCGGGACATAGAACCGCAGATCCTCCTCAAAGCGTTTTCTGCGCGCGTCCTCCTTTTTCAGCCTTCTTTCCGGCCAATGTTTCAGGCCCAGCGTGGGCAAGGCGGTATCACGCAGGAAGGAATATTTTCCGCTGTTCACCGAATCCTGCATCACCAGCAGCCCCAGCCGGTCACAATCGTAATAGAAACGGTCCGGCTCGGTCTTGATATGCTTGCGCACGGCGTTGAAGCCGCACTCCTTCAAAAAAAGAATGTCCTTTTCATAGGCGTTCAGATCGCCGGGAGTCCACAGCCCGTCCGCGAAATATCCCTGTGAAAGCACGGCATTGATAAAATACGGCCTTCCGTTCAGGCACAGGCGCGGTACGCCGTTCACATTCTGTATTTCAAAGCTCCTCAGGGCAAAATAGGAGCGCACGCTGTCTTCTCCCAGGGTGAGGGTGTAGTGATACAGGTACGGGTCCTCCGGGCTCCACAGATGCTTTTTGCGCAGGCGCACGGTCACGGTGCCGTTCCGCACGGGAAAGCGTTCACCCGTATCCAGCACCAGCTCCCCGTCCCTTTTGCAGCCGACGGCTGTGATGGTCGCTTCCTCCGGGGAAAGCTCCGTATCAAGAAAGCGGATATACTCATCCGGCACTTTTTCAAGCCATACGCTGCCCCAGATGCCCGATACCGGGGTGTACCACATGCCGCCGTTTTTCTCCTTCTGCTTACCGTACGGGTAGGAAACATCCTCCCCGTCATCCTTTACGGCCAGCACGAGGGTGTTTTCTTCCTCCTTCCGGCACAGTGCCGTGATATCCGCCTCTGTCTGCGGAAAGCGCAGCTCCCGTCCGTACAACACGCCGTTCACATAAAGATCCGCTCTTTGATCAAGCGCGCCGCAGTGTAGAATGATCCGTCCGTCCTTTCCGAGCTTTTCCCAGTCCGGCCGGAAGGAACGCCTGTAGTACAGAATATCGCCTTTCCTGTGTCTCTCACCTATGCCGGACAGCGGGCATTCCATGCAGTAGGGCACACGGATCACACGCGTATACCGGGGCTGCTCTCCCTGCGCCGCGAGGGCGAATTCCCATTCCCCGTCCAGACTCATGAAGGAAGATCTCACAAGCTGCGGCCGCGGATAACATTCCATCCCGTTCAAAAGCATTCCGTACGCCTCTTTCCGTTTCATTATGACAGCATTTTAGCATACTGTACCGCCGCGTTCAACCAGAAACGGCTTTTTAATTGTTCATCACGGCGGTTAGATATTGAAAAAACACGGAAAAGATGGTAAAATCCGGCATAGCGGATATGAAAGGAGTGAAAAAGAGATGCCCGTATACCGGCTTCTTCTCTGCTATGACGGCACCCGTTACCGGGGCTGGCAAAAGCAGGGCAATACTCCGGACACACTGCAGGAAAAGCTTGAGACCCTGCTTTCCCGCGTGCTGAAAGAAAGCATCGAGGTGCAGGGCTGCGGAAGAACGGATGCCGGCGTACACGCGAGAAGGCAGACCTGCTCCTTCCGCACTGCTGAACCGATCAACACAGAAACCGTGCTGAACGATATCCGTCAGTATCTGCCGGAGGATATCGGCGCGCTCTCTCTCAGCGAGGCCGGCAGCCGTTTTCACGCCCGGCTTTCCGCGCTGGAAAAGACATATGTATACCGGATACGCGTGTCCGATACGCCCGATGTATTCAGCAGGAAGTATGTATACCGCTATCCCTGCAAGCCTGATCTGACCGCCCTGCGTGCCGCCGCGAAGTACCTTACCGGCACACATGATTTTACAGCCTTCACAAGTGACAGGCGGGTGAGAACGGGCAAAAAGAGCGGCATACGCACGGTATATGAGATCTCGGCGGAGCTGGCGGGAGAGGATCTGGGCGAGCTGCGCCTCACCTTCCGCGGGGACGGCTTTCTGTACAATGAGGTGCGCATTCTCGCGGGAACGCTGCTGAACGCGGCGCTCGGAAAAACACGTCCGGAGGATATCCCCCTTATCCTCGACAGCCGGGACCGTGAACAGGCCGGACCCACCCTGCCCCCGCAGGGGCTGATCCTGTGGGATGAATCATACTGAAAATATTGAAAAGGAGATAAACAAAATGGAACGGAAAAACGCGTGGAACACCTATGACGAGGCTGCTCTTGAAAAGCTGGAGGCCGTTGCGAAGGGCTACAGAAGCTTTCTGGACGGCGGCAAGACCGAGCGCGAATGTGTGAAGGAGACCGTGGCGCTCGCGAAGGAAAACGGTTACTTCTCCCTTGAGGATGCCATCAGCGAAGGCAGAAAGCTTTCCGCGGGCGATAAGCTGTACAGCGTATGCATGGGCAAGGCCGTTATGCTGTTCGTAATGGGAAAGCAGCCGCTTGAAAAAGGCATCAACATCATCGGCAGCCACATCGACAGCCCCCGCATGGATATCAAGCAGAACCCCTTCTATGAGGATACCGATCTTGCCTATGCCGATACCCATTATTACGGCGGCATCAAAAAGTATCAGTGGGTGGCAAGGGCGCTGTCCATCCACGGTGTAATCGCCAAAAAGGACGGCACAGCCGTTGATATCGTGATCGGCGAGAGCGAAGACGACCCCGTGCTGTGCATCAGCGATCTGCTCATCCACCTTTCGGGCGAGCAGATGTCCCAGAAGGCCAGCGATGTGATCAAGGGCGAGGGGCTGGATGTGATCATGGGCGGCCGCCCGCTGGAAGGCGAGGAAAAGGATGCCGTGCTGGCACGCATGCTGAAGCTGCTTAAGGATAAATACGGCATCGAGGAAGAGGATATGCTCTCCGCGGAGCTGGAGGTCGTTCCCGCCGGCAAGTGCCGCGAGCTGGGTCTGGACCGCAGCATGCTCCTCGGCTACGGCCATGATGACCGCGTATGCGCCTATGCCAGTGTGAACGCCATTCTCTCCCTCACCGATATCCCCAAATACACCTGCTGCTGCCTACTGGCCGATAAGGAAGAGATCGGCAGCGTGGGAGCCACCGGTATGCGCGCCCGCTATTTTGAAAACGCCGTGGCGGAAATGATCAACCTCACCTGCCCCGCCTACAGCGAGCTCACGCTGCGCCGCGCGCTCAAAAACTGCCGTATGCTCTCCTGCGATGTATCCGCGGGCTATGATCCCCTGTACGCATCCGCCTTTGAAAAGAAGAACGCCGCCATTTTGGGGCGCGGCGTATGCTACAATAAGTTCACCGGCAGCCGCGGCAAGAGCGGCAGCAACGATGCCAATGCCGAGTTCATCGGCCGTCTGCGCGTGATCATGGATGACAACGGCGTCAACTGGCAGACAGCGGAGCTTGGCAAGGTGGATGTGGGCGGCGGCGGCACCATCGCCTATATCTGCGCTCTTTACGGTATGGAAGTGATCGACAGCGGCGTGGCCGTGCTGAGCATGCACGCTCCCGAGGAGATCATCAGCAAGGCGGACCTGTACGAGGCCGTCAAAGCGTATAAAGCCTTCATGCTGAACGCCTGATAAGCATATGATACCGCCGGGCCGGGCATTTTGACCGGTCCGGTGCTTTTTATCAGCCTGTTTCACACAGTCACCGGCATTTCTGCCGAAGGGAGGTACAGATATGAAAGCAATGGTCATCGGCTGCCCGGGCAGCGGAAAATCCCGTTTTTCAAAGCTGCTCGGCCAATACAGCGGCACGCCGGTATGGCATCTGGACCGGATGTACTGGAACAGCGACCGCACGAATGTCGGCAGAGAGGAGCTGATCCGCCGCCAGCTTGCCGTAATGGAAAACGAAAGCTGGATCCTGGACGGCAATTACGCAGGCACCATGCAGCTGCGCTTTGACAGATGCGACACCGTGTACTTTCTTGATTACGGCACCGATATCTGCATAAGCGGCATACGGCAGCGAATGGGCACAAAGCATGATGACCTGCCCTGGTCGGAGCCCGAGCAGGAGGATGAGGAATTTATGCGTTTCGTAATGGAATACCGGGCGAACTCCCGACCCGGTGTGCTGCGCATGCTTGAAAACGCGAAAGACAGACAGGTGTTCATCTTTACCTCGCGCGAAGAGGCAAACCGTTACCTGAGAGAGCGCTTCCCCGAAGCCGCTGTTCCCGACTGAACGACCTGAAGGAAAATAACCGCTCCAGGTGAAAGGTTGTCAAAAAAAGTCGGGAAAAAAGGAAGGCGGCTGTGCTATGCTTCGGGCGAAGGAGGTGAGCGTCATGGCTGAAAGAGAGGCGGCGGTCAGAAAAATACAGCAGTACATTGCCGGGCACATCGGTGAAGAAAATGTATTTGACAATGCCGCGAAAAGCGTTGCCTATGCACCGGCCTACGCAAGAAAGCTGTTTATTGCCGTACTCGGTCTGTCACCCGCGCACTATATCCGGCGGCTGCGGCTTTCAAGGTCCGCCCTGATCCTGAGAGACGGCAGGGGCAGTGTGCTGGATGCAGCGCTGGATATGGGATACAATTCGCCGGAAGGCTATCAGCGCGCCTTTCGGGCGGAGTTTGGCTGCAATCCGGGTGAATACGCGCGCGCGCCCGTTCCGCTGTGGCTGTTTACCCCCTGGCTGGCTGAAAGCAAAGGAGGAAAAAAGCAGATGAGTGAAACAAGAACGGTGTTTGTGCAGCTGATCCGCAAGGAAGAAAGAAAAGTGATCCTGAAGCGCGGCGTACGCGCGAAGGAGTATTTTTCCTACTGCGAGGAGGTAGGCTGCGATGTGTGGGGGCTGCTTACCAGCATGAGATCGCTCTGCGGGGAGCCTGTATGTCTTTTTCTGCCTGAAAAGTTGCGCTGTCCCGCCGAAAACGAGTATGTGCAGGGCGTGGAGGCGGAGATCGGCTATGACGGCCCTGTTCCGGAGGGCTTTGATGTGATCACGCTTCCCGAAGCGGAATACCTTATGTTCCGCGGCGAGCCCTTCCGGGATGAGGATTACGAACAGGCGATACAGGAGATCCGGAATGCCGAAAAGAAGTACGATCCCGCCTTTATCGGCTATGAATGGGATACGGAAAACCCCCGTATCCAGCTTGAGCCCCGCGGAGAACGCGGCTATATCGAGCTGATGCCGGTACGCAAAAAAGCAAGGGTTATACCGCACAAATGAGTTAGTGCGATGGCGAGTGAATTTTTCATCAGATTCGCCTGCAGAAATTGAAGGTTTACAAGCGGTAAATTGAAATTTCTGCAAGATGGTGAAAAAGACATCGTTCAGCGTGCTGACGAATTGTGCGGTATTGCCCGGGATAAACCCGCGGAAAGCAAAAGAGCCGCTGCAGAAGAAATGCTGCAGCGGCCATTTATATAGCCGTTCTTACAGAAACATACTGTTTTCGTTAACGACGATCATCGCGCGCCTTGCCGGCTATCTTTCCCGCCACATACACGCCGCTCGCGCTGGCATGGCTGAGGGAATGCGTCACGCCGCTGCCGTCACCGATCACATACAGCCCCTTATGGCAGGTTTCAAGATCCCCGTTCGTTTCCACCTGCATATTGTAAAATTTCACCTCCACCCCGTACAGCAGCGTATCGTCATTGGCCGTACCGGGGGCGATCTTATCCAGCGCGAAGATCATTTCGATGATGCCGTCCAGGATGCGCTTGGGCATTACCAGAGAAAGATCTCCCGGGGTAGCGCTGAGCGTAGGCCTTGTAAAGCTGTCATCAATGCGGCTCTGTGTGCTGCGGCGGCCGCGTGTCAGGTCTCCGAAGCGCTGCACGATCACGCCCCCTCCCAGCATATTGGAAAGCCGGGCGATGGATTCCGCGTAGGCGGTGGAATCATTGAAGGGCTCGGTAAAGTGCTTGGCCACCAGCAGGGCAAAATTGGTGTTGTCGGTATGCAGGGCGGGGTCTTCATAGCTGTGCCCGTTCACGGTCACGATACCGTTTGTGTTTTCGTGCACGACCGCGCCATGCGGATTCATACAGAAGGTACGCACAAGATCGCCGTATTTTTCGGTACGGTACACGATCTTGCTTTCGTACAGCTTATCGGTAAGATGCTCAAACACCTGAGCGGGCAGCTCCACGCGCACGCCGATATCCACACGGTTCGAACGGGTGGGCACATGCAGCTCTCCGCACACCTTTTCCATCCATTTGCTGCCGCTGCGTCCCACGGAGACCACGCATTTTTCGCACTCAAAGCAGCGGTCCTTCGCGTATATCCGGTAGCCGTTTTCGCATTTTTCAAGCCGCTCGGCAGGTGTTCGGAAATAGAAATCCACCTTATCCTTTAATTGCGTGTACAGGCTGGAAAGCACGATATAGTTCTTATCCGTTCCCAGATGGCGCACGGAAGCGTCCAGAAGATGCAGCCCGTTCTGCAGGCACAGCTTTTTCACATCGGAATCCGCCGTGGAATAAAGGCGCGTGCCTTCTCCTCCGTTAAGCATGTTCACAGTGTCCACATAGCGCATCAGCTCCAGCGCCTTTTCACGCCCGATCAGCTCATGCAGGGTACCGCCAAACTGGTTGGTAATGTTATACTTGCCGTCTGAAAACGCGCCTGCCCCGCCAAAGCCGTTCATCACGGCGCAGTTTTCGCAGTGTACGCAGCTTTTGATCTTCACCCCGTCGATGGGGCACTTTCTTTTTTCCAGTTCGTTTCCCTTTTCAAGCACGGCGATCTTCAGTTCCGGCGCGTTTTTAACCAGCTCCAGCGCGGTAAAGATCCCGCCGGGGCCGGCGCCGATGATGCAGACATCGTATTTCATTTCCGTTTTTCCTTTATTTATGTATTTGCAAAGCCTGTATCTTTGCATACCATTTTAACAGATCATCCGCGGAAAATCAACCGTGACAGCCGTTCTTTCTGCGCGGCATATCTTCTTGCGGAGCTGCCCTGCAAAAAAAGCGCAAAGGGCTTGAAATGCGCATGCAAAAGGGGCTATAATAGACCGTAAAACAGCAAGGGAAGGAAATCGCATGGCAGATAAGAACAGCACGGCCGAAAGACCGCGCCGTGTGCCTTCCGCATTTGAAAAGCAGGCAAGGCTGCGCAGGCAAAAGGAAGAAGCGGAAAGCAGACCTTCCGCGGACGAAGAAAAAAACACATACCGGGACGGCAGCAGCATCAACGAATGCTGGAACAGCCGCCGTTTCTGAGCCGGAGGACAGTATGGGCAGAATTACCAAAATCGTGATCACAGGCGGCCCCTGCGCGGGCAAAACCACAGCGCTCAGCTGGATCCAGAACGCCTTCACCGCAAAGGGCTATAAGGTGCTTTTTGTGCCCGAGACCGCCAGCGAACTGATCGGCGGCGGCCTCGCGCCGTGGACGGTGATCCACAATGTGGACTACCAGAAGTGCCAGATGAAGCTGCAGCTGGAAAAGGAGCGCATATTTGAGCAGGGTGCCCGGCACATGAGCGATGAAAAGCTGCTCATCGTGTGCGACCGCGGCGCGATCGATAACCGCGCCTATATGACGGACAGCGAGTTTGCCCAGGTGCTGCGCACGGTGCACCGCGATGAAACGGAGCTGCGCGACAGCTATGACGCCGTTTTCTTCCTGGAAACCGCCGCGAAGGGCAAGGAAGCCTTTTATACGCTTGCCAACAATGTGGCGCGCACAGAAACGCCGGAGCAGGCTGTGGAGCTGGATAACAGGCTGATCGCCGCCTGGACGGGGCATCCCCATCTGCGCGTCATCGGCAACGAGACGGATTTTGATCAGAAAATGCACCGGCTCATCAGCGAGATCTCCGCTTTCCTCGGCGAGCCTCTGCCCTACGACACCTTCAAAAAATTCCTCATTTCCATGCCTGATGCGGAAAAGCTGGAAAACGATCCCTCCTGCCGCAAGGTGGAGATCATACAGACCTATCTGCGCTCCGGCCCCGATGAAAAGATCCGCGTGCGCCAGCGCGGCCTGAACGGCAGCTACATTTATTTCAAAAACACCAAGCGCCCCGGAGCCGACGGAAAGCGTATCGAGCTGGAACAGCGCCTGAGCGAATTTGAATACCTGAGGCTGCTGATGGAGGCTGATACCACCTACCACCAGCTGCGCAAAACACGCTACTGCTTCACCTGGGACGGCCACTATTACGAGGTGGATATCTATCCCTTCTGGAAAAAGCAGGCCATCCTGAAGCAGGAGCTGACCGGTAAGGATGATACCGTTGTCATTCCCCCCTTCATCACGATGCTTGAGGACATTTCCGAAGACCCCGCCTACAAAAATTCCTCCATCGCGAAGCAGGCTCCGGCCGAAAAATAAGCCGCGGGGCGGCTGCAGGAACATAAATCCTGCAGCCGCCCCGTTTCTCATATCAAAAACACATACCACCGCTTTTATGCAGTCAGTCTTCGGTTATTATGTTTTCTTCGTTATTGGACATAAAATTGAACAAAAAGTTACCGTCTGTAATAAACTCATCAGGAAGGTTTTGCATTTCGGCAATATCTTTTTTCCCTATCAACATGCTTAAGCAGTTTTCTCTTTCCGCTTCGTCCTCCAGCACAGACACCCGATAGTCTCCCCGTTCACCTGTTATACACGGGATCACCTGCAGCGATTCCAGCACAGGCGCGCCATTTTCATCCGTCACATATTGTAGCTGAAATACCCCTGTATAGCGGATCACATCTGTCATGATGCCGGAAACAAAAGTTCCGGTGCTGAAAAACACAGGTTTTCCTTTATAGATCATGATCGGCTGCAGCACACCGGGATGGTGTCCCCATATCACATCTGCGCCGGCATCGATCACTTCTTTTGCATACCCGGTTTGCCAGCTTTCAAGGGCTGTAGCTTTCATATCACCGTTTTTTGCCTGGGTACCCCAATGCAGACTCACGATCACAAGGTCACATCCCATTTCTCTCAGCTGCCTGATTCTCCCGCGAATTTTGGGTATATCGTAATCCTGCGGCAAAGAGTAGCCCAGCGCGCCTATCCTGATACCCTTTGTTTCGTACACGGCAAGTATATCTGTTTTTCCTGTTATTGTGCCAAAGTGAGTGATTCCGGCCTGATCCAGTACATCCATCATATCATCATACCCGATCTGACCAAAGTCCATACAATGATTTGTTGCCGTATTTACAGCGTCAATACCGTTTTTGATCAATTGATTTACATAGGTTTTGCTGCCAATAATATTGTTGTTTTTTGACGCCATTTGATATGTTCTGTCCGTCCATATTGCTTCCAGATTCATAAATGTTGCGTCATCATCAAGAAAAATATCTTTCACCCCGGAAAACAGCCATTCATCACCGTGCTCGGATATCACATTCTTCAGTGAATCGCTTTCATCCATTCTGTAATACACGTCGCCATAATTGCAGTCGCCAATAAAAGAGAGCACGATCTTCCTTTGTGGATCCGCATATTTATCCGATTCCGCCTGTACTCCGGTCAGGCTGAAAATCAATATGCATACACAGCATACATCAAAAAAGCGCATATGCCTTTTAAGCATGACAAACCTCCTGCGTTTACTCCACAGTACCTGTGAGAGACCGTTCCAACATAACAATCAATGCTATTATCACAATTACAATGATCACGAAAAAGATCTGTGCCCTTTTCATCTTTCTTTCCCGTTTTCTGTCTTCGCGCATTTCACTCGCGTATGCGTCTTCAAACTTGATAAAATGCGTTTCCACATTATGTGACTGCGCATTCTGCTGTCCTTCTTTTTCGGATTCGGTACCGGAATCTGCCATAGCAGCTTTGGCTGTACATGCTTCACATATGCTCCCGTCATTATCGTCAAATGACAGATACTTTCTTCCGCATTTAGCGCACACTTTTCCAGTCATACATTCTCCCTCCAAATCATTATTTCTGTGTGACCTTCACACATATCACAGGTCTCACAGCAACCCACTCCGCGTCTGCGGCATTGCCGTATTCATAGATCCTTCCCTGCGCGTTCACAGTCACAACACGTTTATCCGTATAGCCCGCGTCTTTCAGCCACCAGTTACTGATGCCTTCAACATAACCGAAAGGCTCATACTGCATCATCACATGCCCGGAAGGAACGCATGCCATCATTCCATTTCCTTCAAGCCAGCTTATTGCTTCGATTCTTGCAGGTATCGATACAAAGTCCTCATTATCATCAGCCAGCAGAAGCAACTGCTCATCATCATTGAATGTGCTGCGGATAAATTCGCCATTCAGCCATTCCCGAATCGTACTTCTCTCCCAGTCGTTACGTCCTTTCTCGTCAAACGGAAGCATTTCGACCGTCTGTTTCGCTATCAGTACCGCCTTTTCCCCGTCGTTGCTCATCACAATCCACTGCACAGGCTCCGCGTCATTCTCATCAATGCCGTCATACACATATCTACCAAACAGCACCGTATCCCCTACGTTCCTCAGTAAATCAGCCTTCAGCACGCGGTTATCAAGATAGAGCAGCCTGTCGTCCCGGCAGATCATTTCATAAGCGTCTCCGAAATCTCCCAGTTCCTTCAGCAGTTTATATGCCTGCAGATATTTTTCATCGCTCAGCAGCTGTCTGGCTTGCATCAGTTTGCATTCATTCAGTTTCTCTTTTGCTTCCGCAATATCTTCCACATTTTCCAAAATGGCTATCGCTTCAGCATATTTTCCACTGTCCATCAGCTGCATGGCATCGCTGAATCTCTGTTCTGCTGCTTTCGTATAGCATTCCGAAAACAGCTTTGCCGCTCTGTCGCCGTCTGATCCGATTTTTTCTGCGGCACTATACACAGATACGCTGTCTGTACTGTCAACAAGCTGCAGCATTCGCTGCTGTGAAGGCTCATATTCCGCGTTGATGCTGTGCAGAGCAAACGCCATATCCGCGTTACCGTTGCTGTACTCGTTTTCCGCCATAGCATACAGTGTCTCCGCGGCCTTTTCGCTGCCCTTCATTCCGGCAAGCAAGGCCGCGGCATATCCGGTGTTCCCGTCATTTTCATATTCACCGGCGCGTGCAAGCAGCGCATTTTCCGCCTCAGTGTATGTGCACAGCGAAAGCCAGCAGTTCAGCTCACCCTCTGCGTCACCCGCTTCAGCAAATCTCCGCGCGCGTGTTTTTCTGCATTCTGTTATCAGCAGCAGCGCATTCGCGTTTCCGCTTTCTTCGGCAAGTGCCTCCGCCCGATCGATATCCCCGTCGTCAAAGCACTTTTTCGCGTCGATATAGGTGCATTCCGCCATATCTGCGCTTATATCTATCCTGTCCGCAATGCTCCAAAGCAGCTGTCTGGCCTCCTCAGTATTGCCCTTTTCCATCAGTTGCCGCGCGTCATCCGCTTTCATTTCGGCCATTTTTATTCTGCACTCTGTCAGGCGCTCACTGCTGTTTTCATATCCTTCCATCTGTGCGTACAGCGCTTCGGCATCGCTGTACTTACCCTTTTCAAAATACTTTTCAGCACGCAGATATCTGCACTGCGCTATTTCGCTGTCCACGCATCTTATATTGCTGATGCTCTTTAGCAGCACCTCCGCGTCAAAATAATTTTCCTTTTCCATCAGGCGCATTGCATTGCGGTACTGATCACCCGTCATTTCTTCAATACAGGCATCCACCATGCTCTTGCTGTCCTTATAATCGCCCAATGCTTCAAAAGCCGCCTTCGCGCCCGCGTGATCACCTGATGCAAACAACGCGGAAGCATCCATATAGTCGCATTCCGCAAGCTCCCGGCTCACAACCATCCTGCCCTGCAAGGCGCCAAAGGCCTTCCTTGCCGCTTCAATATCACCGTTTTCAAGCAATTCCTTTGCCGCGGCATATTCCTCATTCAGCATGATCTGCCCGCACTCAGCCGCTTTTTCCGCACTGTCCTTATAATCGCCCAGTGCTTCAAAAGCCACTTTCGCGCCTGCGAGATCCCCTGATGCAAGCAGCGCGGAAGCATCAGCATAGTCGCATTCCGTAAGCTCCGCGCTCACATCCATCCTACCCTGCAAAGCGGAAAAGGCCTGTCTCGCGCCTTCTGTATCGCCATTTGTCAAAAGCTCCCGGGCAGCATCATACTCCGCGCCCATCAGGGCTCTGTCACAGGCGTTGATCCTTTCAGCGCTGTTTTTATAATTTCCAAGCGCTGCGTAAGCTTGCTTTGCTTCCGCATGCCTGCCTTCGGCAAACAGCGCCTCTGCTCTCAGGTACGCGCATTCATTCAGCATTTCTGCTGCCTTCTCCCGGTCGCTCATCGCAAGCAGTATGCCTTCCGCGGCCTCGATATCTCCCTGTGCGATCAGTTCGCCCGCCTTCGCTGCATCGCAGTCTTCAGCCCGTTCCGCGCTGTCTTTATAGCCCGCCAGCGCAATGTATCCTGCCTTTGCCTCGTCATACTGCCCCTTTGAATACTGCTTTTCCGCATTCGCGTACAGTATGGCGTTTATCGCGTCATCGCTGTTTCTGTAGCCCTTTACAGCGCTGTAGGCCCTGAGCGCCGCTTCGCTGTTTCCCGCCGCGTCCAGTTCCTGCGCAAGCGTGTATATTTTCTCTTTATTCTCTTTGGTGCGTTCAGCCTGCAGATAGTATTCAAGCGCTTCAGTCAATCTGCCCTCTGCTCTTACCTTTTCGGCCTTGTTCATCGGCAGCTCATCCATATACGCGGATACATCGGTATAGGCGGATGCCTTCACATACTCCGCCTCCGCCTTTGTCCATTCTCCTGCCTCAGCATACCGCGCGGCAATGTTCAAACAGCACGCGGTCAGCTGTTCTGTGCAGTTTTTGAAATTTCCAAGCGCGGTATATTCCTGCCGCGCGCCTTCATAATCGCCCGCGGCAAACAGCTGTTCCGCCCTGCTGTATGCGGCATCTGTTGCGGCAGCCTTTCCTCCGTCTTTGCCTTCAGGCAAAGTGCAATACACCTCATATGCCCCGGCTATATCGCCTGTATCGCGCAGCTTATCTGCCTCCGCGCACACAGCGGCATAGCACTCATCCGCTCTCGCATCCGCGTCGCAAAAGCCGTTCAGCGCGGTATACTCATTTGCCGCGTTCAGCATATCGCCTTTCTCCGCGTATTCACCGGCATGGCGATAGCTCTCTATCTGCGTACGGATGCTTACCGCTTCCGCGCTTTCTATGCCTTCCAGATAGCTGTATGCTTTATCCGCGTCATAGGCGGCTATCGCCTCCCGCGCGGCAAGAATGCGGCATTCTTCCGCCTGGCTGTGGCTATCCGCATACGCACCCAGCCGTATAAACTGCTCTGCCGCGTCGATATATTTTTCGTTATCACGCAGCATCCACGCCTCGGTATACTTCTGCGCGTAATCCTTCGCGCGCGTGAAATACGCTTCACCCGCTGCCATATATTCGCCGTAGGCTTCCGCGAGGCTGCCCTCCGCATACAGCTTATCTCCCGCGCAGCGGTGCAGCTTCTGCTCAGCATCGCTGTAGTCGGCCAGGCCGCGGTACAGCTCCGCCGCTTCGGCACAGCGCCCTTCCTCATGCGCCGTGTCCGCCCTGGCATAGGTAAGCGCGTTCATCCGTTCAGCGGCAATTTCTCTATCCACCAGCGCGTCAAGCAAGGCTGCCGCGTCATCATACCTGCCGCTTGCTATGCAGGCATCCGCTTCCTCCAGCGTGATGCGTTCCTTCTGCACCGCGGCGTCCTGCCATTCTCCAAGGCTGTCCATCAGGCTGATCGCGCCCTTACGGTCGCCTTGCTCTGCCATCTCAAGCGCCTTGCCATACACAGCTTTATTGCGTTTTTCCGTAACATCGGTATAGGTTTTTACCGTATCCAGCAGTTCTATTGCCTCGCTGTACCGGCCGCTCTTCAGCATTTCCAGCGCTTTCAGGTAGCGGGCACGTTCCAGCTGATAGCCCGCATCGGCATACTGTTCGTTTTCCAGCGCTTCCAGTTCCTGTATGGCGTCATCGTATTTTCCGTTTCCGCAGTTTTCAATGGCCTGCGCGTAGCGCGTCTGCTGCGGTGATCTGTTGCGTTTCTTATTCGTTATCGCAAGCCCGGCCGCCGCAACAGCGCCTGCCGCAAGCACACTGCAGGCAGCCACAACAACCTTCTTACGCCTTTTCTTCTTTTTCAGCTCGGCCTTTTCTTCCTCTTCGTATTCGTTTTCCAGCTTCTTCTTTCCGGCGTTCATAAGCGCCGCGGCAGAATTTATCGCTGCATTATCCGCTTCAGTTACAACGCTTTTATGCAAATCAAGACGTGCGCTTTCCTGCACGTCTTTCTCATCCTTTTGCCCGGCCGCGTCATTCTTTTTCAGGTCAAGCTTACCGGTGCTGCTCACGGCATCGGCTTCATCCTTATGGGTGCCCTTTAGCACCATATCTATCTTTCCAGCCTGATTCTCTTCATCAGCGGCCTTTTGCACAGCCTGCACAAGGTATCCGCAATGCGGGCATACCACCTCGCCGCTGCCTGATAAATCGAGAAACTTTTTTCCGCAAATGTCACATACATATGATGGCATAATGCTGCACCTCAATCTTTTTCTTTGCAGGGGGTAGATCCTTTTTTGCTTGAACGGTTCAGGGCTATCCAGATCAGCATTGCTCCGGCGGTCACCCCGGCTGTATCTATCAGCATATCCACCGGGCTGCCATATCTGCCGGGTACACTCGTTTGCAGCGTTTCATCGCATACCGCCAGCAACGCCCCCGCGCACAGCGAGATGATCAGCGATCTTTTTCTGCGCTCCGCCTTGAAAAAGCAAAGCACCGCCAACGCGCCAAACAGTGCAAACTCGCAAAAATGCGCCATTTTTCGCACATACGGGTTGATCTCATCTATTCTCCGCTGCTGCTCCGGCGCGGATAGCTCATCAAAGCCGCGGGTGATCACTCTCGCGATGATCCTGCTTACATTGCCGGATGTTATGCCCGATTTTTCCGCGTTCTGCATAGAAAACAGCAATATGCATACCGCGCAGCAAATCAGCAATATAAAGGCAATGCATTTCCTCATTTGGCCGTGTGCCTGTCTGCCTGTGAAGCAGCCTCCAGTAATCTTGTCAAAAATGCTGTAGGCACGTTTTCTGGCACCGAAAACACCATATCATTCGCGCGGAAGCTCACCATATGTTCTTTTTTATCATCCGCACCTTCTGGTGAACCAATAGTGTCATCCAGTATCTTTGCAGCTTCATTCTGTTTCTTGCTTAATGCCTGCTCCAAAAACGCCACCTTATTGCCGGCTTTGGACATGCTTGTTTCCAGTACCTGCTTTTCCCATCTGAAATAGGTGGAATAGTCAATATTGTGCTCCTTGCACCAGTTTCTCACGCTTTTACCGCTGCTGCGGCAATCGATCACCCGTTCTTCCCATATGCGCAGTTTCATTTCCTGCGTTTCAGGCCGCATCATATGCTCCTCCAATCTCCGCAGCATTTGCAGATCAGTACAGAAATTACTTTGTTTCCTTTGTGATCATACCGGCTCTCCAAAGGTATCCGGATAGCCAGGATCAATCATCTCTCTGCAGGTCATCACCGTCACCGGATCCTCCGTATCGCTCAGGTCAATGATACTGTGCATCCATCCGGGGATCACACAGTTGGTTTATTTCCTATACCCGTTCGGGTTATTCCTTTGCCAGTTCCAGCTATCCCGGCACATATCCTCTATGCCATACTCTGCTTTCCATCCCAGATAATGCATTGCCTTACCGGGTGCCGAGTAGCAGGTCCCGATATCTCCTGCGCGTCTTGCATCTATCACATATGGCACTTTCATACCGGTCGCCTTTTCAAATGCGTGTACCACTTCAAGCACGCTGTATCCTTTTCCGGTTCCCAGGTTGAATATCTCCACACCGCAGTTTGCTTCTATCGCCTTCAGGGCTGCCACATGCCCCCGGGCAAGATCTACAACGTGAATATAGTCACGAACGCCTGTGCCATCAGGAGTATCATAATCATTTCCAAATACATGCAGCTTTTCCAGCTTTCCCACTGCCACCTGCGTGATATACGGCATTATGTTTTGCGGAATGCCATTCGGGTCTTCGCCTATCAGCCCGGATGCATGAGCACCAATGGGATTAAAGTAGCGAAGCAGCACAATGTTCCACGGATGGGCATCCATTTTCTTTATATCCGCTGTGTGCATATCCATGAGGATCTGCTCTATCATCCACTTTGTCCAGCCGTACGGATTTGTACATTTGCCCTTTGGGCATTCTTCCATTATGGGTATCAGCACAGGATCACCGTAAACCGTAGCAGATGAACTGAAAATGATGTTTTTACACCCGTGCTTTCTCATTACATCAAGCAGCACAAGCGTTCCATTGATATTATTTTCATAGTATTCCCACGGCGTAACAACGGATTCGCCTACCGCCTTCAACCCCGCAAAATGGATACAGCAGTCAAAGTGATGCCGGGCAAATACACCCTCCAGACCATTTCTATCACGTATATCCACCTGATAAAAAGGGATGTGCTCACCGGTGATCTTTTCCACTCTGCTGATCGATTCTTTTGAAGAATTAGCAAGATTATCAACCACCACAACAGCGTGTCCGGCGCTTATCAGTTCCACTATTGTATGAGAGCCGATATATCCTGCACCACCGGTAACCAAAATATTCATTGACTGCGCCTCACTTTCTGTTGTTGGTTGAAATCACACTAATCCTGATATATGTACGTCTTTCCTTATATACTGCATCGCGAGATCGGTTTTCTCATGTTTCTCTGCCTCGCGCCGCTGCAGATGCTTTAGTTCCGTCACCGCGCGCTTTACTGAACGGATGCCGCAACCCCACAAACGCTTTCCGGAACATTGATCACTGTTTTGCGCTCATCATACCGGCTCCCCAAAGGTATCGGGATGAGCGGGATCAAAAATCTCGTTGCAGGTCATCACCGTTACCAGATCCTCTGTATCGCTCAGGTTGATGATATTGTGCGTCCAGCCGGGGATCATGTAAATGGCTTCTATCTTGTCACCGGACACCTCAAACTCCACCGTTTCATTGGTGTTGATGTTGCGTTCCTGTATCAAGCCGTGGCCATGCACCACAATGAACTGCTCCCACTTGCTGTTATGCCAATGCTGGCCTTTAGTGATGCCCGGTTTGCTGATGTTGATGGATACCTGTCCGCAGTCCTTGGTATGTACCAGCTCGGTAAAGCTTCCGCGGGCATCGCAATTCATCTTCATGGTGTACTTGATCGCTTCCGCGGGCAGGTAGGAAAGGTACAGGGAGAACAGCTTTTTGGCAAAGCTACCTTCGGGCATTGGGGGCATCATGAGGGATACCGGCTGCTGCTTGAACTGCTCCAGCAGGTCCACGATCTCGCCCAGGCTTACCTTATGCGTAACCGGCACAATACAGTAGTGGCCATCGCTCTTCATTACAGGCTGCAGGCCATCATACTCGCAGTGCTGTTCCCTGCCCTCCAGCAGATCAAACATGCCCTCCACCAGATCATCAATGTACAGCAGCTCCACCATGGCATTCCGGTCATTCACGGTAAAGGGTTCATTATTTGCCACAGCCCAGCAGAAGGTGGATACGGCAGAATTGTATTTCGGGCGGCTATGGCCCATCAGGTTGGGAAAGCGGTAGACCGCCACCTTCACACCTGTTTCTCTGGCATAGTCAAAAAACAGTTCCTCACCGGCCAGCTTGCTTCTGCCGTAATCGCTGTCATAGCGGCCGATCAGCGTAGCCTGAATGGATGAAGACAGCATCACCGGAGCCTTGCTGCCGTGCTTTTTGAGGGTATCAAGCAGCGTGGAGGCAAAGCCGAAGTTGCCTTTTTTAAAGTCCTCAGGATCAGTGGGGCGGTTCACGCCAGCCAGATTGAACACAAAATCCGCCTTGCTGCAAAACGCGTCCAGCTGCTCCGGCGTATTATTGATATCATACTCATAGATCTCATCTATCTTTATGCCCGGGCGGGTGCGGTTCTTGTTATCACGGATATTCTTCAGGTTGTTTACCAGAGCAGTTCCGCACATGCCCTTCGCGCCGGTTACCAGAATATTCATCAATACTTCCTCCACACCATTTTGTTTACCACGTTCACATAGCCCTGAATGATACGTACCACCTTCATGGATACGTTTTCATCGGTATAATCCGGGCAGGGCTTGCCAAGAATACCTTTCTGCTTCATATCGATTGCCATATCAGTTGCCTGCAGCAATTCCTCTGTGCCGATACCGGCCAGAACGAAGTCACCGGCCTCCAGCGCTTCCGGCCGCTCGGTGGAGGTGCGGATGCATACAGCGGCAATGGGATGACCGATGGAGAGATAGAAGCTGCTTTCTTCGGGCAGTGTGCCGGAATCGGAAACAATAGCCAAGGCGTTCATCTGCAGCTTGTTGTAATCATTAAAGCCCAGCGGCTCATTCACGCGCACACGGGGATCCAGCTTGAAGCCGCTCTTTTCCAAACGGTTTCTGGAACGCGGATGGCAGGAGTACAGGATGGGCATATCATACTTTTCAGCCAGCGCATTGATGGCGGTAAACAGAGAAGTAAAGTTCTTCTCTGTATCGATGTTCTCTTCGCGGTGAGCGGAAAGCAGGATATACTTATTAGGCTCCAGTCCCATGCGTTCCAGTACATCAGAAGCCTCTATCTTTTCCAGATTCATCCGCAGCACTTCCGCCATAGGAGAACCGGTCTGGTAGGTACGCTCCTTAGGCAGCCCCGTATCCGCCAGATACTTGCGGGCAAACTCGGAGTAGCACAGGTTCACATCGGATATCACGTCTACAATGCGGCGGTTAGTCTCTTCCGGTAGGCACTCATCCTTGCAACGGTTACCGGCTTCCATATGGAAGATGGGGATATGCAGGCGCTTGGCTGATATGGCGCTCAGGCAGCTGTTGGTATCGCCCAACACCAACACGGCATCCGGCATCAGATCCGCCATCAGCTCATAGGTCTGCGCAAGAATGTTGCCACAGGTCTCGCCCAGATGCTTGCCCACCACATGCAGCAGAATATCAGGGCCAAACTCACCCGTCTCATTGCGCAGCTCAAAATCCTGCCAGAACACGGTAGAAAGGTTCTTATCCCAGTTCTGGTTTGTATAAACCACGCAGGTATCAAAATACTCCCGGCAGCGCTTGATCACCGCAGCCAGCCGTATGATTTCCGGGCGCGTTCCGCACACGATCATGCACTTGATTGCTCCGTTATTCTTCCATGTAAAAGACATTTTGCTTTACCTCCGTTCATATATCTTTACTGATATTCTCTGTTATTGATGCTGTTCCTGCTTCGGCATCCACGTAGCGTGGCAGATGCTCTATTCGACACTGCAAAGGCATAGCTGCCAGTCTTTTATTCTCCTTGGTTGATTCTCGCCATTGAGATTGAAAATGAAATAAGCCATGGGGCAATAAAACCTAGTTCAAATTGTGTTATTGATATCATACTCGTAAATCTCATTGATCTGGATATTCAGACTAGTATTTTTTGTTTTCACAAACATTTTTTAGGTTGTTTACCAAGGCAGTTCCAATCATTCCCTTCGCACTAGCTACCAATATATTCATATGTACATTCTACTGACTTTAGCAATAAATGTACATTTTCAAACCACTAACGATTAGCCAGGATAATTATCACATCCTGCCCACCGCACACCACGTGGAGGTTGTTAGGTTCAGTGCGGCAATACCCGGATTTCTCCGGGCTTGTGGTGGACGTACCAGGGTTAAGCCCTGCGGGTACAATCCCTATATCATTTCTGCGGTTCGTCTTTCTTGATCGCTATCATGTAACAAATACGCCCATTGATCCCCGTGCCCACCAATAGTAATGCTATCGAAGTAAACATTCTGCACTTCACTTTCTGAGGATTCCATTTAAGAACAAATGATCCACGTTTGTTTTTGCGCGTAAATTTAGCATTCGTAGCCAAAGCAAGAAAGCTTACTAGGCAGATCAGAAAGGGCTTAATTATGCCGAATACCCTTCAGTTCTTCCTGCACATACTCGGTTGTAAGAATTTTCTTCACAGTTTCCTCGACATCTAGGCGCTCGGTATTATGTGAAGTGTACGCCTCATCAGACTCGGTATGAACTTCACCTCTGACCACAAACTTATCATAGTTCAGGTCGCGGCTGTCAGCTGCCACGCGATAGTAACCGCCCATATCCTCAGAACGAAGTCTCTCTTCCTTGGTCATCAAGGTCTCGTAGAGTTTCTCACCATGACGTGTGCCAATAATATTGGTGCCGGTATCACCAAAGAGTTGCTGCACAGCTTTCGCCAAATCACCGATTGTGCTCGCATCTGCCTTCTGAATGAACAGGTCACCCGGATTCGCATGCTCGAATGCAAACTTGACCAAATCTACAGCCTCATCCAGGTTCATCAAGAAGCGAGTCATATTGGGATTTGTAATGGTAATCGGGTTACCAGCGTGGATCTGATCAATGAACAGCGGGATAACGCTACCACGGCTGCACATCACGTTGCCATAGCGGGTACAGCAGATAGTGGTATCACCGCGCTCAGCAGCCACACGGGCATTGGCATAGATAACGTGCTCCATCATGGCCTTGGAAATACCCATCGCATTGATCGGATACGCAGCTTTATCGGTAGACAAGCACACAACGCGCTTTACCTTGTTCTCAATGGCAGCATGCAGCATGTTGTCCGTGCCCTCAACGTTGGTTTTTACTGCCTGCATCGGGAAGAATTCACACGACGGGACCTGCTTTAGTGCAGCAGCATGGAAAATGTAGTCAACCCCCGGCATTGCATCAGAAATAGAGCGTGGATCACGGACATCGCCGACAAAGAACTTGACCTTCTTCGCGGTATCCGGATGCGTAGCCTGAAGCAGATGACGCATGTCATCTTGCTTCTTCTCGTCACGTGAGAAGATTCGAATCTGGCCAATATCTGTATCCAGAAAGTGTTTGAGTACAGTATTACCAAAGGAACCGGTACCACCAGTAATCATTAATGTTGCCCCGCTAAATGCGCTCATTGGTTTGTTACCTCCATAAATGAAAATTAGTCTCTCCTAAACAGGTCTCTTGTATAAACTTTGGTTTCTACATTATCGAGAACGGTATCATACCGATTCACAATAATCGTATCACAACTCTTCTTGAACCTCTCAATGTTGTTCACGACAAGAGATTCGAAGAAGGTGGAGCCAGTTGGAAGCGTGGGCTCATAGATTATGACAGTTGCCCCTTTGGCCTTTATGCGCTTCATTACGCCTTGTATGCTGCTCTGACGGAAGTTATCGGAGTTGGCCTTCATAGTTAAGCGATAAACACCGACGGTAATCGAGCACTCGTTCTCAACGTTCCACAAAGAGTTTGGACTTTGCTACTTGTTAATCTTATCAACCTTTTCTGGAACAATGTCTACTGCGATGACCTCATTATGTTGGGATAGAAGAACCGCCAGTGATAGTCCTACATATCCGGTACCTGCAACTACGATTTTCATTTTGATTCTCCATTTTCCAGCCAAAATATATTCGACCCAATAATCCATCAGCGACAGCAATGTACATGTTCGCACACAAGTCTACTTTATGATTCCTATATAGCTAGTCTGTACCATCTCATAACTTTCCATATCTCCGATTCTCTCCTAACACTTTAAAATATTGAACGCACCCTATTAATTGATTTCTTAACAAATTCTCCAAATGATAACTTCTTGATTGTATCTTTTAATGTTCTACTTCTGTACTCCTCAAGAGTAATTCTTCCGCGTAAACTTAGATCAATATCAATTCCGTTATTGGGGAAAAAAGTGTCAACCTCAGGTGCTACGAGCCATTTTCCATTAACAATAACCGAGCATCCGTCCACCCACAGATAATCAAAAATGACTGGCGAATCAACTGCAAGTACCTTTTCTTTATAATTCCAGAAACGTGCTCGTTGTGAGCCATATAGTTCAAATCCCCAAATTGATTCATGCTTCCGAAGCCACTTTTTCAATATAGACTTTCTCCATATTGTCGGAACAAAATGAGTCTTCCATCCATTTTTATCAATTTCAGATATTTCGAGTTCCGAGTTATTAACTACTTCTTTTTTCCCTTCTTGTATTAACCGAGCTGCTTTTAGTTGAATGCTTGCAATACTTTGATCATTATCCATCATCCTTAATAACTGGTCAAAATACTCATCTTTGACAGGGCTTCGAAGAAAAAAATCGTCAAGCACCATGAATATATACTCTTCCTGAATCATATCGAGAACATGCAATAGACGATTACTCCATTGAATTGAAGAAGAAGTATTGCAGGATATTACCTCAAAAGGAAGTTTCACCGTGGGAACATACTGCTTTGTTTCAGTATTGATATATACCTTCATTGGAATAGATATCCAATATTTGCTAACCAATCTGAAAAAGGGGTCCCACGTATCCTCGTATGAATCACAGGTGGAAAGCAGAAATGCACAATTCATCGTACTACCTCCTAATTAGATATCTGACAATTTGGTTTATCAAATGTTGCCTGTTTGTTAATCCGTATGTAAAACATAAAGCAAAATAAACCCCTATTCCAACAACAACGTCGAGAATTAATCCTTTTACTGTTGCAGGATGTGTCTGTTGAAGCAGAATGACAACGGTGCACATTATTAATCCATTAACAAACAAAAACACATTTTTCCGAAGATATTCTGTAAATGGAAGCGACTTTTTTATTTTCATCGTATAAATCAACAAAATGGTAACCTGTGCAGCTATCGTTCCGATTGTTGCTCCAAGAGCAGAATATCGAGGGATGAAAAACCAGTTCAATAATAGATTGACAATTGCTCCAGCAATAGTTGATGTAATATATACTGAATTAAGGTTGTTCGGAATTATATATTGCATACGTATTACATTGTTCCACCCATAGAAAATTACTGTTGGACATAGAACCTTTAGTATCGAACCCGATTCAATATAATCTGCGCCGTAGTACACAGCCACCAACTCATCACTAATTGCGAATACTCCGAAAGTAAATCCAACAGAAATAATCATTGATAAGTCCACTGAGTAGCTAATCAAACTCTTATATTCAGACTGACCATGTTCCAATACATTTGTCATTCTTGAAAGCATTACAGCACCAATAGCACCAAACACAATATTGGGTATATTAAGAATCTTATCCGCATACTCATAGTATGCTAATTGAGACTTGTTTGCAATTGCACCGATCATAACTTTATCCATTATTTGATAGATGCTTGCTGCAATTGCAGGAATAAACAAATATACATTGGGCTTAAAATGCCTTATTATCGATTTCCAATCCGGTTTATAATGATCAACTTCCTTCAAAATAGTGGGCCAAAGGATAAGTGCGCTAAAGAAATAACTTAAAGCCATGACGAAAAAATAAATATTCAAATCATCTGGCTGGTGAATGAAGGCGAAAACACACACAAGGTTACTTAGCTTAATAATTACGTTTCTGCCAACTATATTCTTAAACTTTTCTACGCCGGAACAGTACCAGGTACAATCTAACACAGATGTTGCAACATAGAACGCCATGATATAACAACCAATTCCATTGTTATGCTTTATCATGCTTTCATACACAAAATAGCAAAGTAATGCGATGACGCCCGTCATTAGTTGCATACAATATACTTCCCAGAAAGTTTTGCTGCGTTTTACTCGATTATCCCTAACTCTAGCAATCTCCCTAGTTCCATAATTACTAATTCCTAACAGGCCAAACATTACAAAATACGAGGCCACAGAATACACATATGTATATTCACCAATATTCTCAGTTCCCAAAACTCTTCCCAAATAGGGAGCAGTTATAAATGGGACAATTATAGACAAAATGTTATACCCAACATTGAGAATTATATTTTTTCCTAGTCGCTTGTCCACTCTACACCTCTGACGCATTTGACGAATTATTCTAAGAAAACGCTGAACATTATCAAAATACTCAATTTACAGAATAGTAAGAAGGCATTATCTTCAGCTCGATTGCATACCCAAACGGCTCTATAAAACCCTCAGAAGCATGCCTTGGGAACTCAGGGAAGACTGTCTGAAAATTTATGTACATAATACGGCAAATCATCTCAACCCATTCAACCCATGAATATTAAATAAACTCATCTATATGAACAAGAAATTTTTTTGAGTGACCCGTTCTATTTACTGCATTTCAAACAATTGAATACCGTCTGATACATGATACATATCTTGTCCATTTTCCTGCATCTTATAGTTTCGATTGGGAAATGGATATTATGGGAAATGGTGATTAAGTTTGCTACATCAATGTTTTCCATAGTACACTGCGCCTTTCTCATCTATCTTCTCCATCATACGTTGTTCTTTTAGAACTTTCATCAATAAACTTCGCAGCCACTCAACAAATACACCTACACAAAAAATGACTAGTGATCCTAATAGAACCCACAGAATTTCCACAACAATACTACCATCAATATATTTAGCAGGATCTATCAATTTCCATAGTTCCGTTCTTATCGCTGTATTATTGTGAAGAAGATACACACCAATTACACAAGAGCCTATGGTATTAATCATAGCTGCAATTCTTTCTCGATGAATATTTAATTTCAAGAAAACAGAAAATAGTGAGATAGAAGAAATCAATATGAGTATCGAATTTCCATTATATAACAATCCTGCTCCTGTATATGATCCAGTAATTCTATATGCGATTGATCCAATCACAAGTCGGCTGCCAACACATATAACCGAAGACAGGAAGTATATACTCATCCCATGACGAATTTTTGTACCATAAAGTCTTATATACCCCGCCAGAAAATATAATAAAGTAAACCATGGAAGATTATAACCATCGCTAAAATTGTCTTTTGCCCAAAATAGGAAAGTTGGGATAATGCTAAACGTGACAGTTAATCCGATTAACAAAAATTTATATTCCTTTTTCGAAATGGTGTTTATTATACGATTCAGCAGCGGTGATATTAATAACAAAAGACAATATTGTGTTATAAACCAGTATTCTCCACTTGTTATTGGAAAAAATGCATGGAGAATATCTGTAGTAGAAACCGATTTATCAATAAACAATATCCTTACTAATAATAAAATTATGGTATAAAAAAGTACTTGTATTACTAGTCGTACTATCCTCGAAGGCTTGAAATCGGACTTGCATAGAAAGTATCCGCTTATCAAGACAAAACAAGGAACTGCCACTTGGCAAAGTGTACTTATCATCCATAGTAAAATATACTGTATACTTCCAAAACTTGTTTTTCCTAATGCCTCTCCGTGTCCGAGAGCATGCATTACAACAACCATACACATGGCGATAATTCGTAAAAGTTCCAAATTTGATTGTCTTGTTCTCGGTCTATTTTTCTCATTCATAAATCACACCTCGAATTTAAATGACTTTGGAAAAACAAGCGTTGCCGTTACTGGCAACAGAATTTGTTGGTTGACCCAAACATATCCACTAAACAGGTTCATTGTGAAACCGCACAAGAACACCATAAACATAAACCTGAAGATTGATCCTGCTTTATAGAGTTTTAAAACACGCATACCATACAAAATGAACACAGATACTACTATCAACAGACCAACAACACCTTTTTCACAAAGGATGTCTACAAACATATTATGAGAATAACTATTAAACAAGTAGAAGACCGAACCAATCCCATTACCAAAAATCGGACGTTCTTTAAATGCTTCTATGGAATTAGCCCATAATGCTTCGCGCCCTTGGTCGCTTATTCCTGTTGTCAAAAGCATTATTGTTCTTTCATATCCAGTTGAGTCCACTCCAATTATTCTCATCAAAACAGGAACAAAATAGATAACAGCAACTACAGTTATAATAACAAAACAAACCGTTAATACCAACTTCTCTATATTTCTTTTCTCTGAAAAAAAAGCCCACAATAGAACCACTAGAATAAGTATAATTCCTCCCCTTCCTCCGGCCATAAAGCATATTCCAATCTGTATCGGAACAAGGAGGAACAAAACAATCTTTGGTATTCTAATTGATAAATTTCTTTTCTGTTCCTGAATCATGAAGACAGTCATCCCTAGAGTATATGCCGCATAATAAGAGGTATTTTGGTATAGAAAACCGCTAGAATCTAGCATAAGTCCAGCAGTAGTAACACCTGTACTATTTACTAGTACCAGGCTGCACACAATTGTTAATAACAAGTCCAAACCAAATACCAGCAAAAGACTAATATCTTTTTTCCCCCACCAGAATAAGCAAAGAGTTATCATAACCACTGATGGGATAGTCGCAATATATAGTTTTAATTCGGAATCGAATCTGGCAACTTGTGATGAATGACTGTTTTTTGTTATCAAAAAATCTACCAGTATTAAAAAGAGAAATACAATCTCCCAAAGTGCGCTCATTGGGATAAATTTTCGGCCTATAAAAATCGAGACTATTGCAACCGCAATTGCAACTATAATGTAAATAACTGCCAATTGTCCTGAAAGATTAGTCTTTTTTGTTAAGTACAAGAAGATATTTAGAACTGGGGCCGAAAAAAGGAATAATATTACTACTATATCAAGCAGATCAATCTTCGGCTTTCGATATCTATTGCTCGATCGCTCTTCTTGAAATATCTTCATACGAAAACTCCTTAGCGCCTTTTTCTTCTGCTACCTCTCTCATTACCCTGTACTCTTTCGGATTATGCAGCATAAACTCGATCTCGGCTTGAATTTCTTCAATGCTATCTTTCGTCAAGAATCTCACATTACCTCCGAGATCCACATGGTGTGTTCCAGGCCAATCCTTTACAATCATTGGTTTACCTTGGCCGACAACCTGTTCCCACATCACACTATGCCGACCGGGAAAAACGACAAGATCGGCAGCTTCAAAAAATTCATACGAGCATTTCGATTGAATCCAGCCAATATATTGGGTCTTAATGCCATCTGCCAGTGCCTTTATTTGATCCGTGAGTTCTTGCGTGACTGATCCAAAGACAATGAGACGAAGGCGTTCATTCTGAATATTCTGAACTGCCTGCATCAGCAATAATGTCTGGGTCTTCCATTGATCTATTTTACCGCCAGTGAGGATAAGAAAATTATCCTCACTAATCCCATACTGTTCTCTGATTCTCTTCCGTGCATCCGAAGATTTGGCTTTTTGAACAAGTTCATCATCTGCTCCCATCACCAAAAGCTCACATTTATCGGGGGGCAATTTATAAATATTCTTAAGGAAATCCACTCGAACTGGAAGCACTCCATAAAACTTCTTAGTATATGGCTCAATACTTTGGGCGCACTTTCTCCAAAGGCCCTTGTGAAGAACATGCTTCGATAGCCAGTTTGTCGCACTGTTTGAGAAATCCGCATGATTGTCAACATAGATAACTACTTTGTGCACTTTAGCATACTTAACAATCTTACCGATGTCGCAAAACTGACAGCCATGAACAAATATTATGTTTGGTTCTGCCTTGACCAGCGCCTCCTCAAAACCTTCATATAATCTCAAGAACTTGCCTACTTTATTAGGCATACTCTTCCTATAAGGCAGTCGAGTAACCTTAATTCCATATTCGTTGTCATAAATACGGGAGGCAATATTGCATCCATTACCATGCTCATCAAAAGATAGAGTAGAAGCTATTACTTCCACATCATATCCCATATTCTTATGGAACTTTGGAAGCATATTCTCTTGATAGGAATAGTTATCAATATAAAAGCAGCCCAAGCAAACATGCAGTATTTTCATTTTACTTTATCTCCTAATACCTCACTAAGTGAGGAAAATCTATTTCCGTATTTCTTAAGTTCTTCTTCCGGCCAATCCCACCACTTAAGTTCTATTAACTTCCGAACCTCTTCCTCATGGAATCTGTATCTCAACACTTTTGCCGGGGCACCAGCCATTACTGCATAAGCCGGAACATCATGTGTAACCACACTATGAGCTCCGATTATTGCTCCGTCCCCCACGGTGATTCCGTCATTGATAAACACCCCTTCCCCAATCCAAACATCATTTCCGATACTGACTGGCTTATTAATCCCCGCTTTGATGTTACTGAAGTTCTGACTAAATACATTCCTTCCCTCATAAAACACCGGAGATGTAGACACCATGTCCAGAGGATGACTCCCTCCCCCAATTGCGCAATAACTCGCAATGGAGCAAAATGAACCAATGGTGGCATTAGCCACAGAATTATTCTTACCCATATAACTGTAGCGCCCCATTTTCACACCAATACAGTTAGAACCAGTACCTACTTTTGCCAACTTATCAATTTGACAGTATCTCAGCGCAGGACGGTTCAGCAATCGTAACAGTTTATTGATAAAGAATCCAAAATTAACCCTTAACATCTTTATTCATCAACTCCTGCTCCACAATTTTCGCATCAATCAAATATCTGTACCAGTATGCTTGAAGAAATGCGTGAACTCTTCCCGCTTCACCATCCAAAAAACCCAGCTTTATATAGTACCTGTACCAGTAATACAATCTGGCACGGAAAAATTTCGGGAGTTTATAATAAAAACCATCGCGCAGTCTTTTTGCTTTCTCAGCTTCATGATAAAGTTCAGTATCTACTTGTTTCTTTGCCAAGGTAGCCATATAATCAGCCACTTCACGGGTTGCATACCAGTTATGCTTATTAATCCAAGAGTTTAGATCCTTAAAATCATAATGGAGGCAATCGTTCTGCAAATCAATCGTCCGTCCCTCAGAAAGCACAATGTGTTCTCCCATAGCTCTGTCCTCATAACGACCGTATCCGTTCTTAAACACTGTTAGATTATAGAACGGATAAATACCACCATGAGTCAAAAATCTTCCCATGAAATGTACCTTAAATTTCATTACAAGGCCATTCACATCGTCGTCATGATGTTCTGAACAAGCCTTTACCAATTCTGCGCCAAGTTCAGGGGGAACAACCTCATCAGCATCAATTCGGTATACCCATTTGGTCTTTACATCCACGTGATCTAATGCCCAATTAAATTGCCTTGCGTAATGCTCAAACGGAATATGCTCAAATATTTCAGCTCCAAGTTCATTCGCAATTTCTATTGTTCGGTCTGTGCTTCCACTATCTACCACACAAATTCGATCAACAAAACTTTTAACAGAGTTAATACAACGTGCTATATTAACTTCCTCATTCTTAGTCAGAATTATTGCAGTTATATCATTCACTATCTTCACCTCAGAAATACCTTCATCAAATAACTCTTCATTTTTTCAAGAGTAAAGTCTATCAATAAACCACCAGCAACAAACAAGAGTACACTGACTGCCCAATGGAGAATCATCATTCCACTTTCATAATAATTACTACAGTGTAAAACTTTTTCATAAAAGTTCTTCTCCATTAGGCGATGATCATTTATCAAATAAATAGCCAATACATAAGGTGCTATACGTGTCGTCCAGGTAAATGAACAATTCCAAGTTCGGAATAAATTAAAGAAACCAATTGCTGCTATCACAATAAATGGAGAATTATAATAGAGTACAACAGCATCATCCATTTGGAAGAATTTTCTTCCGACCAAAGCAAAAACGCCTGCAATCAAGCATATGCCAAAGTAGAGCACAGCAGAACACCATTTTCTCAGCTGAAGCACAGGCAACTTTTTTACTCCATAACCCAATAGAAGCATGAAGACTGCATGCATAATCCCTGTACCTTGTTCCCTAAAAGCATTGCGGCCAACTATTGCTTGCAGAGTATCAAAGAATGCAATAATCCCTAGTAGTGCTATCAATTCTTTGTCATTCAACAAAGAGCGTAACTTACCGATAAACGGCTTGATGCACAGAAGGGCCATGAAAATCGTCATGAACCACCATTGATTTGTCATAATAGGGAAAAATGATTGGACCAGTTCATCCCATGAAAACTCCGCTATCCCAGTTGCACAGCAACCTACAAACAAAAGGACCGAGTATACCCACAACTTGCTATACTGCGCTAAAACCTTTTTTGATGCTCTCCGAAAGTCTATATCTTGAGAACAAGGAACAATAAAATATCCAGTAATCATATAGAAACAGTTCACAGCAACTCTGCAATACACTCCGATACCACTGGCTAGAACAAAGTTCATTCGACTTGTTTCTGTTGAACTATTAAGTCCGCCCCATCCAAAGTAGTGCATGGACACTACCATCACCATACACACCAATCTAAGGCAGTCAAAATTTGATTGACGATTGTCATCATTTTTCATTATCTATTCCCCACAATACTTTTGAACACTTGTACATATTTCTCAAGTGCAATATCAATAGCGTATTTTCTTTGATACATCTCTCTGGCTTTTTCCCCCATGATTCTGCATGCTTCTCTATCCCCTACCATACTAATAATTACCTTAGTTAACCCTGCAACATCACCCACCTCGATACCATATCCAATGCTTTCCTTTATGACCTCCTCAGCAAGATATGAACCGTCCTCAACAACCGCGAGTATGGGTTGACCGCCCTGAAGGTAACTATAATATTTACTAGGAGCACATGCACCCATTAATCCCTTTTCCAGACTAACAATACAGCAGGACGAAATTGCAACAGCTTGTTCAAAATCTTTTCCTGTCAAAAAGTCAATAACCTGCACATTTCTAAGATTTCTAGCTCGTTCTTCTACACTTGTCTTTTTATTTCCATGCCCAACAATCAAGAACTTGACGCTATCATTGTCTCTTAATGCTTCAGCTGCACCCATCATTGTTTCAACATCCTGGCACGTGCCCATATTTCCAAAGTATGAAACAACAAACTGTCCATCCACATATCCAAAGCGCTGATAGGCAGCATGATCCGGACTAACTTCCTTCTCATGAGCCCAGTTTGCAATTGTAGTTACCCGTTCAGAATCAAGCTCTGGGCGCTTCTTGAGTAAAAACTCTTTCATCTCATCAGTCAACGCTACCACATAAGCAGCATGCTTATAAAGATGATGATTAATCCTTGTCATTACCCGGTCAATCAAACTCCCCGGAGAGAGCGTTTGAGATGCATAGGCAATCTCCGGATAGACATCGTAGGCAACAAAAACAAACTTTGTTTTGAAAAGCTTTTTTGCAAGAATAGGAACTATTGGAAGAACCGGAGGATTTGAATAAACAATAACCGTATGGTACTTCCTCAATTTTCCAATTCTGAATAATGCCGCGCATGTAAATGAAAAGTAATTTATCAAACGATTGATTTTCTTCTTGCGATCAAGTTCTATGTACTTGATTCTATGAATACCGACATTATCTACAACTTCATCTATTGGGAAGTCTTCTCCCTTTGTATATTCCTTAGGATATCCTACAAGCGCATCAACAGTAAAGCCATTTGCAGCAAGATGCTTAGCCGTATCAAAAGGCAACGTTGCTGACGAATTGTATTCAGGATAGAAAAACTGGCACAGAAAAAGTATGTCTTTTTTGTTCTTTTCTTTCATAAATTACTGCTCCATTACTTGCTTTCTCGTAAAAATCAAAGAATCAAAATCCAATATGACATACGATTTTCAAGAATAATGTGAACTGATTCCCTGATACTGTACCATCTCACAAAACTGGATATTCTCTTCATTTTTTTGTATTCAATGCTGTAGTTTGTCCTTCGGCAATACCTTCAGTACTTTCTCGCTGGAAAAGAATCCCCACAGTAGCAAGAATGATCCTTAAATCATTCATCAAACTATAACTGCTGATATACATCAAATCCATGTTCAACTTATCATATGGCGTAGTATTATACTGTCCATAAACCTGCGCATAGCCTGTCAAGCCTGCTCTGCACTGTAGACGCAATCTGAACTCCGGCATCTCTTTTTCATATTCGGCAGCAATTTCCGGTCGTTCAGGCCGCGGGCCAACAATGCTCATATCCCCCTTTAAGATATTAATCAATTGGGGAAGCTCATCCATACGGCAGGCGCGGATGAAATGACCTACCTTTGTAATGCGATCATCGTTTTCACCTGTACTCAGTCTGGCCACTCCGTCTTTTTCGGCATCCACACGCATACTGCGGAATTTGATCACCTTGAAAAGTTTCCCGTCTTTTGTCAATCTTGTCTGCTTGTAGAAGGCCGGGCCCCCATCCTTCCTGATAAACAACGCCAACACGATCATTAAAGGTGAAAGCAGAAGCAGCATAACCCCGGAAATAAGGATGTCAAAGCTACGCTTAACCACTCTGTATCCCAAACCGGGTGTATAACGGTTTACCCGGAGCATTGGCAAATGGAACAAATGCTGCTTGCTTGCCCCACTCATAATGGAATCTCCAAGCCGGGGTATAACAAAGGCTGTGATTCCTTTTTCTACACACTTTTTCAAAATGATGTTCCGCTCATGGCTGTGTATGCCGGAAAAGAATACCGTTTCTATACCGTTCAATACATCCGGATCATCAAGTGCTGCATTGATCTGCTTTACTGCAATAACTTCAAACTTTTTTTCGAGCCCGTATTCATCTATCAGTTTTTCCAAGCCCTCACGCGTATCATAAAGCACAAGTGTTTTTTGCGCCTTGAAGCATACAAAATACCAGTGGTGACTAAAGATGCACCACAGGCAGGCAATAACTATCTGCAACAGCAGGCACAGCAACGCCGGCAGCATATTGGGAAAATGATAGCTGAGTATCCACAGTATCACAAACATGACCGTATCTGTCAACAATATCGAAAGTACCTGATTAACAAGCATATCCCGAATGCGTGAATAGGAAATCAACAACGCGTCATACGTTTTTGTCAAAAAGAGATAGGCAATAAAGTAAAGGATCATTACGATGGAGCGGGTACGATAACCGATATAGTTGAACGTATGATCGGCATAATAACCAAACCATACCGCAGCAAACGGTATAGCTACTGTCAATACATTAAAAAGCTTTACAATGGAGACCCTTGTTGCCTTTTTCATCGCTTATCATTGCCTTCCCTGCAAATTCTTTGAATGCTCTGACATAGCACTCAATTCTTCTTTGAGAGACCTTATCTGCCAATCAAGAAAAAGAAGATCATCGCTCATCTTGTCATACGCCTCACACAGTTCAGCATATTTCTTTCTGAGTTCATTTTCCGGCAAAGCCTGTGCTTCCAAGTTGTAATCCTTCATATCCGCTCCTTAATACAGGATATATATACCCATATATCGACCGTCAGTAAATGTTCAGTACTTACTGTCATACGCGCCGTGATAATAGCGGCGGTAATACTTGCCGGAATAGTAATACTTCCTATTAGTATAGGCACTCATATCCACGGCGTTTATCACAGCGCCCAGCATCTGACAGCCGGTGCGGCTGATGTTTTCCGAAATATCATTTATCTCCCGTTTATGTCCCTCACCGTAATCCACTACGATCATGGCGCCGTCACACTGCTTGGCGATCTCCACGGCATCCACGATCAGCCCGGCGGGCGGTGTATCTATCAACACTATATCCGCGTTTTCCGCCAGCATATCTATCAGCTGGCCAAAGCGCTCCCCTTTGAGCAGCTGCAGCGAATTGCTCACCAGCCTGCCCACGGGCACAATATAAGCACCTTCAATGTTGGTTTCGTACACTATGCTTTCCGCGCTGCACAGGCCGGCCAGATACTGCGCCAGGCCCTGCGGCTTTTCCCTGCCAAACACCATCTGGTATTTGGCTATCAGGTTGCTTCTTCTCAGGTCCGCGTCCACAAGCACCACGCTTTTGCCAAAGCTGGCAAAGGTGCGCATCAGGTTCATGGTGACAAAGCTTTTGCCCTCATGCTGGTAGCGGCTGGTAAGCTCTATTACGCGTATATCATCTCCGCAGTAGGAGATATTGGTAGCAAGCGTGTTGAACGCTTCATTTACCGAGTATTCCGCTTTGGGGAATTTTTTGATCTCCACCTTATTCATGCTTATTCCCCTTTCCGTGCTTCCGGTTGCTCCGGTCGCGCTGTTTCTTTTCCCGCTTCAGGTTGTCTTTTTCCGCGGCCACCAGCGGGATGGTGCCCAGCGTGGAAAGGCCGCTGCAGTTGTAAATATCCTCCGCCGTACGCGGCTTATCATCCATCATAAACCGCAAAAAGATGATGCCAAACGCAATCAGCGTGCCCACGGCAAAGCCGATGATGACCAGCTTGGTTTTGCTGGTAGTGGAGGGGGTACCGGGGATCATGGCCACAGAAAAGCTGGTAGGCTCATCCGTGCGCATACGCTCGGTGATGAACTTTTGCCCGGCACGGGCAAAGCTATCCGCCACCTGCTGCGTAAGCTTGGCGTCCTTATGCTGCACGGTAAGGTACAGCACACGGCTGCTTGCAGGGTTGCTTACGGTAAGCATCCCCTGCAGAGCGGTATAGCTGTAGCCTTCCACGCCGTATTCATCACGCAGTATATCCATGGTCATTTCAGATACCTCGTGCGTTTTGAACACCTCGGTATAGTCCGTTGTGAGGGCGGTACCGATCTGCAGGTCGCTCATATTGATCACAGAATTGCTGTTATTCACGATATACAGCTTGCTTACAGCCGTATATTTGGGCACGTAGAACGCATAGGCAAACACCGCCATGATAAGCGTGCCCAGAGCCGCTCCCAGCACGATCCACCCAAACTTGGCTACCACGCGCCAGAAAAGCTCCGTAAGGTTGATCTGCGTGCCGCCGTCATCCCGTTTACGGGCGTTCTCTTCATCGGTCTGCCTGTTCTGCGCCGCGGCGGCAAGCAGCTGCGCGATCAGCTCCGATGTATCGGCACTGCCCGCGGCAGCGGTATTCTGGTTTTTTGCCTGTTCCAGCATTTTTCTGCGTCTTAACTGAGCCATGGATGCGTATTTCCTTTCAGAAAAATAAGTCCGGATGGCATTACGCCATCCGGATATATTGGTTCATTACTTCGCGGGGGCGTTGATCACGGTGCACAGAGCCTGCTCATTGCCAAGGCGGGTGAGCAGATCCTGAGAGAAGGTGGCGGAGATGCTACCATCTTCATTCACGGAAGCGGCAACGCCTTCAGCGGAACCATCGGCAAAGGTGAACACAACACCGGCGGGAGTGGAGAACACGGTGGGGAAAGCCAGCTTCATAGCCACATCAGAGGTGAGCTTATCAGCGCCAACAACAGAAGCGGCAAAGGCTTCATTCACCTGCCAGTCGGCAGCACCGCCGGCAGCGGCAACAGCAGCGGCATCCAGATCAGCAGCGGCAAGCTTTTCAGCCATCCAGCTGTCTTCAGTGATATCGCTCAGAATGAAAGCAAAGCCGGGGTCAACGGGAGTTTCATACTCCACCTTTACCAGATCGCTTGCCTTGATGCTGGGCGTTTCAGCCACAGCTATCATGCACATGCACAGTACCAGAGACAGAGCCAGAGCAACGATTTTCTTCATACCAGGTTCCTCCTAAAAGAATTGTTTATATCGACCGTTTTCACGGTTCAATATCACTGTTTTTCAAAGCATACATCCAATATCTGCTTTTCAAGAGCAGGCCGGTCCACATGGCATTCCATAAAGCCGTCAGCGCTTACCACATGCTCCCCGGGCGTGACCAGAAACGGCGCGGCCTGATAATCCATCACGCGGTTAAGCAGGTTTACCGTAAAGCCCTTTGCCATGTCAGACGCGTAAAACCCTTCCATACCGCTTATCATGCCGGAAGCAAAGCCTTTATCGCTCCGGTAAAGCGTGGCGGCCTTTTCAAGTGCGCTTTGCATGTAGGCCCTCTGCCTGCGCATACGTGAGGTGTTTTTGCCATCCCCCACGCTCATACGCGACCGCACAAAGATCTCCGCCTGCGCACCCCGCAGCGTGACCGTGCTGCCAACAGACAGCGCGGCATCCATGCCGGTAAGGTCATCCTCCACCGTTACCGTTACACCGCCAAGCAGATCATTGATCACATTGATACCGGAAAGATCATACACAATGTAGTGATCAACCGGTATGCCCAGCAGCATATCGCTTACCGCTTTCGCGGTGTTGCGGCAGTTTTCTTCCAGCGTTTTGCCAAAGCCCTGAGCAAGGCAGATCTGCATCTCACGGCTGCCAGTGCGGTTTCCCAGCACACCGTACACATCCACCGGCACAATGGAATCTCTGTCTATCTGGATAGGGGTGAGCGTTTTGGTGCTTCTATCCATCACGGCAAGAAGCAGAAAGTCCGCCTGCGTGTTGCTTCTGGCAGTTACCTTTGCCCCGGTATCCAGGCCTTCCCTGTCCACACCGATCAAGAGCAGCGTATCCAGTTCTTCTTCACGGTAGCGGTACCTGCCGTCATTTCCGGTGTAGGTGACAGCATTATCAAACAACGCATTGCCGTTTCCGGGAATATCCTGTGCCTCTTCCCTGGGATCAAGCAGCTTGGGGAGCACAATGATGGCCGCGAGGATCACCGCATAGGCTATAACGGAAATCAGGATAAGCATCCGTTTTCGTTTGCCTATATGCCTGCGAGAGGAATGACTGCTCCTTCGCGATTTGGGCAACATGCTGCATTACCTCCATGTTTCTTTCCGCTTCATGAACACTTAGTTTTTTACAGGTTCAAACTTTTTGAACTTTATGAGTAAAAAAAACAGTGTCAATCTCGCTTCCTGAAACGCCAAGCAGATCTGCCGCCCTGTCGATCTCCTTCTGAGTGAAAAACGCTTTGCTGTTCAGGATATTCTCTACCCTTTGCAATGAAATGTTCATCTTGCCGGCAAACGCCTCCTGAGAGCCCAGAACAGATGTGATCTTTTCACTCAATTTGCTGTAATCGTACTCCATATACCTCACCGCAAAAGTTCAATAAATTTGAACATATACATATTACCATTGATCAGAAAAATTTTCAAGAATTTTTTTGAAATTTATGATACTTTTTCGCATTGAATATGTTTTTAACGCTCTATGCATAATGTAACCGTATACGTAACTGTTTCATTCATCTTTGGCACGAATTCTGGTATAACGGCCCGAATTTCTAACCATGATTTTCTCTCACTGTGGTGCTTTCTGACGCCTGCCATGGTATTTGTTAAATGTGTATTAAATATGTATTGAAAAATAGAAATTATATATTATAATATAGTCGTACAAAATATTACGGAGTGCTGAATGAAGAAAAGTACAACAAAAGAACGGCTTGAATACCTGATGGAGACACGCCATCTGCGTCAGGCCGATATACTGAGAATGGCCAGGCCATACTGCCTGCTGTACGGTGTAAAGCTGGATAAAAACCACCTTAGCCAATATTTATCCGGAAAATCAGTTCCAAGGCAGGATAAGCTATCTGTATTGAGCATGGCGCTGCATGTATCCGAAGCATGGCTGATGGGATATGATGTGCCAATGGATACAGATGTGCCTGAAGTACAAAGCAGTTTATCCTACGCACTGGCAGAAGATACAATGGATATACTGCAGGATACACAGCAAGCTGATACAAAAAAATGGCTGATCGAAAAGATACAAACACTCAATACCGATCAGCTCATTGAAGTTTTAGATCATATAAATGCAATGCAGCAAAATTCATCCAAGCGCTGAGCAGTGCCTTTTCCAGCCTCTTCATCATGCAAAAAACTGAATCATAACTCACCTCCGGATGGGGCACCATTGGGCGGCTTGAAGATCAGCCATACATGATCTTCAAGCTGAAGGTCAGCAAACCTTCATTTTTACAAGTGGATCTGTAAAAAATTTACACGTCATCGCGCCAGCGTATTTGAGCGGTACTGCCCTGATATAACTTTTGATAATTTTCACATCATATGGTATTGCAAAAACACCGCTCCATCCGGCAGGCTCATCTGCCGGATGGAGCAGTGTTTCTTTATTCTTCTTCGTCAAATATCGCTTTCTTTTCAAGCATTTCGCCGTACTTTTTCTTCCATTCGGCATGCACGGCGCTTCCATCCCAGCGCGGCAGCGCGTCCTTTTGCATATACACGCGTATCAGCAGGTCATAGCGGTTATCCCTGTCCACGCAGCAGCGGGATACGCTTGCCCCCTCTACGCCCTCAATGGCCTCCGCGCCTGAAAACAGCATGCGTATCTCCTCTGTGAGGCCGGACGTGAGCAACGATCTGTCACGGAATTTGGCAAGGATCATGTGTACCATATTACTGTTCCCCTCCTTCGGGTGAAGTACAGGCGGCTGTATAAGCAGCCGGGCTTATTCTCCCATGGGCGTAAAGCCCTCTCCCAGCGTTTCATGCGAATCGGTAAAAAACATAAAGGCGTGCGGGTCCTCCTCGCGCACGATGCGCTTCAGGCGGGGCACCTCACGGCTGGAGATCACCGTGAGCAGGATATCATGCTCCCTGCCCGTGTAAGCGCCTGTTCCCTTCAAAAAGGTGATACCGCGCTCCAGTTCATGCATCACGCGGGCGGAAATGCCCTCCCGCCGGTCTGTGATCACATAGCAGGCCTGCGCGGTGGAGGTGCCGGTCATCACAAGGTCGATCGTTTTTGAGGATACAAAAACGCATATCAGCGAATACATGGCCGTTTCCGCGCCCATCGTGAAGGCTGCCGCCAGAATGACGCAGGCGTCAAACAGCAGCAGGATCATGCCCACGCTGATAAAGCTTACCCTTTTGTGTACCATACGGGCCATCATATCCGTGCCGCCCGTGGTGGCTCCCCCGCGCAGGATCAGCCCCAGGCCTACTCCCAGCAGCAGCCCGCCGAACACCGATGCCAGCAGCGGGTTATCGGTAAGCGCGGGCAGCGGAAAAAGGTCGATCAGCAAAGAAAAAAGCAGAGTGGCTACCAGTGTACGCAAAACGAAGCCCTTTCCCATCGTTTTGTAACCGATCAGGAAAAGCGGCACATTCAGCGCGAGGCTTACCGTACCTACCGGCCAGCGGAACAGATAATTGAATATCATGCCCACGCCGGTCAGACCGCCGGGGGCGATGGAGCACGGCGTCATCAGCAGCGGATAGGACGCCGCGCCCACCGCGCAGCCAAGCACGATCTGCACCCAGGCGGAAAATCTTTCATTTTTGAAAAGGGCTTTCACCCCACGGGAAGACCGCTCCAATGCTATTTACCTCAACAGCCCGTTATTTATCGCCAAAGGAGATGCCCATATCCTTGCCCACGCCTACCATCTGATGTCCCTCGGGCACGGGCTTGGGCATGCCGGCGATATCGCTCAGCTTGTTGTGCGTGATGCTGTTGCCCACCAGCGCTACCGTGTAGCCGTACATCTCATCGCGGATCAGCTGGGCGGCATGCACGCCGAACTGGGTGGAAAGCACGCGGTCATACGCGTTGGGCGAGCCGCCGCGCTGGATATGGCCGGGCACAACGGCACGGGCCTCCACGCCCACCAGCTCCGTCAACTGTTTTGCAAGGCGGTTCGCGATGCCATTGAAGCCGTCCGCGGCGCGCTGGGCCTCGCGTTCCTTGCGCTTCATTTTGGCTTCCTTCCTGTCCATCGCGCCCTCCGCGACGGCAATGATGGAAAAGCCCTTCTTGCTGTTCGCGCGGTCCTCCACCACCTTTGCCACCTCTTTGATGTCATAGGGGATCTCGGGCAGCAGGATCACATCGGCGCCGCCGGCAATGCCGGAATACAGCGTGAGCCAGCCCGCCTTGTTGCCCATGATCTCCACGATCAGGCAGCGCCCGTGAGAGGCGGCGGTGGTATGGCAGCGGTCCAGCACATCGGTGGCGATATCCACGGCGGTGTGGAAGCCGAAGGTGAAATCGGTACCGTAAATATCGTTGTCAATGGTCTTGGGCAGGCCGATCACATTGAGGCCCTCCTCCGAAAGCAGGTTGGCCGTTTTGTGCGTGCCGTTGCCGCCCAGCGTGACCAGGCAATCCAGCTTCATTTTTTCATAATTGGCCTTCATCGCGGCCACCTTGTCCACATTATCATCGCCTATCACGCGCATATCGCGGAAGGGGCGGCGGCTGGTGCCCAGAATGGTGCCGCCCACCGTAAGGATGCCGGAAAACTGGCTGCGCTTCATTTCCTCCCAGTCGCCCTCGATGAGGCCGCGGTAACCGTCCCTGATGCCGACGATCTCCGCGTCAAACAGTTCATAAGCCGCCTTCGCCACACCGCGTATTGTGGCGTTCAGGCCGGGGCAGTCTCCGCCGCTGGTAAGGATACCTATTCTGCGTTTCATGTTTCTTCCTCCTCGTTTTCTGTTTTGCTTATCCGTTTATTTCAAATCCGTTACGGAACCGGTTTTCGCTATCATAAACCGGGATTTATGCGGTGCGCATATTGTACAAAGAACGCCGCAGATGAGCCTGCCGGATCGATCAGCATTTTCTCAGCGCTTCTTTTTCTTGGTGGTGCCGCCAAGCCCCAGCACGCCCAGCAGCGAGCGGGTAACATTTCTGCCGATCTCGCGGCCCGAGGTGTTCACAACGGAACTGACAAAGCTGTTCAGCATTTTCTGCCCGGTGCTCTGCGTCTTCTTTTCCGTTTTGGCGGGGGTCTTCTTTTCCGTCTTCTTCGCCGGCTGCACGGTACGCGTGCTTTGATAGGTGGGCAGCTGCGGCTGCCATACCGCCGGGCTCTGCTGCGTGTACACCGGAGCGTTCACGGGCATCTGCTGCAGCTGGCGCTCCTCATATACGCCCGTTTCGGGGTTGAACACCCGGAAGGACACCGGCTGCACCGGCTTGTACTGGGGCACATACTGGTTCTGCGGAATGCTCTGCACAAAGCCGCCTTCGTCCTCTTCATCATCACCGGCCTGCATGCGGGCGCACAGCATCTCGTAGGCGCTCTCGCGGTCAAAGAACACATCATATTTACGCCCGATGGCATCGCTCTGCATGAACGCCGCGCGCAGGTCATCCGAAATGGCGCCGATATAGGTGGACGGCGGCAGCACCGTGCAGCGCTGCACCACGCCGGGCTCACCCTCCTCGTTCAGGAAGGAGATGAGCGCCTCGCCGGTCTTGAGGGTGGATACCGCTTCCTCCGTATCAAAATCCGGATTGACGCGGAAGGTCTGCGCCACGGCCTTGATCACCTTCTGCTCCTGCGGGGTGAAGGCGCGCAGCGCGTGCTGCACGCGGCCGGACAGCTGGCTGAGCACGGAGGAAGGCACATCGGTGGGGTTCTGCGTTACAAAATACACGCCCACGCCCTTGGAGCGGATCAGACGCACGGTCTGCTCAATGCGGTCCATCAGCGTTTTGGGGCAATCGTCAAACAAAAGATGCGCTTCGTCAAAGAAGAATACCATCCGCGGGCGGTCACAGTCTCCCACCTCGGGCAGCAGCTCATACAATTCGCCCAGCATCCACAGCATGAAGGTGGAATACATCACCGGCTTCTGGAACAGCTTTTCGGCGCTCAGGATGTTCACAACGCCGCGGCCGGTATCATCCTGACTCAGCCAGTCCGCGATATCGATGGCCGGCTCGCCGAAGAACGCGTTGCCGCCCTGATCCTCAAGGATGGCCAGCGCGCGCTGGATGGCGCCCAGAGAGGCCTTGGTGATATTGCCGTACTGAAGGGTGTAGCGGCCCGGATCCTCGCCCACATAGGCCAGCATCGCCCGCAGATCCTTCAGATCGATCAAAAGCAGGCCTTCATCATCCGCGATGCGGAAGATCAGATGCAGTATGCCGGACTGCGTGTCGTTGAGGCCCAGCATGCGGGAAAGCAGCAGCGGGCCCATTTCGGTAACGGTGGCGCGCACCGCGTGCCCGCGCTCGCCGTACACATCCCAGAAGGTGACAGGAGCCGCGAAGGGCGCGAACGCCGTCACGCCGCATTTATCAAGGCGCTTCTGTATCTTATCGGTCACCTCGCAGGGCTTGGAGATCCCGGCCAGGTCTCCCTTCACATCGGCCATGAATACCGGCACGCCCAGCTGTGAAAAGGCCTCCGCCATCACCTGCAGCGTAACCGTTTTGCCGGTGCCGGTGGCGCCGGAGATCAGCCCGTGGCGGTTGGCCACGGAGGGCAGCAGACACACGGCCTGCCCGTTCTGTGAGGTTCCCAGCCAGATGTTTCCGTTCAAAAGCATTTTCTTATATCCTCCTCGTGTTTTGTGCAAACGGCTGTATAATATTGCACCCTGCGTATATGGCACCGGCAGCGTACTTCACCTTGCGTAAAGCAGCACGGCCGCCATGGCGGAAATTCCCTCTCCCCGCCCCTCATAGCCCATTTTTTCGGTGGTAGAGGCCTTTACGGCGATGTTGTCGATATCCGTTTCCAGCGCCTCCGCCACGCGCTTTCTCATTTCATCTATATACGGGGCCAGCTTCGGCCGCTGGGCGATCACGGTGATATCGGCATTGCCCAGCATGTACCCCTTTTCCTTCACTTTGGCATAGGCTTCCTTCAGCAGGATCAGGCTGGAGATACCGAGATACCTGTCATCAGTATCGGGGAAAAGGTGTCCGATATCGGGCAGCGCGGCAGCACCCAGCATCGCGTCCGTCAGCGCGTGCAGTGCGGCATCGGCATCGCTGTGCCCCGCCAGACCCTTTTCGTACGGGATCTCCACCCCGCACAGCACCAGCCTGCGCCCGGTTTCCAGCCGGTGGGCGTCAAAGCCCTGACCCACGCGCACAGCGCGAAACGCGGTATGCTCCATCTCATTGCTCCTCTGCAGCCTTTTCAGATCGGCCTTCACGGTAAGCTTGATGTTTTCCGTATCGCCATCGCACACATACACGGGGTATCCCGCCATTTCCATCAGCATGGCGTCATCCGTCACATCGCTCTCTCCGTACAGCCGGTAGGCGTTTTTCAGTTCCTCCAGGCGAAAGCCCTGCGGCGTCTGCACCGCGCGCAGCGTTTCCCTGTGCGGCGTTTCAAGCACACGCCCGTCCGGAGCGCATTTTTTTATCGTATCCGTCACCGGCACGGCGGCCACGGCGCTGCCGTACCGCTGTACGGCCGAAAGCACATTGTTTATCACATTTTCGCTTACAAAGCATCTCGCGCCGTCATGGATGAGCACGGTATCGCATTCCCGCCCGCTCAGCTGATCCAGCGCGTTTTTCACGCTGTCCTGCCTGCGCGCTCCGCCCGTAACGATCACATCGGGCACGCAGCCGTGCTTTTCGCAAAGCGCCCGAAAGGTATCCGTTTCGTCTTTGCCGGTCACAAGCACCGTGCCGCCGCATGTTTTTTTGAACTGGCGCAGGCTTTTGATGAATACGGGCTCATCCCCGTCCGTAAGCAGCGTTTTGTTGAAGCCCATTCCCATGCGTGTGCCGCTGCCGCCGCACAGCACGATCGCCCATGCCTTCACGGTTCATCCTCCGCGAGGCGGGTGATCAGATACATATAGATCTCCCCGCCCACCTTCTGCCATTTTTCCTGCGCCGCGCGCGCCGACCGTTCATCCGGCATCGGAAGCGTGAGCGTCATGGCGGGCAGCGGCCCGTCCATCACGATCATGCGCGACTCCCAGTTTCCCTCCGGGGTACACACCGTTTCCGATACGCAGGTCTGTTCACGCCGGAATTGCTCCTTGGCCTCCGCCGCGCCGGCCTCCACCGCCTTTTTCACGCTGTCGGGCACACGCGCGGAAAACAGTGCCAGTGCTTCACGGCCGGCCTCCGTCACGCTGTACATGCCTTTGCCCATCCTTGTCTGCCTTACGCAGCAGCCCTGCTGGCACAGGTCATCCAGCGAAAACATCATTTCCATCCAGTTGCACAGATCCCTGTCCGAAAGGAAGGCAAACAGCTGTGTATCATAGCAGATCCCCAGCTTATTCAGCGTATACAGTACGATCAGACGCATCTGCGTATCCGGAGTGCGTTCCGGCGTATAAGACATAGGCATTCCTCCGTGTCGATCCTGAGCGGCTGTCCGCCCCGCGCGGGCATACACTTCCATATTATATTATTCTCACCCGATCGCCTTATTCCTGCATGAATTCACTTTACACAGGCATTTTTGTCTGATAAAATAGCGTAAGGAGGCGTATGCAGATGACTGTGGATGAAATGAACGCGATACTCGCGGATACGGTTGACACGCTGATCATGCCCGGTGCCTATCTCGCGGGCATCAAAAGCGTGCGTGAAGTAATGAAGGATGACGGTTTTCGCCGGCTGTACGGGCATATCCTGCTGCATGAGCTGATGCCGCGTCTGGATGTACCGAAGGAGCTGCTTGAGGAAGGCGCGCTCATCTTCAGCCAGAAGACGGAGCTTTCCAGAGACGCGGTGATCACCCGCCTCGCAAACGCCGTAACACGGCTGCGCGACAGCGTGCTCGGCTATCTTTCAAAAGAAACGCCCTGCATGTTGCTGGGCTGCGCCGCTGCCATGATGCTGTACGCCGGCCCGCATGACGCGTTTGAAGAAGCCCCCGCCGCGCTTGAAAACTTTCGCGGGCTCAGCCCCGATATGCCGGCGGACACCCTCATTTACGCCGTGTTCGGCGACAGGGATTTCTGGCGTGAAAACATCCTTGAAAACGACGACCTGTGTGACGCGCTTGCCGCGAAGATCGGCGATCTGCAGATCCTGGGAGTGCGCGGCGCAATGGAAAAAACATTTCGTGAAAAGTACACGGCGATATAAGGCGCAGGAGGGATCGATATGAACTTTGAAAAAACACGCGCGCTCGCGAAGGGGATCATGACCTTTGATTCCGTCTATCACAAATGGTGCTATGAAAACGGCTGCGCCGCTCGCGCGATGTGGATGGCCGGCACCGTCTGCCGGGATGAGGAAATAAAGGATTGGGTGATCCGTTATACCAACACCTATGTCATGCCGGATGGTGAGATCCCCACCTACCCCAAGGAGACCTGCAATATCGATATGCTGTGCTACGGCGCCATCCTGCCGGTGCTGTATGAGGCCACCGGGGACGAACGCTATAAAAAAGCCGCGCTCACGCTGCTTTCCCAGTTTGACATCCAGCCGCGCACTAAAGAGGGCGGATTCTGGCACAAGCAGATCTACCCCGGCCAGATGTGGCTGGACGGGCTGTACATGGGCATGCCCTTCATGGCGCGCATGGCGGCTTTTACCGGAAAATATGAGCTGTACGATGATGTTGTGCGGCAGTTCACGCTGTGCTTTGAGCACACGCTGGATGAAAGCTGCGGCCTGTGCCGTCACGCGTGGGACAGCGAAAAGGCCCAGCCCTGGGCGGATAAGGTGACCGGGCAAAGCCCCAATGTGTGGGGCCGCGCGATGGGCTGGTTCACCGTGGCACACGCGGATGTGCTTTCGGAATTTCCGAAGGAGCACCTGGGGTACAAGAAGCTGCTCGGGCAGCTGAACGCGCTGGCGGAGGGCATTGCCCGCTGGCAGCGGGACGGGCTGTGGTATCAGGTGATGAATATGCCCGGTGAAAAGGACAATTATCAGGAATCCTCCTGCAGCGCCATGTTTGCCTACGCGCTTGCGAAGGGCGTGAAAAACGGCCTGCTGGACAAAAAATATCTGGATACGGCGGATACGGCCTTTGACGCGCTGTTTGACAAAAAGGTAACATGGGATGACAGCAGCCTGCCGCATCTTCAGGATATCTGCCGCGTGGCGGGTCTGGGCGGCGCGCCCTACGGAGACAAAAACTACCGCGACGGCAGCTATGCCTACTACATGCGCGAGGAACGGTGCGCGGATGACTATAAGGGCTACGCCCCGCTGCTGATGGCGGCCTCCGTGCTGGAAAAGTAATAATAAGGAAGTATACCGAAAGTGAATGTGGTTCTTTACGCGCCGGAGATCCCGCAGAATACCGGCAACATCGCCCGCACCTGTGCCGCCACAAGGACGGATCTGTACCTGATAGAGCCGCTGGGCTTCTCGCTTGAGGATAAATACATGAAGCGGGCCGGGCTGGATTACTTCAGCATGGTGAACATCACGGTGCTCCCCTCCTTTGACAGGCTGATGGAGCGCTTCCCGCAGGCTGTTTTCCATTTTGCCAGCACCAAGGCCCCCCGTTCCTACACCGAGGCCGTTTACGGCAAAGATGATTTTATCGTGTTCGGCTGTGAAACAAAGGGGCTGCCGGAATCGTTATTATCCCGGGTGTATGATAAATGCATCCGCATCCCGATGCGGGAGGGCGCACGGTCGCTCAACCTTTCCAATTCCGTAGCCGTTGTGCTCTATGAGGCGCTGCGGCAGAATGATTTTGCCGGGCTGGTAAGCGAAGGGCACCTCACCGGGCGGCAGGACGAGGCCGCCCCGTGGATGGATTATCTGTGAACGGAGGTTCCTGATGGGAAGATATTTTCAGGATCAGCAGAACGGCTATCCCCCGGAGGAGCGTCAGCGCACGCCGGAGGAACTGGAAAGAGCCGAAAAGGAAGAAAAGCGTGAAAAATGGATCCTTACCGAAAATCTGCTTTCCTTCTGCGCGGTGGTGCTGGGCGTGGTGCTCATCATCGTTCTTTCCGCGCTGCTCTTTTCCATGACGGATTGGCTGAAGCGGGATATCAGCGCTAATTTTTCGGTGCTGTACACCCGTTTTATGAAATAAACACGGAGGCAGCATATGAACACATCGTGGGATCAGGTAAACAGCCAGATCGCGGCGTGCGAAAAATGCGCGCTTTGCCGCGGCATACACAACAAAGTGCCCGGGCAGGGGGATCCCCATGCCCGGCTTATGTTTATCGGCGAAGGGCCCGGACGGGATGAAGACCTGCAGGGGCTCGCCTTTGTGGGGCGTGCCGGGCAGCTGCTGACAAAAATGATCGCCGCGATGGGGCTTGAGCGGAAGGATGTATTCATCTGCAACATCGTAAAATGCCGCCCTCCCGAAAACCGTGTGCCGCTTCCCGAGGAAGCCGCCGCCTGTCTGCCCCTGCTGAGGCAGCAGTTTTCGCTGGTATCGCCCAAAGTGACGGTGCTGCTGGGCGCCACGGCATGCAGATATGTGTTGGGCGAGGATATCCGCATCACGCGGGACCGCGGACGCTTTATTTACAGGAAGGGCGTGTGGTTCATGCCCACCTATCACCCCAGCGCCCTGCTGAGGGATGAAAGCAAAAAGAAGGACAGCTGGCACGATCTGAAGCTGGTGATGGCCAAGCTGAAGGAGCTGGAAGAAGCGGAGAAAGGAGCGGCGGATGACGGAAGCACTGAGCAGCCTGTATGAACGCGTGCGCCGGGAGACAGCGCTGCGCTTTCCCGGGCAGGAGGACGGGCTTGTATTTTCCAGCGGGCAGGCTGAGGGCTGCACAGCGGTGCTGATCGGGGAAGCACCCGGCGAGCAGGAGGTAAAGATGAAGCGCCCCTTCTCCGGCAAGGCGGGCAAAAATCTGGATGAGTTCCTGCATTTATCGGGCATAGAAAGGGAGAAGCTGTTCATCACCAACACCGTAAAGCTGCGTCCCTCAGAAGTCGGGCCCACCGGCCGGGTGCGCAACCGCGCGCCCAACCGTCAGGAGCTGGATCTCTTTATCCCCTTCCTGCTGGAGGAGCTGAAGCTGGTTTCCCCTCCCCTCTGCGTTACGCTTGGAAACACGCCGCTCAAAGCGCTGCTCGGCAGTGATAAAAGCATTTCCTCCTGCCACGGGCAGCTGCTCAAAACGGAGGACGGGCTTTCGGTTTACTGCCTTTACCACCCCGCCGCGGTCATCTACCGCAGGGAGCTGAAGGCGGTCTACGAGCAGGATGTGAGAAGGCTTGGCGCGTATATCACGCGCGGAGAGCTGCCCGTGTGACATTTGGAACATGAAACGGCGGTTTTGAAGCAAAACGACTTTTCAAACTGTTTTTGCGCGTGCTATAATGCGCCCGTAAAGGAGGGAAACCGCAATGCAGTTTGTTCTTGAAAACCTGCCCATCCTGCTGTGTATCCTGGTAGGTACGGCACTGGTGGTATTCGAAACCTTCATCCCCGGGTTTGGGCTTCCCGGCATCACAGGGTGCCTCCTGCTGGGCGCGGGCGTCGCGCTCACATGGATCAACCACGGCATGCAATGGGGCCTGATCGTTCTTCTGTGCGCTCTGGTGCTCTGCGCGGTGTCCATTTCGATATCGCTGCGCTCCGCCGCCAAGGGAAAGCTATCCAAAAGCCGGCTGATCCTCAAAAACGATGAATCCGCCGGTAAGGAAGCCGAGGATATGAGCGCGTTTCTGGGCCGCGAAGGCCGCACGCTCACCGTGCTTCGCCCCTCCGGCATGGCGGACTTTGACGGTGTAAGGCTGAGCGTGGTATCGGAAGGCGAATTCATCGCGAAGGATACCGCGGTCAGGATCGCCCGCACCGAAGGCGCCCGCATCGTCGTTAAGGAAATCGTTAACACTGATTCTGCCAAGTAAATCAGAAAGAAGGCAATGAAGATGAAAAAAAGGATCCTTGTATCTCTGATGCTCGCTCTGCTGCTCACCATGTGCGCCTTCCCCGCGCTGGCAGCCTCCCATTCCTCATCCAGTGACGTCGCTCTACCCGTCATCATCGGCGTGATCGTGCTGGCTGTCATCCTGCTCATCGTATTCTTCTCCCGCTATGTGCCGCTCATGCTGTGGATCAACGCCCGCGCCTCCGGCAGCCCCGTCAAGATGAGCCGCCTCATCGGTATGCGCTTCCGCCGCATCAGCCCGCAGAAGATCGTGAACGCCTATATCATGGCCAACAAGGCGGGTCTGGATATCACCACCGACATGCTTGAAAACCACCTGCTTTCCGGCGGTAATGTTGAAAGAGTGGTCAACGCCCTTATCAGCGCCCGTCAGGCCGGCATCAACCTCTCCTTCCAGACTGCCCGCGCCATCGACCTGGCCGGCCGTGACGTGCTGCAGGCCGTCAAGATGAGCGTTGTGCCCAAGGTAATCGAAACTCCCCCCGTTGCCGCCATCGCCAAGGACGGTATCGAGCTGCGCGCCAAGGCCCGTGTGACCGTGCGCACCAACATTGAGCGCCTGGTAGGCGGCGCCGGCGAAGAGACCATCATCGCCCGCGTAGGTGAAGGCATCGTTACCACCATCGGTTCCTCCGAGACCCACAAGGCCGTGCTTGAAAATCCCGATCTGATCAGCCAGACCGTGCTCAACAAGGGTCTGGATGCCGGAACGGCTTATGAGATCCTTTCCATCGATATCGCGGATGTGGACGTAGGCCGCAATATCGGCGCCCAGCTGCAGATGGACCAGGCCGAAGCCGACCGCCGCATCGCTCAGGCGAAGGCGGAGGAACGCCGCGCGATGGCCGTTGCCCGCGAACAGGAAATGAAGGCCAGCGTACAGGAAATGCAGGCCAAGGTGGTGGAAGCTCAGGCCGAAGTACCTCTCGCGATGGCGCAGGCCCTGCGCGAAGGCAAGCTCGGCGCGATGGACTACTACAAAATGCAGAACGTGATTGCCGATACCGATATGCGCACCGGCATCGCCAAGGCCTCCGCTCCCGTGCAGGATGAGCAGAAGCAGCCCAAAAAGTAAACCATCCCCCCATATCCTCCCGAAAGGGAGCGTACGGAACCTTTAGTACTGATTCATCCGCCGCGGCTTTCCCCACCCGTGAGGAGAGCCGCGGCACTACGGAACCATCCTTCCGGAAAGGAGAGAGCATATTTATGGAAGTCCTTCCGGTATTGATCATATTGGTTGTGACCCTGATCATCAACGCGAAAGCCAGGCAGAAAAAAGCGGCCCGTGATGCCGCCGGTACAGCCGGCACCGCGCCCGTTCGGAAGCCCCGGCAGCCGCTGAACAGTGAAAACACGGCCTTTGACGCCAAAGAACCCGTACAGCAGGATCTTTTCTCCGGCAGTATGAGCACCAAAGCGCAGCCCCGGACCGATCCCCCCGCGGAAACTGTGTTCGGAACCATTGAGGACAGACCCTACGATGAGGGTGAAGACCCCTGCCACGAAGAGATGCTACCCAAACACGGAAAAGAAAGCCGCGCGCCCGCCGCTCAGGAAACGCCTGCCGCGGCCGCCCCTTCCCTGCCCTCACCCGGCACACTGCTTTCCGGCATCATGATGAGCGAGATCCTCGGCAAGCCCCTTGCCCTGAGAGAAGATCAGGCGGAAAACGGCATATAAACTGTTTTCAGACGGACATCCGAAGGGAGAAAATCAACAATGAGTGAAAACGCGATCCGTGTGCTGATCGCCGATGACAACCCCGGCATGCGTCTGATCCTGTCCAAAAGGATCGCCGCCACGGAGGGCTTCTGCGTGTGCGGCATGGCGGAGGACGGGCAGCAGGTGCTGGACACCGCGCCCATCCTGAAGCCCAAGGTGATCTTTCTGGATGTGGACATGCCCTGCGTGAACGGTCTTGAATGCGCGAAGGAGCTGATGGACGAGGATCCCTCCCGCATCATCATCTTTGCCACCGGCCACGAGGAGTACCGGGAAAACGCGTTTGAGGTCTACGCCTTTGATTACCTTGTCAAGCCCTTTGATCTGGAGCGGCTGGACCGCACGCTGGAGCGCATCCGCATGATCGTGAACCGCAAGGCCGCGGCCATTCCGGTATCCCCCGCTCCGGCGGCGAAAAGCGCCTCCCGCCTGATGCTTCATCACAAGGACGGCGTGGTGTTTCTGGACCCGGACGAGATCCTGCTCGTTCAGCGGGAGGACCGCTGCACCGTGTACTACACGCGTGACGGCAACCGCTACATTACGCAGGAAACGCTCTCCGAGGCCGAGGAGCGCCTGGACCCCGAAATCTTTTTCCGCTGCCACAAGAGCTACATCATCAACATCGGCAGCGTTCGCAATGTGACCCCCTATGGCCGCTGGACCTACGCGGTCACACTGGACGGCATCCGTCAGGACGCCCTGATCACCAAGGAAAAGTACGAGGAGCTGGAAAAGCGGTTCTCGTGATTTCATCTGTTCGCCGTGCGCTTTATCCCACTGCTTGAATATTAACCACGGCGGAATTCACGAAGGGGCTGTTGCAGAAGCAAAAATCTGCAATAGCCTCTTTTTCTGTGGATAACTTG
>CALGBY010000021.1 GCA_937886445.1 uncultured Clostridia bacterium | reverse complement strand
AGCAAATATGGAAACAACTCCGCTCTATGGGATTCAGAAATGAAGTATTCAAATCACTGAATGATGTTGTTGATCGTCTTTGTAATACAATCCGTTCTTTGACCAATGATATGGTAAAAAGCATTACTTGTAGGCAGTGGATTGCTGATGCGTTATTAATTTGAGATTGGTATAACTTGATTATGTAACGGGGTTATTGGTGGAAATTAATAGTATTTGGAGGTATTTATCAGTATGAAAAAGAGAGTTGTTTGCTTGGCTATATTGATTTTGATAGTTATTCTCATCGGTAGCGCAAATGCCGAAAAAACGATTGGTGTCGTTCGGCATGGTTGCGCTTATTGTGATAAAAGTATCTATTCATTAGCGGATGAACTTACAATGAATTACGGCCTTGTACAAATCCATTTCATTGATGTCAGTTTGTGTGAACATCTACTGGTGACAGATGTAGAGTGTACCTTGAATGATGAAGATGGAATACTTATGTCCTGGAGTGGAATCGAGAATGATATAGATCGGATGAATATTCCTGATTTGTTGAATAAGTATAAACGGGTATATCTGGTTTCTGTCATGTCAGACTGTTATGGTCGCTACGGTTGGGAAACAAAAGGAGAATTAGTCAATGATGACCGGTATTTCCGGGAAATGCAATATTCTGCATGCTTTACTGAAAAGCAGAAAGTAAACAGTACAAGGTATATCAGATATTATCCTGTTATTCGTTTGTATACTACAGATGGGTGTCAGACTAAATCATATCGGATAGATCTATACAGTGAGAATATCGATTTTGATCAACCGGATCTTTTCATGTATCAGAATCATGCGAAAAACGGACACGGAGGTAAAAGCGAAATAGTACCCGTTATATCAAACGAGGATTGAAAACTTGTTTGCTATCCGATTACCCAAAGTGTCAGCTGTGATTATATGTAGTATCCCCCACAGTTTGCAGCATCGTGGATTTACCTGTAGAATGGTTTTCAATAAAGGAGTGAATCCACATGAAACGAATTGTAGTAATTTTTCTTATCCTTATGGTAATTCTCTCTGTTGCAGAAGCAGAGACGGATTTGAGCGGGTACTTTATAGATGGCGGAAATGTATCGAGAGAGAATTATATTCTTGAGAACGATTATGTAGAAGAAATAGGAGGAATTAGTTTTTCCGTTCACGGGATTTGCACGGATGGAATATGGCTTTATACGGATTACAACTGTACTGTAGCGGACGCAGGTGATACCGAAGTGATATTTTGGGATGGAATGACATTACATAATATCGATACCTTGCATACTGATCCCTCGGAGAAAGATGCATATTATGTATGCGCATGGCCGGTTGTAGATAATTACGTGGCTGTTGATACATTCGACTATGAAATTATCGGAGATACAGTTCACTATTTGACAAAGGGCGGAATTGCTGAAGATCCTGATTTCGAAAGCCTTGTTAATCAAGCCAAGGTAACTATTCGTTCCGAGGAGTATGTCACTGTTCATTTCAGAATCAATGTTATAAAGGTTACCTGCGGCTTTACGGCTTTTAAGGAATATGATGTCTTTTACGATTGCCCTGTTACAGTGCCTGACTATTGCCGTACTTTTTCCGGGACAGTAGAGATTGACAGTATGCCGGTTGACTTTTCGTTTACCTATATTGAAACGCCGTTTGAGGTCTATCTGATTTCTGAGGACCATGATTCCTCACGGGACTATTTTATTTTCGATAGTGCCGGCAATATGCTGTCTATGCGGCAAACCCAAATCACCCTTGAAACAATGCAAACCATACGAAAATCAAATCAACTGTATATTGCTGAATCGAAATCGAATTTTTTCAGTGGTAACCGGGCCAGGATTATTTGCGAGGATACTCAAAACCGCTATGCAGAGTTCATATCACCGTGATGATATACTTTTGATGATGACCGCTAATGAAAGAAGGTTTATGCTATGAGAAGGCATGTGAAGAAAGGACAGTCAATATGAAAAAGAAAAGTTGTCTACTTTTGCTAGTTATTATTACCAAATTGTTTTTATACGGAATAGCCTCATCAGAAAATACTCCGGATTTAGTTACTATATCGGATGAGTATTTTCTACAACAGACCGGGCTTTCGGAGAATGAACTTGAATGGTTTGATATTTATGTTTTCGAAGAAATAAACGGATATTCTGTGTGGTATGAATTCAGTCATATTACGGAGAATTCCAGATATCTTTCCATATTAGAAAGGATGGGCAGTGTGCGTCCGTTCGCTGTATATATAGAAAATGGACATGTTAACGAAGAATTATCACGTGATGATGATTTGGTGCTGTATATAACGGAAGCAATTGAGAAAGAACATACCTTTTTGCAGCTCATAGCGGAAAGGGAAGCGTTGTCAGAGGCGTATGGTTTGCCATATCAATTCTTGCCGTATAATGTAAAGGCAGAATTTTGCCAGAAATATGGTCCATATTTTGATTATTGCTATCCAAAGTTTGGGCAGGTACCTTATTGTTTGCCCGATGAAAAATCAATTAACAGAGATCAGGCACGGCAATTGGCGGATAATGCGCTCCAGCAGTATGTAGGAATCAGTGCTGAAGAAATTGAAACTTTTTTTGTTGATGAGTCGTTCTGCCATCATGAACAACAGCAGTTTTTTAACTATAGTTGGAATTTTGGTTACTGTACAAAAGAAGATGATGGTTTTTATCATGAACAATATGGTGTTATTATAAGAGCACCGCAGAATGATGTTTTCAATGTGTTTTCCTGTGAAGGATATCGGTTTGATTCGGATGGTTTTCTAGATTATAACAGCCCAAGGGAAGGTAAACGCACAGATTACTATTTATCTGATGTTGTATTTTCACATTGAGTAGTGGGGGGAAACAGGGTGAATTTTCATATGAAAGACTTGGACTTGAGATCAAGGTAGGCGGTTGGTACAGTATATAGTATGATGAGAATACATGGAATGCTATAAAGGATGTGCAAAGAATTTCTAATATTTCCGTAGATGGAATAGTAGGTGAAAAAACGTTCAAAGCAATTGCTTGGCTTCTTGTTCAAAAATTTATGGATGAAAACGGAATAAATGATTACCAAATTGATGACAGGAATAAGTCTGGTAATTGGTGACTATTAAAGGAGGAAAATATGAATAAAAAAACTTTTGTGTCTTTTGTTTTGATCGTAATGATTACTATGGGTATGGTAAGTGCAGCAGGAACCGAAAATACAGACGATGCTTTGGTTGAAAAGGAGATTATTGATGAGGTCTGGGCCGGTTTGGATTATCTGAGTAGAAAAACTCCAGAAAAGATGGAAACAGGAGAGGTCTACAACTCACCGGAACTGTATACTTTGGAATGTATTTTTGATGATGCTGTTGATGATGCCACAAAAGAGCAGTTTAAGAGTTGGACGGTGATAGGGTACTATAATAATCTGCCATATTGCGGATTCGTACGTATTTTCAAACCGGATGAGGATTGGGATACTGGATTTTTGTGGACACCCAAAGGTATACCTTATTCTACTCTTTTGACTTGTTCTGTGTCAGATATAGATGCCTTGAATTATGTGCTCCAGGAGAATAAAGAAGTATTGTATCAGAGCAGTCCTTATATGGAACGGTATGAGGTAAAATTGGATGATATTGAGATAATTGCAGATTTGGAACACGAAATTAAGGGAAGTACATGGATGGCGATGAGGAAGAGACTGATCCCAATCCAGATTTGTGTCCATCGAAATGTGATCCTTTATTATGCTGTAATTGCTTTTGATACAGTCAATGAATCCTGCCCCTGCTGGGATATTTCTGTTTACCCGGAAAGTTCTATTATTGCTTATGGAATGAATGTTCTTGATTATCCACCTGTTCCTACTTTTAACGAGGATGGTATGTTGATACATGAAAGGATACCGTGTGATTAAGAGATGAACTTGATTAAGCCCAACGATTTGAACATTGGTAAAAAAGGGAGTACCGCCGGGGTGTTATCTGCGAAAACATAATCGGAAAGAATCCTTTCGTCGGGTGCGGCTCACCGAAAAGTGTTGAAATCGATCCGGAAAATCATTCCATTAATTTATCAGACGGATGTCTGTATGACAAAGATACTTACGGTTTGATCAGCGTTTTTCAATATGTAGTGAAGCCGGAGCCGCACATTCCGGATGGAGTGACAGAAATAGGCGATTGTGTTGCAAGAAGTGTAGATGGGATAGAAAGTGTGATGATCCCATGGTTTGGAAGATGAGGCCTCAATAACCTTATCAGTCGGCATAGTAAAAAAATTCTTCATTGCAAAATAGCTAATAGTTTAGTGAGGTATATCTATGGCAATCATTACAACTGTCAAAGAACGAATTAATCAGCTAAATCAAGCCAGCTTTCAAATCCTTTGTGATGTCATTCTCGCCAGAGAAGGTTATCCAGGTATTGTTGCATTAGGCACGAATGATGGTGCAGAAAATCAACCAAGAGAATACCTAATACATATTTTTGCATGAATGGCGGAAGATACATTTTTGCTGAGTATATGTCATGTACTATATGCTTGATGAGAGATTCCAACATTGTTTGGAAGACCAAAAAACAGGTTCAACTGTTGCAGGCATTAAAACTGCAAAACATAAACTGATTACTATAGATTTGCTAGGCATAGAAGAACAGCGCGAGATCGTCCGCATCCTCGACAGCCTCCTGTCCAAAGAGCAGCAGGCCCATGACGCCGCCCTCGCCACCCTCGACCGCATTGACGAAATGAAAAAAGCCATCCTTGCGAAGGCCTTCCGCGGCCAGCTCAGCACGAATGACTCGCAAGAAGCACAATCATCCGTTGTATAATTTTTCGACCGTTATGGAGGATAGAATGATAAAAGGCTTTATCCATTTCAAAGACGGACGCATTCCCTTTGTTCTCTCTGACTATCGAATGGAATTGTTCACAGATGACCCGCTATTGTCGGATTTTTGCAAAGAATACAATTTCAAAACCAAATACATCCTTGAAGGAGAATGTTTTCTTTCAAGCAATTATCAATCGCAGAGAATTGTTCTTTGGGTTGAAAGCTCTATGGGAGCAGACTGCGAGTTGATTGGTTATGTGATTGAAAACTATACCTCCAAGGTCGAATTTACGGAGATGGGTTTTGAATCGCATACATTGGATTCGGTGTTCCGTTATGCCTACCAATACATTGATTTAGCTCGTCAAGGCGTGAACCTTGCAGCTGCTACTCATAAATTGTATCGGATTCCGTTTACGGCCGATGGAAAATCATACGAAATGACATACAGAATCGGTCACGATGAGCGGCTTGGGCTTATGGAGGATCGTTCCCGTAAAGGAGAAATTATTATCCCTATCAAGGGATGTACAATAATTGAGTATTATACTTTGGCAACAGTATTTCAGCGTTTATCAATTTTTATGACATCTGAAAACAAACCGGCAATCAAAAACGTCAATCTGTATCATGACGGGCACTATGCAGGTCGCTTCTACTGTCGGTACCATACAAAACAAACTGGAGATTGGAATGATGTCCGTTTCTATGAGTTTGACGTAATGAAGTATATACCGAAAATTCTTGGAAACATTGCATTGAACACGGGAACAGAAATTACTCACAGTGTACCTCTTGGACATTTTCCGGAATCGGGTGATCTGTTTTCGCCGCATAGGTTTATGGAACAAATGACAGCCTTTGAGTATTTGTTTGATAAGATCGATCATAAGAAAGCCCAAGACAAAGGTTTCTCTTTGAAAGATGAGTTGCAAATGATGTTTGATTCTTTTCCGTCAATTCTCCATGGTTCGAGATTAACATCAGTTGATGTGAGCGAAAAAATCAAGGAGATACGACGAAAGGTTGTTCATGGGTATACATATTTCTATGATTTTAATACAGATTCTGAAAAGCAATACTACATCATCTGCATGGATAAGCTGATTAGAGCAATGAGTTTGAAAGTAATTGGCTTTTCCGATGATGAGATTGGTGAGTATATAACGGAAGTACCGTATTGATTTTTCAACACAACCAATATAATAAACTGAAAATGGATTTCTTAGAACAAGCACAGTATGTTTATTGGCTTTAGGTATGCCATATATGTTTATGCCTTTGAAGTTATCAGCATAACTTCTTCCCCAAATTGCGCGATCATCCGCATCCTCAACAGCCTCTTGTCTAAGGAGCAACAGGCCCATGACGCCGCCCTCGCCGTCCTCGACCGCATAGACGAAATGAAAAAAGTCATCCTCGCCAAAGCCTTCCGTGGCCTGCTTAGAACCAACGACCCTCAGGAAGTACCAACTATCATATGAGCTTTCTGTATTTTCAACAAATCAACTAATATCATTCATGAGGTGATACTGTCATGGCAGAGTGTATTGTACGTAAACCTCACATTTGGGACCTGCATATACATACACCATTAGGGACACCAACGAAAAAGAACTATGGGGGTATTGCAGCAGAACAATTTGTTGATGAACTGCTTAATGTATATAGTACTGCTACTAATACAATTGATATGATCTCCTTTACTGATCATAATCAAATGAACGTTGAAGCATATAATATTTTTCGGACAAAAACACAAGATATAGCAGTTATTCCTGGTATTGAGGTTGATATATATCTGACTACTGATGCGCCTAATTCTAAACACATTATCTTCTATTTTCCCGAAAGCGAGCTTGATCATCTTTCTGAGCTTAACATTTTAATTACTTCATATATCGAAAAATGTCAGGGAAAAGTGATTTTTGACTCCTTTGTGGATTATTTACTTCGGAATCATAAACGCTTTGCTATTTCTCCCCATGCGTTCAAGCAAGGGAAACGTGGTATTAATTTGGAGTGGACAGACCCTGAAGCAACTTTTTCAGGAGTTACCGGTTTTTCTGGGCTGTTTTTTCCATTTTGGGAAGCAGCTGGAAAAAGCGATATCATGAAAGCACGAGAATTCTTGGATTCAGAATACTCAGAATGTAGTAATGAACAATCAGTTATTGCATTCTCAGACTCAGCAGACTATGAAAAGGTAAAAAGCTATATCAACGCTCCGCATCAATTCTTTCTGTGCCTTGATTCATTTCAAGGTCTTCTTCTTGCAGGAAGTGACCCAAGCCGAATAATCTATACTTATGAAGAAAGGCCTTCAAATAACCCAGCTGAAAAAATCAAAAGTATTACTTTGAAAGACCCGCTTTCAAGCAATGGAACAGTGTCTACAATTGATATTTCTGATCGTTTGAATGTAATAATTGGTGGACGTGGCAAAGGGAAATCTGCTCTTTTAGATGCAATCGTTTATTCTCTTGGCAATGAGGAACTGATTGATAGAAGTCGTCGTTCATTCATAAAAAAGTTTGGTATTCAGTCTGCCAATTTCAACGAACGACAAATCACACAAAAAATCGAAATGGTTTACTATTCTCAATCCTTTATTACAAAACTATTTAGTGGCGATAGAAGCAGTGAACTGCTTGATTACTTCCGTAGTCAGTTTAATTGTATAGATACCCTAAACGATAGCATAGTCGAGATATCTCAGTCATTGGAGGGGACTGCAAGAAATCAGCGTATCAGTCAACTTCCAGCACATAACATAACTGATGATATTCAGAATTTGCGCCGCATTCCGCATAAGAACCGTTTCTTTCGTTTAGCAAATCAATTGAATGAACAAATATCGCTGTTATCCCAACAGGATAAGGATTATTTCTCTGCCTTAAAGGAAATCCTTCCTGATGATACAGAAGTGTGGACCGAGGAAGTTTCAACAAACTATCAGCGTTTTATTGAATCATTGCTATATAGCATATCGTTTTGCAATAAAACACGCTTTATTAGTACACAATTCAATAATATAGTACAGAAAAGGATAGAAGAATCCGAGAAAAAGCAGAGCGCAATAGCTGAAAAACATATTGAAGGAAAAAATAGAATACTGGATAAACTTCGCTCAATATATTCGTCTGAATTACAACGGGTGATACTGATAAATCGTCTCTATCAAGTACCCACAGAACTTGCTAAATTAAAATACAAAGTCTTTGAACAAAATGGTGAAGGAGAAAACAAGTTTTTCTTTGTTATAGTGACAAATAAGGAACATCCTGTAGAATATGCAGTTCGATTGATTCGTGAATCGGTTGACAATAGAAAAATACCTGAAAATATCTCGCCCGATGAATTGTTGCATCGTTATGCAACAGAACCAGATTTTTTTGACAAGTTAATTTCTCAAGTATCTATGGATGGATTATTCAACGAAATCAGTAACTTATCAAAAATACATCATGATAAAGTGTTCAAAATTATTTATCAAGCAAATGGAGAAACCCTCGATCTTCAACATACATCTCCAGGGACTCAAACAAATGCGATAATGGAATGTATATTGCATTCAGATTCATCTATACCATTATTCCTTGATCAGCCTGAAGACAATATTGATAACGAAGCAAGATACAAAAAGTTAACCAAATGGATCAAGCAACAAAAACGCCAACGGCAAATCATCATTGTTACTCATGATGCAAATATAGTGATTAATGGCGATGCAGAATGTGTTATCATTGCCGAACATGATGCTAATGGATTCAGATACAAATGTGGCGCTTTAGAGTATGCTGATATTCTTGATTGTGCTTCAACAATACTTGATGGTGGAAAGATTGCTATAAAACGGAGGATGGCAAAATATGGTGAGTGAATATATAAAGATAGTTTTCCATAGCGAAAACAAAGAGTATACTCTTGATTATAATCAGCCTAATCTTGCTTTATTAATTCGCTATATTATTCAGAACAATTTAAATGTGTCACCTGAGAATATCTCCGTGGAAAGTGATATCGAGGATTTTGATAACGAAGAATTTAAGACTATTTTGGTTGAGGCTCACTCTGAATTCAGTGAGGAACTTGCGGTATTTTATAAAAACATTTCTACCACAATATCAACTTACTACAATGATGAAGATCTTTCGGCAGAAATTATTAGACGTGTTACAAATACACAGGAATCTTAATCACACGCGTGATTTTCATATAGAGTAAATTCTCAATGAGTGCTTGGAGATTATTGCGTCTCTTTCAGCAGCTGCGGACAAAGTCTGCTCACAGGAATTGGGGAGTTTGTCCCTAACAAGCTAATTGTGCCTACGGAGGCATTGCTTGCAGCAGAGTAATTGTATCTACATAGGCCCTGCTTGCAAAGAAATATGAGGCTGTTTTTACCAAGTAATATACTCGGCAAGCAGGGCATATTTCTTAAATATGCAAATTTGCAAGCAGGGCTTTGAGGGCCTTTATTGCTTTTTGCAAGCAATGCCTCAAGGGCCCGGATTGAAAAATCCGTTCCCTGCGCTTGTTGGGGAAGGCCCCAACCCCCTGAAGCAAATCTTCGATTTGCGGCCGCACTTTGTGTATTCTCATTCTGATTATCAATCGAAATCATGAAGTTCACGAATATGAAAAACGGATCAGAGAATGATTTGCGTCTCTCTCTGATCCGTAATTTATGATTATTTGCTCGTTGGTTCCGGGAATATATGTTCCATACTGCGGGGGATACTCAGCGGATATGAGCGAATGAAGTACGCGAAGTCACTCACTGTCCAAAAGTACATATCGGTCGCGTGATCGCTGCATAATCCGATCACATGATCCTGACAAAGTATCTGATCCAAATCTGAATCCAACTTCTCGCGGCTAATCTGATCACCATACTGATCAATCATTTTCACAAGCATAGCCTTTGCTTTGTTGAATCCCCGGATACGAGGCTCATTCATGAAGCGCGCCATATGCGCCGCGCGCATTTCATTCAATGTGTAGAGTACGATTCGTTTTGAAATCGTGGATGTTGGGTATTCCATAAGCTGTAACATTGTATCTTTCCTCCCTGTGTATTTTTCATTTAAGTTTCGTGCAGTATTTGCAATAAATGCATTATATCGATTCTCTCTTCCGCCCGTCATGCTGCTAACGCCTCCGGATTGATGTACACATGCGTATCTTTCGGACGACCTGCTCCGCATATTTCCGGCGTATCCATCCGGAGATATCCGCGCTCTTCAAGCAGATTCAGTGTCGGGAAAATGTCTTCTGTCTTTTTGAAAAACTTCCCTCGGCACATTTGGAACAAATCAGATCGTTTCATATCTACAGTATTTGCATTTCGAATTTTTGCCAGGACGAAGATTGCTTTCTGAACAGTGATGTCCGTTCCCATCATAGAGTATGCATATCTCGCGTGGGCAAGAAAGTACTTTCCGATCATAATGGCGTTCTTCATCGTTAATGCGGAGATTTCAGAAGCTTTCTCTTTTCCCTCTGCTACATGAATCAGACCGGCAATTCGCAGGATTGTTCCGATATATTTGTTAGCCCAGTCAGAGATATCCTGACCTTCGCCCGTCAGAAATACTTCATGCTGCCGGAAGTATTCTGATATGACGACCGTAGCTTCCGCACTCAGTTTCAATATAATCTCTTCTTCATTCACCGGCAATGCCATCAAACGGAAGATCAACGCACGGTATTCCTCAAATGTTTCCGGTGGAATTGCTGGAGCACAGAATGTGCGTTCGCCAATTCTGGATGGTGGGAAGGCATACAGGAATCTGGCAATCAATCCTCTCCCGCTCATGGTTGTGCTTGCCATGATTTCATCCAGCACGCTCGGCTGTATCGCAAGGATTGCTGTCAGTGCAGGCTTCGGAATGAATTCTGCATCTCTGCCCATTCGGTCTACACGAATCTGATCCCCGCACCAACCTTTCAGCCAGACATCAATGTTTACCTTATTGGAGTAACGGCCGGTCATGATGTCGAAGATACCACCCTCGGATGAGACTACTGCCATTCTACCGCCATTTCCGGCAAGCAGACTTGTAAGCGCCTCACTGGAACAGTCGTCTGCTGAATATCGAATCTCCTTGATTACAGGCAAGCTGTCCAGTTCGTCTTTCAATTCCTGCAATTTCTTTTCATCCGCTTCGTTCTCCTTATGCTGCAGTCGAGTTTCCGTTGCCGTAATCTTTCGCTCAACTGTTTCTCTGACACGGCGATTCTCCTTTATTTCCGCTGCCAGTGTGCTGTTTGACTCTGCTTCATATTCTTCCAACACCTTCGTCATATCATGAAGCACGCTGGATTTTCTTTCGCCTGGAACAGCGATCACTACAGTATACAAACTCAGCTGTTCGTAATATCCAGGTGTACCTTCTACACGATATTTCTTCTGAAGACATGCTGCCAGAATTCCGAGCCCTATCACTGCTGCCATATCGGGAGCAGTCTGACTGTGAGCGGACACAGCCAGAACATAATTCCGAAGCGGTTCAGGAAGACAATCCGTGGGGAATGGCGGAAGATCACAGTACTTTGGCTTCAGTGGAACAAGGGGATTGAACTCTGCTTTCTTCTCCTCTGGCTTCATTGACGGTTCCGACATAATCACTGGAGTTGTCTCTTTCGCCGCTGTAAACGTGTCATCACAATGATCGATTGCATTCCTGATCGTCACTTGACCATAGGTACTGCCGCTTCTTTTCTCATCCCATTTATCTCGGATCAGTCCGGACTTGCGGAAGAGAGAATCCATCATAACCGGATTCTTACCCGTCCAGAATGCGAGGTGACAGCATAGTGCCATGTCCGCTTCACTGTGAGATGCGTATCCTGTAATATCCCCACGCCACAATCTGGCAAATGCTTCACCGTTCCGGCTGCGCATCGCAATCTGCCAGGGTTCGTTCTCGGTGAGCGTATCGGGAACATATGCTGCATTTATTGCATTCTCTGCAACAGTTCCATATCCATTTTGAGCCGGAGGCTTCATCATATACCGATCAAGAATGATTTGAAGCTCGCTTTCTCTTTCGCCGTACTCGTATTCTGTACAGACATTTCCGGTCATAGTTACATACTTATTAGTCATCCCGGACACATATATCTCCACACCAATCCCACGGTTCATGATATAGTACTTCCGCGTATCATATATGAATCCATTTGCGCTGAAGAGAATATGTACGCCATTTCCGCTCGGACTGATCTCAGTATAGCTGTGCATGGTGCTGATTATATCCATCGCCATTTTGGACATGATTCCGTTTTCAATGCAACCATCAATATCGATAGCACATACTCCGTTAAAGATACCAATGCCGATACCATCATATCCTGTGCTTTCAACAGCCTGGCTGAAATTCGTGAAGGTCATGGGATCATTGCTTTTTGCGTTTTCACCGGTACGGGGATCGTAGGGAACTTTTGTTTTCTTTCCCTGGCGCTCCTCAAGCCGCCAGCAGCAGAACCTTCCATGCTGCAGTAATTCCTTTGGTATACCTTGATACTTCATAGTTCCTCCAAGTTTTTCTTGTATTCCGGCGGCTGCTGTGTTATGATTTCCTTGCGAGATTTCTCACAGCAGCCGCTGTCGGGATTGGCTATGGGATTATGTCTGCCAGGACATCATCCCGTTTTTTCATGCCGCTTCCTGACGAAAGTACCCGATTTCTTCCCACACTTTACGATCCGGACAGTAGTAACTGTATTCGTTCGAATCATCTGCTTTGATTGCACAGCCGAATTTCAAGTACCCTTGCTGTATTCCGATTCGCACAAACTGGACATCCTTGTGCATAGCTTTCGCTATTTCGGTTACTGGTACGTTTCGACCTGTAAAGGGTGGTAATTCCACATATATCTTTTCTGCAGGCATCGTTCCAGCCTCCTTTCTTGTTTCACGTAATACGAATTATTAATTCGCATTTTGATTATACAAAACCAGGAGGCTGTTGTCAATATCTTTTACGAATTATTTTTTCGTACAATGTACTTGCAATTCATATAAAGATGTGCTACAATACTCGCGAGGTGATTATTATGGGTATTACTCCGACGGAGATCGGCTACAGAATCAAGGTTGCGCGCAAAGCAGCTCACTTGAGCCAGACTAGTTTGGCGAAGCTTCTGGACAAAACACTTCGTTCTGTCCAGAAGTATGAAAGCGGGGAAATCGAACCTTCCATTGCGGTAGTAAACCAAATCGCAAGAATCCTTGAAGTTTCTCCCGCTGAGATCATGGGCTATCAGTCACAAGAGATTCGTTTGGAAACGCTGGCTGATGTATTCCATGTACTGCATGAACTCGACAAGAAAGCGGGACTTCGTTTCGAGGTGAATGTAAAGCGTCCTCCCCGTGATGAAGAATGGTCATGCTCTCTCTGCTTCGATGGCAACAATCCTCAAGCCGAACGGAATGCGGATATCTGTCTCTTCCTAGAAAGCTATGCGGATGAAAGAGAACGGGTAGAAAGCTATATGTCAGATCAGGAGTATTTCGATCACTGGTTTGAAACACAGCTGGCCTACTATGCCAATGCAGCACTTGCTGATAAGCCGGTTGAAGCCTTAACGGTTGATGAACGTATTCGCCGCCGCAATGAAATGGATAAGGAGAAAATGGCATCAAAAAAAGCCGCCGATGATACCAGCGGCCCAAACACCTGATGAAAAGGGCTATGCCCTGATCATATACAACACCTGGGCGAAAGGAAGATTGATAAAAGAGTGAGACTCCCCAATGGTTACGGCTCCGTAAAGAAAATGTCTGGTCACAGAAGAAGACCCTATGCCGTTCGTATTACCACAGGGTGGGAATACGATGAGGAAAAAGGGAAAACCGTTCAGAAGACTGCCACGATTGGATATGCAGCAACAAGAGCGGAAGGGATGCAGATGCTGGCTGACTATCACAACAATCCGTTTGATACCGGTGCAGCGAAGGCAACCTTTCAGAATGTGTATGACCGCTGGTCGGAAGAAAAGTATCCGAAGATTTCCGTCTCGAACCAGCACGGTTATAAAGCTTCCTATAATGTATGCGGTACGTTGTACAACAAAGTATTCAGAGATATCCGGCTTGCGGATCTGCAGCATGTTGTCGATACCTGCGGAAAGAACTATCCAACGCTGAAGAAGCTAAAAGGATTGTTCAACCAACTGTATGACTACGCAATGAAGAATGATATCTGCAACAAGGATTACTCTGAATACCTGGATCTGAGTGCATACGCGGATAAGAATCCGGATAAGCGTGATCATACCCGTTTCACTTGGGAGGAGGTAGAGCGCCTCTGGACTTTGGCTGAAGATCCCTATTATCAGATCGTGCTGATGCTGATCTATAACGGATGTCGAATTTCCGAATTTCTTGACCTGAAAAAGGAGAATGTTCATCTGGAAGAGCAGTACTTCGATGTGATCGAAGCGAAAACCAAGAATGGCATCCGCAAGGTTCCCATTGCGGACAAGGTGCTCCCGTTCTACAAGGCATGGTATGAAAGTTCCGACTGCGAATATCTGCTGCATACGCCGGAACACAAGCACTTTGACTACCGAAATTATCGCGATAGCTACTGGATGCCGATCATGGAAAATATCGGTTTCGATCACCTGCCTCATGATACGCGGCACACCTGCATTTCCCTTCTGACCGAGGCCCATGTTGATCCGACCATGATCAAAAAGATTGTCGGGCACTCCGGTGCGATGTCCCTTACGGAGCGGGTCTACACCGAACTGGATATCCGAGTGCTGGTCGAAGCAATCAACTCAATCAAGGAGAAAAAGGAGTGAAAACTTTGCGGCTTGTATGCTGCTTGTACGCTCCTTACGCACAACACTACACAGAAACGCAGAACGTCTCAGCACCATTTATCAGGCAAAATTACGCAAAATGCGAAACGATATAGCGTATAAAGACGTCATGAGATGTCGTAAAACGCAAAAAACCTGCATTCTTGCGAATGCAGGTCGTAAAACCAAATCGGGAAATCAGCGCTTGCTGAACTGGGGAGCGCGACGGGCGGCTTTGAGACCATACTTCTTGCGTTCCTTCATGCGGGGGTCACGGGTGAGGAGACCGGCCTTCTTCAGCTGGTCGCGCAGCTCAGGGTTAGCCTCGCACAGGGCACGGCTGATGCCGTGACGGATGGCACCGGCCTGACCGGTCAGACCGCCGCCGTCTACATTGACCAGTACATCAAAGCCGGTAACACCGGTGAGGGTGAGGGGCTGACGCACAGTCATCTTCAGCGTTTCAAGGCCGAAGTAATCTTCGATATCGCGCTTGTTGATAACAATCTTGCCTTCGCCCGCAACCAGACGAACACGGGCAACAGCCGACTTACGGCGGCCAACGGCATTGAATTCATTATTAGCCATGATATTACTCCTTCTATGCCTCTATTACTTGATCAGTTCCAGGGCTTCGGGCTTCTGAGCGGCCTGCTCATGCTCGGCACCGGCGTAGATGTGCAGCTTGGTGGCCATCTGGCGTCCCAAAGGTCCCTTGGGAAGCATACCAACGATGGCATGACGTACGGCAAACTCGGGCTTTTCAGCCATCAGCTTGCGATACTTGGTCTCTTTGAGGCCGCCGGCATATCCGGAATGATGATAATAGATCTTCTGATCCAGCTTTTTGCCGGTCAGGATGACCTTGGAAGCGTTGATGATGATCACATAATCGCCCGTATCCACAAAGGGAGTATAGATGGGCTTAGTCTTGCCGCGCAGGATGTTGGCGACCTGGGAAGCCAGACGGCCCAGAGCCATACCTTCAGCATCTACCACATACCATTTACGCTCGATATTCTGAGCGTTCGCCATAAAGGTATTCAAGTGAATTTCCTCCTCGAATCGGTAAATCGGTACACATTCGTCCCTCTGTGATGGTCGCACTCGGGGGCTGCTTCAATAGTCCCGGGGCTAGCGGAGTCTATTGACACACAGATAATAGTACTAAAATCCACGCGCTTTGTCAAGCAAAATTTTGAAAAAACTGTGATTTGTTTGCTGAGAAGTTGCCATGATCGGATGATAAGCTTGCTGAATGTTTTTGATCTGTTTGTTATCGGAATGAGAAAGCTGTATCAGCTGTTTGGAGGGCAGACAAAGCAAAATTCAGTGCCCTTTGCCTGTTTGGCGGGAGAAAAGCTGCAGTATACAGATGAGATATGTGAATATGCAAAAGCAGCCGGACTGCGGCTCGACTGCTCAAATGCCTTAGGAGCAACGATCATTTGCGATAGTTTTCCGTGAGTGCTTTGTTGAACGCGGAAATGATCATATTTCTTCCGTCGGTATCGGTGATCTTCAGCAGGCTCTGCACCTGTTCCACGGCTTCCCGCATCTTGTCGGCATCCCGGTCCACCAGAATGGAGATCTCGCACACGCGCTGGTTGATGTTGCCGGTCTGCTCGATATGATCGCCGATGAAGTGGCGCTGCTTGGCATCCAGCACGAAGGGGAGCTTGCGGATCTCATCCAGCCCGTCATAGGTGGCGATGGTGCCTTCGCCGGCCATGACCATGTACTGCATGGCGGTCTTGCCGTTCAGGTCATAGCTGCCCTGCATTTTTCCGTCATAGTCATCAATCTCGCCGCCCATGGCGTAGGTGATGATGCTACGCATGGGGCTCATGCCGGTGGTGTATTCGTAAATCAGCTCGTAGTCATTGCCGGGCCAGCGGATGGCGGGGTCATACATGCGTACGGTGTTTCCGTCCACAAAGCCCTGCATGAACACGGGACTGTTCTTCAGCCCCAGCTTGCGCAGCATGTTCTTTACCCGTTCATCCACATATTTCACATACATTTCTGTGTAACGGCTGGGTTGAATGGTGCAGGCCAGTTGACGGATCATGCCGTCTTCCGCCCGGCCGGGATAGCGGTCTCCCACACTGATGAGGGTGGGTTCGCCGTTTTTGATGAGGTAGGAGATGGTAAGGTCCTGATAGCCTTCCATATACTGTTCAATAATGGCATGACCGGTGGTGGATTCCTGCTGGGCCATCTTCAGGGCGGGAATGAATTCCTCTTTTGTATAGCAAACGGCGCCGCCGCGGCTGCCGCTGCTGTCTGTGGGCTTCACCAGCACAGGGTACACGATGGAATCGATATCATCCTCGCTGTATCCGCGGATGATATCCACATTGTTCTCCACACAAAGCTGTTTGAAGGCACGCTTGTCGGTCAGCGCGTTATACTGCTCCTTTGTGCCGTAGCAGGGGAAACCGAATTCCTCAGCCAGCTTCAGATGGGTTTCCTGAGCCAGACCCACGCAGAAATTGACCGCGCCGTCCACAGGATGCTGACGGCACCATTCCACGATGTGCTCACTGTCTGTTACGCTGTAGGGTAGGGTTTAGTCCGCCAGCTTTTTGGCAGGCGCGTTGGCGGACATATCCGTAACGATCGTATGGATCCCCATTTTCTTCGCTTCGTTAACGACCTTGCATACGGGGGAGGGGCCGCCCAGGATCAGCAGCCGTTTCCATCAAATCTCATCTTTATTCGTTCTTCTGCGTAATTTGATATATTGAAACAGACTAATAAATACGGAATGACTTGTAAAGAAGAACATCAATCGACCCTGCGCTCGATCTCTTCCTCGGGAACGCCGGGAAGGATCAAATTTTCACCGGAACCGGATATGATCCGAATGCCGTTATGCACTTTTTCCATGGCGGGATATATTTCTTCTTTTGTGCCGACCGTTCCGTGAATTCTGTAACATACCTGCATGAGTGTACCGCAAACTTTGTCGGATACGGTATCGCCGGGAACATGCATATTGAAGACATTGCAAATGCCGTCCGCATGGGCAATCTCGTCTATTCCGTTAATATCAGCAATATATCCGGGCTTCATCTGGCCGACGACAGAATATCCGTAGCCCTTGAAGAGCGGATTGATCAAACCGGCGTTCAATCCCATATTTCCGGTTACAGCGAAACGAATCATGGCCTCCAGTGCATTATAACCGCAAGTCTTTTCAATGATATGATATTCCAAAGACCCTGTCAGACGGTAACCGATATCAAAGACATAGCATACATTATCTTCCACTTTGCATTGCATGAACATCATACCGTTCTTGACATTCTGCGATTTGAGCATTTTTTTCACATTTTTCGCAATGTGATCGATATAGTAAGCAGTGGTATTGGAAGGAAGGGAGAAGCCCACAAGGGAGGGGATGACCTTGTCTCCGTTCAGATGCCGTACGTGACGGTTGGCAACCGCGGAAAGATAATACTCTCCGTTGTCAAACAGCCAGTAAACCATGACCTCATCTGTATCCATATAGCGCTCCACAATGCACTTTCCGCTGTGAGAAACATCGGTAGCGTGCAGAAGCGCTTGCTTGAGTTCTTCTGCTGTAGAACATACTGTAATACCGCGGGAACCGCTGTCATCCACCGGCTTTACGATGACGGGAAAGCGAACGGCATTGATTTCCCGGTCAAAACTGTCAAGTGATATATCGTATTCCTCTACAACGGGAACGCCGTATTCACGGCACAGTTTCTTATATTCCGCCTTGTTTGTAAACAAGGAAAACAATTCGCTTGAGCCGTAGCAGGGAAGCCCTGTTTTTTCACAGATCTGAGCATAATACGGGAGCAGCATATCCACAAAACCGGTAATAACGCCATCAATGTGTTCTTCTTTGCAAAGTTGTGTAACACCATCCACATCGATCGCTGAGATATCAAACGATTTGTCGGCAACTTTCTTGCACGGGGAAGCGGGGTTGTTATCCGTTACATACACGGTCAGACCTATTTTTTTTGCCTGATTGACAATTTCGAGAAGCCAGCGGCTTCCGCCGAGGACTAAAAGCTTTTTTCCTGCAACACTCATAGTTTTCCTCCTGCTTTCAATTGCGATAGCTGTGCAATGATTTCATACTGTCTGTCAATGTCTTCTTTTCCGTAACGCTGATCAATGCAAAGAAGAGCCATATATTTTGCGATTTTGTAATCAAGGCAGTCCGGCTTTGCTTCATCAAGGATATATTCCCAATATCTCGGCTGATAAATGTGCGCCTCATGAAAAGCCGGGATGATTTCAAAATCGACCATCAGCGGATATCCCATCGGAATAGAATCTTCATCCGCGAACCGGGACAGATCCCATTGATTCATCGGATCAAATAACTTCCGGGCATACCGGAAATTCTCTTTTCTGATTTCAATGATCCTGTTCAGGTTGGCAGCGTGGATCATGGCATCGGTGATCGGTGACATCAAAAGAACATCTTCATCATGCAGGCGGTAGTCATTCTGCTTTTTGTTTGCATATATATGCATATCGCAACCGTACTCCTGACGCATGAAAAGGAATTGTGATGTATCGGACGATAAACCCCGCTCATAAGAAAAACGGTTTACATCTTTACCAATCACATAAGCGCCATCTGGAGCGGCGAGGAATTTGCGGGGGGAATAGCAGTTGAGGCAGCCGGGGAGAGGATGATAGAAATAGGCCTGCGCGTTGTCAATGATCACATTATGAAATCTTTGAACCAAAGGCAGAAAATGCCGGTCACCCAGAATACCGAAGTAGTTGCTGAGAACGATGGCTGTATCGCTGTCGTTTGTCTCCTGCGGGAAGACAGGATTGAAATCTTCATCCATGCTGTAGTAAAGGATCTCGATCCCTTTTTTTGACAGGAAATCCCGTACCTCATCGCATTGATAGGTAGCCAGCCATACTTTACTGACTCCGTAGCAGCGGACCGCGTGATAGATCGCTGCACGGCACGAATTCAGCGCGATGATATCCTGCTTGGGAACACTGTCATATAACCCGGTATATACAGGAAACTCGTATTCAATGAAACTGCCGAGATCTTTCATATATCCTCCGTCAGTAATTCCGAAAGAACAGAATTATTTCATAGTGATATGGACATTCTTCAGCGCGTTCTCGCATCTTTCGATGGCGATTGCCGGGGTTTTTCCGGTAGAGATGACATATCCGAAGCGGTCGTTGTTATTCTGTGCCTTTCCGTAAACGCGGTTGGCCTTGCAGACAAACTTCATATCCTCAATGCCCACCATCGATTCGGCATTGTAATTGATCTCAACGGATTCCAGCGTTCCGGGCCGGGCTTCTATGAAACGCACGGCGACGCCGCGGTTTTCAATGTGGGGATCGACAAAAGGCTTTGGAGTGCCTACGGCCCGCAGGATCTCATATTCCGACATATTGATGCCGGTGGAGGTGGGAACCAGTACGGTGGTGATGAAGTCTCCGCCCTGACGGCCGGCGATCTCCACCATTTTGGGGCCTTTGCTTGTCAGTTTGATTTCGGCGTGGCAGCAGCCGTCCCTGACTCCGACGGCCTTGGCGGCGTCATAGGCGAGCCGGCGGATCTTTTCCACATCTTCCGAAGGCAGCTGTGAGGGCTGGGAATGGCCGATCTCGATAAAGTGGGGCTCTCCGGTGGTCAGCTTGTCCGTTACCTGAAGCACGTGGGGCTCTCCGTCCTGCACCAGCACTTCCACGCTTACCTCCGGACCGTCCATGTATTCCTCAACAATGACTCTTTCGCAGCCGCTGAGGGAGAAGCTGTCCTTCAGCGCGGCCTGCAGTTCCTCGGCATTCCGTGCCACATTGATCCCGCGGCTGCCGGAATTATCCACCGGCTTGGTGATGAGCGGGAAATCTATATTGATTTTTTCATCCGGGGAGGTGACGACTTGATACTCGGGATGGGCTACATGATGCTTGCGGAAGGCCTCGATCATGGCGCCTTTATCCTTTACGTTCAAAGCCGTTTCGGGGGAAAGTCCGGGCAATCCGAACTCCCTGCACAGGAGAGCACAGTTCATTACGCCCACATCGCTGGCACCGCAGGTGATGCCGTCGGGGCGGAATGAGGAGACGACCTCGCGGAGCGCGTCCAGATCCAGAAGGCTGCACTGAAAATACTCATCCGCGAATTCTATGGCCGGGGCCGCGTTATTGTAATCGGCAATGCCTACGAGGCAGCCCAGCTGTTTCGCGGTTTTGATAAAGGGGATCTGCGCGATGGAAGCACCGAGAATCAACAGTTTTTTCATTTCAGTCATCTTCTTTCTGATACGCAGCATAATGGGATGCTGCTTGATACGGTTGGATAGATCTTTCTCGGAACAACATATTTTGCTTCGTGTGAAAAAATCAATTGGATTGTTCTTGACATGCTATACCGAAATGCGGTAACTGTTTGTTACATCATTTGGCTGTACTTGGCTTGTCGGTTTTCCATCTATCAATTTGGTGATTATTTTCGCAATGATTGTATGGATGCCCATTTTTTGCTTTGTTTATGGCCTTGCATACCTGGGCGGGACTGCTTGGGATCAGCGGCCGTTCTCCGTCAAATTTCATCCTTGTTCCCCCTTTCATCATAAATGTAATCTGTTTATTGATCGAGTAGATCATCTGATATCAGGAATATTTTGAACGGACTTGGGTGGTTCATATGAGATCACATATGGCGGGGGATACGCTGTTCCATGGGAGGAGGTGTCATGTAATTTAACTTATACAATGACCGAAGGAACACGTCATAGTTTTTGATGCCCATGAATTTATATCCGTCAAAGTCGTAATCTGTGTAGGCTTCCATGATACTCTTATCAAAGGTCTTTTTTAGTGCTTTGAACAGGCCGTTATAACAGCAGACCCTGCTGTAGGGTTTATTATTGCCGATTTTGCATATCCTGTGGTAAAGCTTCTGTTTGCTTTTTTCTGTAAAAAGCTTACCGAGAACATGAGTACCCCACATGAAAACGCGCTCTGTCAGGGAATGCTCAGAGTACAGTATTCTTTTCTTAAGCATGCCCTGCAGTATTTTGACAGAGGTCTTTTTGAATACGCGGCACAGGCGGTTTTCGGGAACGGCGTCGATGACAAGAAGATCGATGGCGGGATCATAACCGTCAATGGGCGTTATATCCTTCTTGCGTACCCGTGTGATCCATAGCTCCATTCTGGAGGAATAACCATCGAAACGGTCAATGATACCCATCAGCTTTTCATAATTGTCCCGGTCTAGCATGATATCGACATCGTCATCCCAGGAAATGATACCATGCTCACGTACAGCACCGATCAGAGAACCGTAGGTAAGGCTGTAGCATACACCGTTTTCACGGCAGAAGCGGTCAAATTCCACCAGTACTTCCAATAGCTGTTTGTGAATTTCTCTTAATCCGTACTCGTTGTTGCTATCCATACTGCATCTCCTGTATCAGTTGATTTTCAGCTTTCATGAATAGATGAATGGTTTCCGTTTCGCGGTATGATATAAACGATCCATGACATTATTGTCTGGTCCCGTTACCTGTAAATTCTTCCATGGTTGCGCTGCTTTCGCTGCTGATGCCTTCGCGTTTGAGTACGCTTTTTACAGTCTTCAACAGGATCTTCACATCCAGAGAGAAACTTACATGATCCACATACCATACATCCAGCTTGAACTTTTCCTGCCAGGTGATGGTGTTGCGTCCGCTGACCTGAGCATAACCTGTCAGACCGGGGCGTACATCGTGACGGCGAGCCTGCTCGGGGCTGTAGAGCGGCAGGTACCTTACCAGAAGCGGACGGGGACCCACGATACTCATATCGCCCTTCAGAATATTGATCAGCTCAGGCAATTCATCCAGACTGGTGGAGCGCAGAAAGCGTCCGAACGCGGGAAGACGATCCTCATCAGGGAGCAGCTCGCCTTTCGCGTCTTTTTCATCAGTCATGGTGCGAAACTTATACAATGTAAAGATTCTGCCCTTTTTTCCCGGTCTCTGCTGTTTGAACAGTATTGGTGCTCCCAACTTGATGCGAACCACGATGGCGAGGATCAGGAACAGCCAGGAGAGAAGAACGAGTGCTGTCAGGGAACATAGAATGTCCAGCAGTCGCTTTACAAATCTGTTGTAAATCAATGTTTTCTCCTTTTCGCATTTGTATGCGTGAGCAGGATTTCATGTATCTGTTTGTCAAAGGGGCTGTGTTCGGAAGCATGGAAAGATAGCGGGTACTGTGTTTTTTGAGGGGATGATATGCTTATTTAAGGATTATTTTTGATACTCTTTGTAGCTTTTGCTGTAGTCCACAAGGATGGACGGATCATGCCCGATCCTCTTTTCGGGGGGAGGGGGTGTCATATAATCACCGTATAGACTGGTCAGGTATTCCTTGTGGTTGTGAGGGGCGTTATAGAGCCTGCCCTCAAACAGAACCTGATCCGCGGGAAGAGTAAAATGCTCCGCCGGACGGCATTTGCCGATCTTGATACCGACATTGTAATAGTATTTCCCCTTCTTTGCACCCAGTTTTGTCATGATGCGGCCGTGCCACTTTTGCCGCATGGAAACGGGAAGGCAGTACAGGGGAGCGAGCAGCATAAGCTGTCTGCGGTGTTTTGCTTTATAAACCTTGTTTTCACGCGCGAAATGATCCATCTGGAGGAGATTGGCAAATTTGATTTTTTTCACATACCGGGCGCGTTCTTTCTCCGTTTCACATTGCAGAACGGGGAAAATATCGATATATATTCCCTGATGAAAATCCACCGTTTTGTAATTCGGCTTCATCATGGTGGTGTTATTTGCCCTTACGCGTGCATAGGAACGGTACCAGTGGATATCAGTATCGTAGGTTTGAACGAAATATGCAGCGCTGTGTTCTTTGGAAAAAGATTCGATGAAACGGGTATAATCCTCATACGGCATGGCGACATCCACATCGTCGTCCCATGGAATAAAACCGTTATGCCGGGCTGCACCTAAAAGAGTGCCGCAAATCAGATAGCAGCGAATACTGTTCTCCCGGCAAAAATCACAGACATCATCCAGTATTTTCTTTTCAAAGAGCTGCAGCTCACGCAAAGAATCTGTTTCCATCACGATTTCCTCACAACATTTATTATTGTTTATTTACGGGAGGCATTATTCAAATCATTTTTGATCTGGGTCGTGCTGATTTCCGGAGTGCGGGGAAGGTACACTACCTCGACCCCTTCATCCTTGAGAAAATCGAATTTCCCCTGCCAGTCGTCACCCATGACAAAGGTATCGATATGATACTCATGTACATCGGTTTTCTTCTGCTCCCAGTTTTCCTCGGGAATCACCAAGTCAACATAGCGGATGGATTCCAGCAGAGCTTTGCGTTGCTCATAACTGAAATAGCATTTTTTCTGCTTTTCATTCCAGTTGAATTCATCTGTTGACAGTACGACCACCAGATAATCTCCCAATGCTTTTGCTCTTCGAAGCAGATTGATATGACCGTAATGAAGCAGATCAAAGGTACCGTAGGTAATGACGCGTTTCATAGCGTGCTCCCTTCTTGACATATTGAAATATTCGTAACGGAAAATGATCGGTGCGAGTTTGGTTGATGAACGATCGTTCACTCATCACCGCAGATAAAGCGTACAACGTTCTCGGCAGAATGACCGCTTTCCGATGTCTTGTAAAAATCGAGGATCTTCTTTGCGTTTTCGGCGGCTGACCGGGGGCTCCAGCTGTCGATAAGGCGGTTCAACTCATCAGGATCATGGGCGATCAGGAAAGGCGATTCCTCCATTTTGAAATAGAGTTCACGATTATTATCCACATAATCCTGATAATCATCCTGATAGAGAATCGTTCCCCGACCGGTGAGAGCCAGATCGCCGGGGGTGGAGGAATAATCGGTGATCAGCAACTCAGTGACACAGAGAATATCGGCCATATCCTCGTAAGGGGTCAGATCCAGTATGTTGTTGCTGTTTTCCAGATGAACACCGGAATGCCCGCGGATGGCGCAGCACCATTTTTCACCGGTGCGCGCCGCAAGACGCCCACACAGAGACGGAAGATCTATATATGATGTCTTTTGCGGAGCACCGTTACCTGCGTCCCGGTATGTGGGTGCGAACAGAAGCAGGTTCGTATCGGCAGGAATACCGATCTTGGCCTTCAATTCCAACCTGCGTTCCTCCGTCAGGTTTACAAGACAGTCGTTGCGCGGAATACCGTTTGTAAACAGTTTGCCATTGTAACGCATGGCGGAACGGTATTGCATGATGCCGTATTCCGAGCCGGCTGTGCCCAGATCGCATAATTCGGGTTCAATGATCTTACGAAAACGGTTTCTTTTCTTATATCTGTCCATGCTTTCGGTCGCGTCAAAAAGGATCTTTTTCATGCCGCGATCACCGTGCCAGGTCTGAATGTATCGCTGCCCCCTGCGCTTGTAAACACCGTTCGGCAGCAGCACGCTGCAAACCCAGCAGCCTGCGGTGGCAAGCTCCCTGTACCAAGCGAAGGAACCGAATTTGACACACCTGGCATAATCCGGCAGCACGCCGGCCGCTCTTTCAGGGTCTGTCATTCCCCATACAATGGTATATTCCGGATGAAGCTCGTGAAGTTTTTCAGATACGGCACGGGGATTATCGGAATAATTCTTGCCGTTAAAGCTCATAAAAACGACTTTTTTGGAGTCGATAGCCTTAACTGAACACAGCAGCATGGGAATACGGTATTTCAGATACTTTTTTCCGTACCATAGGAAAGAGGTAACGGAATTGTTGGCCAGTTTATATTTTATGTTCATATACTTATGACCTCCCCGCAGTGTTTTTCCTCTTTTTGCGAAGCTTTCTTGTGAAGAGCGAAGCGATCTCAGAAAGGACCCGGATCCTGAGCAGCATGTTCATAACCAGATACAGGGTGATCCCTATGCAGGCGGCGCATATCAGTGAAAGATATTTATTCGCAATGCAGGATGAGATAAAATAGGCGGGAACGATCGCCGCAAAAGAAGCAACCAGTATCCTGAATATCAGGAACGCTTCTTTTTTCCAGTTGATGCTGATATGCTTCCGGACGAAAACAAATTTGATGATAATACCGATAAAGGCCGATACGGAGGTCGCCAGGGCAAGACCGCTGATGCCGATAAGCCGTGAGAAAACAAAATTGAGGATGATGTTGATGGTGATCGCGATCAGACTGATAAACATGGGCGTTTTTGTGTCGCCGTGACCGTAGAAAATATTGGTAAGAACGGCGGAACATGCGTAGAAAAGCAGACCGAGGCAGTAAAATGAGAAGATACTGGCGGTCAGATCTGTTGATGAGGCGTTGAAAGCACCCCGTTCGTAGACGACCTTGATAATGGGAATACTGAACATGTAGCCGGCAATGGTTACGGGGATCATCAGTACGCAAAAAATGTTGATGATCTTGGTGACCATACGGTTCAGTTCGTCTTTTTTACCCAGTGTGATCAATTCGATCATCTGAGGATAAAACGCGGTGGAAACTGCTGTGGAAAGGAGGCCGCTGAGTACATGATTCAGCTTTGAACCGTAGTGCAGCGCGGACACGGCGCCTTTTTTAAAGGTGGAGGCCATCATTTTGTCGATCAGGGAATTGATCTGCGAGATGCCCGCGGTGATAAGCGCAGGAGGTAATTTAACAATAACATGTTTGAATTCTGCGTCCCTGAATGAAAAATCGGGCTTGTAGCGATACTTCCAGTTAACAAAGGGCAGTTCGATCAGCAAACGGCAGAGCGCGCCGACTACCAGCGATACTGCAAGAGCATACAAACCGTGTACTTCTCCCAATCTTTCATAGAGCAATATAACGCAAAGAATGGGCGGAATATGGGAGATGACTTCGCGGATCTTGCTGGCGAAGAAACGGTTCCGGCTTTGAAGCATGGCGGAATAGGTGGCCGCGAATATGATAAATACATACATGGGAGCTGAAATCCTGATCAGATCCGCGCACAGATCCGCTGTTTTGTCGTCAAAACCGACAGCGATCAACGATACAACGGGACGGGCGAAAATGATGAGAAGTGTGACCAGACCCAAAGTAACGAGTGCCAGAAAGGTCATCATTCTGTTGGCCAGTACATTTGCCTTTTCATCTTCATCCAGAGAAAGGTGCCGCTTGTACGCCGGCAAAAAGACCTTGGAGATGCCGATGCTCAGCATAGGATAGACAACAGACTGCACGCTGCTGACCATATAAAACGCGTCAGAACGCCAATCTGTGCCCAAATAATAGGCATTGACTGATTCGGCAATAAAGGAAGCGAATTTCGCCAGTATGGAAACTGCGATAATGATCAGCGATCCGTTGATGATCTTTCCGGCGGTACTTTTCTGAGATTTCATGTTTTCGGTGTGACTCCTGATGATGATTTCGACGGCTTTGTTTTGTTCCGTTTTTCCAAACGGAGGCGGTGTTCCGGTATGCGGTGAGCGATGGCCGGGGTGACAGCAGAAGCAAGCAGGAGACCGGTATACTGCTCATGATTCGGGTACTAAAAATAAACTTGCCGCAAAACGGCGAGTTTATTATATTTCACATATCACAAAATGTCAATAAATACAGATTTTGGATATATCATGTTCTTTCAAAATGCATTATGCTATTGCAAAATGTATCATGTTTAGATGCGGATCCGATCAGAATGAGTAACTTTATTGCTTTGGTGATCATTCCTATACGAAAGCGGAATATGCGATGCCCGGGAAGCGGAAATGTACGGAATATGATAAACAACGATTATTAAGATAACGCTCTGTTGTTTCACCGGTAATCCAATAAAGCAGTAGTAATTGCGAAAGACCGACATGCTTATGGGAATACAGACTCGAACCTGACAGAAATTAGTGAAGAGTTCATCAATCACATGAAGAAAGTAATACCGAGAGGCAGAAGGTGAATACATAAAGATAATTCCGAAAAACAACATTTTACTCTTGACATGATCCATTATGAAATGAGTATTGCCGGAGAACGCCCCGGAATCCGCTGCCGCTATTTATTTTGCAGGACATGGATGTATTGATTTTATGTCGTCCCGCATGTATATGCCCATGCGCATACATACATGATTACTCGTTGACGCCAGTAAACTTCCTGCGTTATCCTGCCCATGCAGAGAGTTCCTTTCGCGGTCTGTGTGTTGTTGCAGATTCATTGTTCCGCAGAACTCACTGTTTTGTTGTGCTGACTGTTACCTATGTAATGTGCCCCAACATTTCCTTTGCGCGCTGAACATGACCGGGGGGGCAAAACGGGACATGCGCGGGCACAGTTGTTTGATCAGAAGGCATGGAATTTTCTTGACAGGAAAAACCGCGCTGTAATACAATCTGCATGTCCGGATGACCGGATCATCTTGAATGGATCATTGGAAAGGAGAAAATATCAATATGGATAAAAAAGTGATATCCCTGATGCTTGTATTGGTCCTGCTTTGCGGATCGGTACCGGTGCTGGCGGAAGAACGGCAGGGTGAAACTGTGCTTCCGCTTTATGTGAACGATATCTCGGTGAAGGAAGAGATCAGCCTGTATTTTCCAGATGGACAGACGGATATCCCCTTCATCTGCGCTGAGGAAATGTGCCGCGTCATGAACCGGTTTTACGGTGAAGACAGCGATTTTGAGGTAACGGTGCAGGGTGTATCTCCCTATACCGTGCTGGTGAGGGAAAGCCAGACCGACGCGTATATCGATTTTGAAAACAGCCTTCTCGGCTTTTCACAGTACAACCGCTTCTTTGCCGGCCCCCGCGGCGCGAACATGCTGGATCTGGTGGTAACAGGCGATACGAAGGGAAACGGGGAAACCAAGCTGATCAAGCACGAATCCTCCTTTGAATGCGCCGGTAATTATACGGATATAGATTTGAAGGAATACGATATTCCGGTGCTTACGGTGAACGGCGTGGGATATCTGCCGCTGCAAACCTTCAGCGATCTGTTCATGGCTCCCTGCGGCTGCGCCCTGTGCTATAACGGCGAGATCGTCGTTATTGCCACCACGACCACCTTCTTTGACAGTATGCTGCAGCCGACAGAGCTGGGAGAGCTTTACTACTCCGTTCCCACCCGTCTGCGCAGTGATGCGCTGGCGACCTTTACGGTGAACGAGCTGTGCCTGGCTCTGGATCTCCACTACGGGCTGAAGGAAGAGCACGGCATCGAAAACTTCCGTGATTATTTCATTCGCAGCGGTCTGCTGATCGATCTGCTGGACCCGGACGCGAAAGTAAGCAGCAATGCGATCCTCAACCTCTGTTCCTTCCATTTCTCAGACGGGCACAGCGGGATGCTTGCCGTATCCCCCTATACGGACAGCAGCGATGACGATCCGGCAAACTTTGCAAACATGCCCATGGGCGCTATCAAGAAAACCATCGACATCTTTAATTATTACGGCAAGCGCAACGAATTCTATCCGAACGGGATGCCGGGATATGAGGAAGTGGGCAATACCGCCTACATCACCTTTGACACCTTCTTAATGGACACGGAGAAGGATTATTATTCTGAAACGATCCCGGAGGATTTCAGCTCTGAGGAAGCTGATACGGTGGAGCTGATGATCTATGCGAACAGGCAGATCACGCGTGAAAACAGCCCTGTTGAGAATGTGGTGATCGACTTGAGCTGCAATACAGGCGGTATGCTGGATGTGGCCGCATGCGTGTGCAGCTGGCTGCTGGTCATCGGAACAGTCCATATTGAAGACCGGAACTCCGGTTCAAAAGCCGCAACGAATTATTTCTTTGATGCCAATCTGAATCATCTTTTCGGTGATAAAGGTGACGCCATAAACGATAAGAATCTCTTTTGTCTGATCTCGCCCGTCAGCTTTTCCTGCGGCAATCTGGTGCCCGCCGCGCTCCGTTCCTCCGGAATGGTGACACTGCTGGGTATGCCCTCCTCGGGCGGCGCGTGCGCCGTGCAGGTGCTGAGCGCGGCCGACGGAACGCTCTTTGCCGTCAGCGGTCGCTATCGCATCAATACCGTCAATAACGGCATTTTCTACAGCGTGGATGCCGGAGTAGAGCCCCACTTCTATCTGCCCAAGGTCTCCATGTTCTATAACAGGAACAAGCTCACAGACTATATCAACTCACTGATGTGGTAAAAAGTACCCGGAGCCGATAAGCTGAGCGCTTTTTCGGCTCCGGGTTTGTTTTCAGGATCGATCTCCATAACGGTTGGCGTATTGTACTCCTGTATGAAAGCGGAGACGCTTCCTAGGGTGTGTTTCTGATATGTAATGACCTTTGTCAACCCCTAAATTGGGGAAAAC
>CALGBY010000020.1 GCA_937886445.1 uncultured Clostridia bacterium | reverse complement strand
TATAAGCTTTTTGTGCAGGTGACTGCGGAAAGGGCGGAGGACATGACGGCGCAGGCACTGAGGCTTAAGGAATACTTCGGGGATAACCTTGTCGTAAAGCTTCCGGCGGTAAAGGAAGGCTACAAGGCGCTTAAACTCTGTAAAAAGGAGGGCCTTGCCATCTGTATTACCGTGGTGCATTCACTGAATCAGGCACTTCTGGCCGCTAAAGGCGGGGCAGATTACATCGCACCGTATATAAGTCATATCGATAATATCGGCGCAGACGGCATCAGATGCGCAGAGGAAATGGTACAGGCCTTTGCAGAGTACGGATATCATTCAAAGGTCCTGGGCGCATCCTTCAGGACCGCCGAACAGATAGAACGTCTTGCGAACGCAGGCTGCCACGCCGTGACCGTAACACCGCAGTTCTTTGATCTTCTGATAGCGCATCCTTCAACGAACGAGTCGATGTACATGTTCAGTAAATCATGGAAGGACAGGTTCGGGGAGCTTCAGGTGACGGACGGCATTACAGAGTAAAAAAAGAATTATTAAGAAAAGAGGATAATATTATGGCACAGGTAAAAATCGGCTGGTCCACAGTGAACATCACTCCCGATAAGAAGATCTCACTTGCAGGACAGTTCGCAGAGCGTATTTCCGAGTACGTTGAGAAGCCCCTTACGGTTACTGCAATGGCAGTAGAGTGCGGCGGCGATCAGATGGTCATGGTCAGCTGTGACCTTGTTTCCATCACCTACACATGGATGCAGCAGGTAAGGGCGCTTCTTAAGGACAACAGGGAAGGCCTTGATCCGGAAAAGGTAATGGCATGCGCGATCCATACACATACCGGTTACCGTCCCGGCGGAAGCGGACGCACGGCTTCGTACGCAAGAGAGGGCTTCAGGTCTGACAGGGAAGTTCTTGAGCAGTATTTAAGACCGGGTCAGAAGTATGTTGAGGCAGCTGATACAAAGGCACCCGATATCATGACCATGGAGGAATGCATCGATAAACCCATCAGCGAATGCAAGCTCGTTTTCTGCGGCGACACGAGAAACAATGTGGCCTACTGCCTGATGTATATCGCGGCCAAGCTGGGCATGACCTATGTGGGCTACGGTCCGAAGGAGCTGAAGCCCGCGGACGAGGTGATGGCCAAGTGCCTGAAGGAAGCGGAAAAAACAGGCGCGAAATTCATCATATCGGATGATATCTCCGCCGTGAAGGGCGCGGACGCCCTGTATACCGATATATGGGCCTCCATGGGCGAAGAGGACAAGATCCCCGAAAGAGTGGCTCTGCTCACCCCCTTCCGCGTAACGGGCGAGCTGCTTGCCTCCACCGGAAACCCGGATTGCATCTTCCTGCACTGCCTGCCCGCCTTCCACGATTTTGAGACGGATATGGCCCGGTCGCAGATCGCGCTGGGCTACGATATACGCGAGGTGACGGACGAGGTGTTCCGCGGCAGCTGCGCAAGGCAGTTCCAGCAGGCCGGAAACAGGATGCACACCATCAAGGCGGTGCTGTACGCAACACTGAAATAAGCCCTGAAGCGCCCGGCCGGCGCGGAAAGGGAACAGGAGGACGGATCCGATGAAAAAGATATTCGTTGACGGCGCGGCGGGAACGACCGGTCTTCGCATCCGCGAAAGGCTGGCCGCAAGAAAGGAGCTTTCGCTCCTCACCCTTCCCGAGGAGCTCCGAAAGGATGAGCAGGCCCGAAGAGATAAGATGAATGAAGCCGATATCGTGTTCCTGTGCCTGCCGGACGCGGCTGCCGTGGAAGCTGTGAGGCTGATCGAAAACGGTGATACCGTTGTGATCGATACCTCCACCGCCTACCGCACCGCAGAGGGCTGGACCTATGGCTTTCCCGAGCTGAAGGGGCAGCGGGAGAAGATCAGGACATCGAAGCGGGTAGCCAATCCCGGCTGCCATGCCAGCGGGTTCATCTCCCTTGTCGCCCCCCTCGTGCAGGCGGGGATCGTTCCGAAGGATGCTCTGCTTTCCTGCTTCTCCCTCACCGGCTACTCCGGCGGCGGCAAGAAGATGATCGCGGAATATGAGGAGGCCGACCGCAGCCCTCTGCTGAACGCGCCGCGGCAGTACGGTCTTTCCCAGAGCCACAAGCATCTGCCCGAAATGAAGAAGCTCAGCGGGCTGGATACGACGCCTCTGTTCTCGCCCATCGTGGCGCCCTACTACGCCGGTATGGAAGTGACCGTTCCCCTGCATAAAGCGCAGATCAACGGGAACGCGAAGGAGATCGCGGAAGTGTACGCTTCCTATTACACCGACGGCGTCGTTTCCTTCCTTGCGGAGGCTGATGAGAGCGGCTTCCTTTCCGCCAACCGTCTGGAGGGAAAGGACAGTATGGAAATCACCGTTACCGGAAACGAGGACCGCATCCTTCTCACCTCCCGCTACGATAATCTGGGCAAGGGCGCCAGCGGCGCCGCCATCCAGAGCATGAATATCATCCTGGGCGCGGATGAAAAGCAAAGTCTGGTGCTGTGAAATGATAAGATATATGACGATCGAGGATTATGACCGGGTGAAAGCCCTGTGGATGAAGATCAAGGGCTTCGCTATCCGTAGCATAGATGATTCCAGGGAGGGCGTAGAGCGCTTCCTGAAGCGAAACCCCGGCATGAGCACGGTGGCTGAGGAAGACGGAAAGATCGTGGGCGCCATCCTGTGCGGCCATGACGGACGGCGAGGATGTCTGTATCACGTGTGTGTCGATCCGGAGTACAGGCGGCGAGGCATCGGCAAGGCCATGGTGGTCTCCTGCATGCGCGCGCTGCAAAGCGAGGGCATCAACAAAGTGAGCCTCATCGCCTTCACCCGCAATGACGTGGGCAACACCTTCTGGCGGAACGTGGGCTGGACCCGGCGGGAAGACCTGAACTATTACGATTTCACCCTCAATGAAGCGAACATCGTGCGCTATAACGAATAGTATACGGATCCGGAGGAAAGATATATGCAGTTGATCGAAGGCGGCGTGACCTCGGCAAAAGGATATAAGGCAGCCGATATCGAAGCGAACATCAAGTATAAGAACAGAACGGATATGGCTATGGTGGTAAGCGAAGTGCCCGCCGTGTGCGCCGGCACCTTTACCAGCAACTGCGTGAAGGCGGCCTGTGTCAAGTGGGACATGGCCGTGAATGAAAAGGGCGTGCTGCAGGCCGTTGTCATCAACAGCGGCATCGCCAATGCCTGTACGGGCAAGGAGGGCATGGACGCCTGTGAAGCCACCGCGAAGGCTGTTCAGGAAAACCTCGGCATTCCCTACGATACCGTAGCCGTGGCCTCTACCGGCGTTATCGGCATGCAGCTGCCGGTGGAAAAACTGGTGAACGGCGTGAACGGGATGTCCGCCCGGCTGAAGGGCGGCGCCGCGGCCGGCACAGCGGCCTCCAAAGCAATCATGACCACCGATACCGTCAATAAGGAGATCGCGGTCACCTTCACCGCGGACGGCAAAACGGCCACCCTCGGCGGCATGAGCAAGGGCAGCGGCATGATCCATCCCAATATGTGCACCATGCTGGCCTTCCTCACCTGTGATATCGCCATTGAAAAGAAACTGCTTCAGCAGGCGGTGTCCGCGGTGGTGAACGATACCTTCAACATGATCACCGTGGACGGCGATACTTCCACCAACGATACCCTGATGGTGATGTGCAACGGCCTGTGCGGCAATGCTGTCATCCGTGAAGAGAATGAAGATTACGCTGCGTTCCTGGAGGCGCTCCGGGCGGTCTGCACCTATCTGGCCCGCCGTATGGCCGGGGATGGAGAAGGCGCTACCAAGTTGTTTGAAGCGAAGGTCATCCATGCGAAGTGCACGGCGGACGCCAAAAAGATGGCCCGCTCCGTGGTGGGCTCCAATCTGAGCAAGGCCGCCATTTACGGCTGTGATGCCAATTTCGGCCGCTTCCTGTGTGCCATGGGCTACAGCGGGGCCAAGTTCGATGAGGCAGACGTGGAACTGTTCTATCAAAGCGACCGTGGCTCCGTGAAGGTGTTCGATCACGGCAAGCTGCCCGCCTTTGACGAGGAGAAGGCCGCGTATATCATGGGCGCGAAGGAAGTAACAGTGCTCATCGATATGCACGAGGGCGATGCCGAAGCCACTGCCTGGGGCTGCGACCTGACCTACGATTACGTGAAGATCAATGCCGATTACAGAAGCTGAGCGTTTGGAAAGGACGGAAAACGGTTATGAATGAGTTTACCAATGCCGAGCGGGCGGAAGTGCTCACTGCGGCGCTTCCCTATATCAAGCGCTATACCGGCAAGATCGTAGTGGTGAAATACGGCGGCAACGCCATGGTGAACGAGGAACTGAAGCAGCAGGTGATGGAGGATATCGTGCTGCTGTGGCTCATCGGTGTCAAAGTGGTGCTGGTGCACGGCGGCGGTCCCGAGATCACCGAATACATGAACAAGCTGGGCAAGAAAGCGGAATTTGTGGACGGCCTGCGGGTGACCGATAAAGAGACGGTGGAGATCGTGCAGATGGTGCTCTCCGGCAAGGTGAACAAAACGCTGGTAAACCTGCTGGAAATGAAGGGCGGCAAGGCCATCGGTCTTTCCGGCATGGACGGAAGGCTCATCGAGGCGAAAACCAAGGACGAGCGCCTGGGCTACGTGGGCGAGATCACCAGGATCCACATCAAGCCGGTTACGGACCTGCTGGAAAAGGGGTATATCCCCGTTGTATCCACCCTGGGCTGTGATAAGCAGGGCAACGCCTATAATATCAACGGCGATACCGCCGCCGCATACATTGCCGGCGCGCTGGGGGCCGAAAGGCTGATCATGATGACCGATATCGCCGGTATCCTGCGGGATAAGGACGATCCCTCCACGCTGATCCCCGAGATCGATGTAAGCGAGATCGCGAATCTTAAGCAGAGCGGCATCATTTCCGGCGGCATGATCCCCAAGGTGGAGTGCTGCGAGACCGCCATCGGCAAGGGCGTGAAAAACGTCATCATCATGGATGGCCGCGTGCCTCACGCCATACTGATGGAGCTGCTTACCGATGAGGGCGCCGGCACCATGGTGACCAACGCCGAAGCTGCGAAGTAAAGAAACGGGGTGCGGAAAATGAACATCAAAGAAATGGATCAGACCTATGTTGCCGGCACCTACGGCCGGTTCCCCGTGGAGATCGATCACGGCAAGGGCAGCCTTGTGTGGGATACCGACGGGAAGGAATATATCGATCTGGGAAGCGGTATCGCCGTCACCTCCTTCGGCATCGCCGACGGGCAGTGGCAGAAAGCCGTTACGGATCAAATCGGCAAAGTGCAGCATACTTCCAACCTTTATTATACCGCGCCCTGCGCCCTGCTCGCAAAAATGCTCTGCGAAAGGACCGGCATGAAAAAGGTGTTTTTCGGCAATTCCGGCGCGGAGGCCAACGAATGCGCCATCAAGGTGGCCCGGAAATACGCCGCGCAGAAAAAGGGCGCGGACTATTCCGTGATCGTCACGCTGAAGAACAGCTTTCACGGCAGAACGCTCACCACGCTCGCGGCCACAGGGCAGGAGCATTACCATGAGCTTTATCAGCCTCTCACACCGGGCTTTGTGCATGTGACCGCCGGTGACAAGGCGGAGTTTGAAAAAACGGTCAGTGAAAACAAGGTGGCCGGCGTGCTGCTGGAGTGCATCCAGGGCGAGGGCGGCGTGCAGGTGATCGACGGGGATTACATCCGTTTTGTGGCCGGTCTCTGCCAAAAAGAGGATATCCTGCTCATGATCGATGAGGTGCAGACGGGCAACGGCCGCACGGGAGAATTGTACTGCTACATGCATTACGGCATCACGCCCGATGTGGTCTCCACCGCGAAGGGGCTGGGCGGCGGCCTGCCGCTCGGCGCGTGCCTGATCGGTGAAAAGGCCGAAAATGTGCTCACCCCGGGCGATCACGGCTCCACCTTCGGCGGCAACCCCGTCAGCTGCGCGGGCGCGGTAAGCGTGCTCGGCCGCATCACGGAGGAGCTGCTTCAGGATGTAAAGGAAAAGGGCGATTATATCCGTTCGCAATTGAAGGATGCCCCGGGCGTGGAGGCCGTTACGGGTCTCGGCCTGATGGTGGGCATCAAAACGAAAAAAGTGGCCTCCGCGGTGGTTGCCGAATGCATCGAAAAGGGCGTTCTCTGCCTGACCGCGAAGGATAAGGTGCGGCTGCTTCCCGCGCTGAACATCCAGTGGGATATCCTGAAGGAAGCCGTGGAAACGATAAAAACTGTGATCGGTCAGTAAATCCTTTGTTGAAAACCGCGGCGGCAATGCCCCGCGTGAGGTGAATTATGCCTAAGGATCAGCGTATAAAAAAGGTGATGGTGATCGGCTCCGGCCCCATCGTGATCGGGCAGGCGGCCGAATTTGACTATGCGGGGGCGCAGGCCTGCCGCGTGCTTCGTGATGAAGGCATCAATGTGGTGCTCGTCAATTCCAACCCCGCCACCATCATGACGGATAAGAACCTGGCGGATGAGATCTACCTTGAGCCGCTGAACGCGGAGACCGTGCGGCGCATCATCGAAAAGGAGCGTCCGGACGGGCTGCTGGCCGGCCTCGGCGGGCAGACAGGCCTCACGCTGGCCATGCTGCTCAGCAAAAACGGCACGCTGGAAAGGTACGGCGTGCGGCTGCTGGGCACGGACGCGGAGGCGATCAACAAGGCGGAGGACCGCGAGCTTTTCCGCGATACGATGAAGGCTATCGGCCAGCCCTGCGTGCCCTCCGAGATCGCCGAAAACATGGCGGACGCGCTGGCCGCGGCAAAAAAGATCGGTTATCCCGTCATCGTGCGCCCGGCGTTCACGCTGGGCGGCTCGGGCGGCGGCATCGCGGAAACGGAAGAAGAATTCCGCGTCATCGCGAAAAACGGCCTGGATATGTCTCCCATCACGCAGATCCTGGTGGAAAAATGTATCGCCGGGTGGAAAGAGATCGAGTTTGAAACCATGCGGGACGCGACCGGCGAGGCCGTGATCGTATGCTCCATGGAAAATGTGGACCCCGTAGGCGTACACACGGGCGATTCCATCGTTGTCGCTCCCGCCCAGACGCTTACGGACCGGGAATATGATATGCTGAAAACGGCGGCGCTGGATATGGTGAAGGCCATCGGCATCATCGGCGGCTGCAATGTGCAGTTTGCCCTCCGGCCGGACGGAGAGGAATACGCGGTCATCGAGGTCAACCCGCGCGTATCCAGATCCTCCGCGCTGGCCTCCAAGGCCACCGCCTACCCCATCGCGAAGATCACCGTACGCCTCGCCCTCGGCTATACGCTGAAGGAGATCCGCAACGAAGCGACCGGCTTCAGCCTTTCGGGCTTTGAGCCGCAGGTGGATTATACCGTGGTCAAGTTCCCCAAGTGGCCCTTTGATAAGTTCGCCGGCTCCTCCCGCCGCCTCGGCACGCAGATGAAGGCCACCGGTGAAGTGATGAGCATCGCGTCCACCTTTGAGGAGGCGCTCGTCAAGGCCGTACGCGGGGCGGAGATCGGCGCGAAAACGCTGGATATGCCCCCGTTGGATGACAGGCCGGTGCTTGAACGGCTGAAGGATCAGGACGACCGCCGCATCTTTACCGTGTATGAGGCGCTCAAGGCCGGCGTATCCGTTGACGAGGTATTCGATCTTACGAAGATCACCCCCTGGTTCCTCGAAAGGCTTCAGAACATCATACGCAATGAAGACGCGTTTTACGGCAAAAAGGAACGCAGAAGCTATAAGGCCGTCAGGACCTGTGAAAAGGTGTTCGGCACAGAGCAGCCGTATTTTTACTCCTGCACCGGCGGCGAATGCGAGGCCGCGGCCTTCAGGCGCTCCGGAAAGCCCGTTGTGATCGTGCTGGGTTCCGGCCCCATCCGCATCGGTCAGGGCATTGAGTTTGACTATTCCTCCGTGCACTGCGTATGGACGCTGCGCGAAATGGGCTATGATGTAGTCACCGTCAATAACAACCCCGAAACCGTATCAACCGATTATGACACGGCGGACCGCCTCTATTTTGAGCCGCTCACGCCGGAATATGTGGCCCCCATCATCGCGCTTGAAAAGCCGGTGGGCGTTGTTGTGGCGTTCGGCGGGCAGACCGCGATCAAGCTGACCGGCTTCCTTGCCGAAAAGGGCATCCCCATTCTGGGCACCTCGGCGGAGGGCATCGACACCGCGGAGGACCGCGCGAAGTTTGATGCCCTTCTCAGCCGCTTCAACATCCGCCGCCCCGCGGGCAAGGGCGTAAAGACCGTTCAGGAGGCCCTTGACTGGGCGCACGAGATCGGCTACCCCGTGCTGCTCCGCCCCAGCTATGTCATCGGCGGGCAGAACATGGTCATCTCCTGGGATGACGAAAAGACCGCCTCCTATATGCAGGGCATCCTTTCAGGCGGAACGGAATACCCCGTGCTGGTGGATAAATACATGCCCGGCACCGAGCTTGAGGTGGATGTGATCTCGGACGGCGAGGATGTGCTGATCCCGGGCATCATGGAGCATATCGAGCGGGCGGGCATCCATTCGGGCGATTCCATTGCCGTCTACCCGCCCTATAACCTGACGGACCGTTTTCTTGAAAAGATATGCGACTGCTCTGAAAAGCTGGCGCTGGCTCTCGGCACGAAGGGGCTTGTGAACATCCAGTACCTCACCTATGAGGATGAACTGTATGTGATCGAGGTCAACCCCCGCGCCTCGCGCACCGTGCCCTATATCAGCAAGGTGACCAATGTGCCCATGGTGGATATCGCAACGCGGGTCATGCTGGGCGAAAAGCTGCGCGATATGGAATACGGCACGGGTCTTTTCCGCACGCCCCCCTACTGCGCGGTAAAGGTGCCGGTATTCTCCTTTGAAAAGCTGAACGACGCAAACTCCATCCTGGGGCCGGAAATGAAATCCACCGGCGAGGTGCTGGGCATAGGAAAAACCATGGCGGAAGCCCTTTACAAGGGGCTTACCTCCGCCGGGTTCAAAATGCCCGACAGCCCGGTCAAGTGTGAAAGCGCGGTGCTGCTTTCCGTTGAGACCAACGATTATCAGGAGATCCTTTCCGTAGCGAAGCGCTTCTGGGATCTCGGCCTTCGCCTGTATGCCACGCCCGGCACCGCCGCGGCCATCCGCAGCCTCGGCATAGAGGTGGAAGCGGTGGAAAACGCCACCGAGGGCAGCGGCATAGCGGAGCTGCTTGAGAGCGGAAAGCTGAACTACATCGTGTACACAGGCGCCGTGAAGGATGAAACGATGGGCGATTATATTGCCCTCCACCGCCGCGCGATGCAGCTGGGCATTCCCTGCCTCACCTCGCTTGATACGGCAAACGCCCTGGCGGAGATCATCGCCAGCAAATACAACCCCTCCAACACGGAGCTGGTGGATATCAACAGCATGCGGCGCTGGAAGCAGAGGATCCCCTTCACCAAAATGCATTCCTGCGGCAACGATTATATCTTTATCGAAAACTTTGACGACCAGATCACCTGCCCGGAATCCCTGTGTGTCAACCTGTGCCGCCAGCATTTCAGCATAGGCGCCGACGGCATCGTGCTCATCGGCAAATCCCGCAGGGCGGACGCCTTTATGCGCTCCTTCAACCGGGACGGCAGCGAGGGCAGGATGGCGGGCAACAACATCCGCCTTGTGGGCAAATACCTTTATGACCACGGGTATGTGCGTTCCGAAAAGATCACCGTGGAAACGGTATCGGGCATCTGCCGCATGAAGCTGTTCCTGAGAGACGGCAAGGTATCCTCCGTGAGCGTGGATATGGGCAAAGCCTCCTTTGCCCCCGCGGATATCCCGGCAAGATCCTCTGCGGAACGGATGACCGGGCAGACGCTTACAGCCGGAGGCAGAGAATACCGCTTCACAGGCGTTTCCGTGGGCAATCCCCACTGCGTGATCTTCTGCGACAGCATTGACGGGCTTCCGGTATCCGAGATCGGCCCCCTGATCCAGAATTCCGATCTCTTCCCCGAAAAGGCCAATGTGGAATTTGTGCGCGTGGTGAACCGCACCACGCTCCGCCTGCGCGTATACGAGCGCGGCAACGGCGAAACGCTGGCCTGCGGCACCGGCGCCTGCGCGGCGGCCGCGGCGGCCATCGCGGAAGGCCTTTGCGATGAGGGCACGGAGATCCTTGTAAAGCTGATGGGCGGAGACCTGCGCGTGCGCTCTGAAAACGGCAGGCTGATCCTGACCGGCAGCACCGAGGAGGTATACGAGGGCGCTTTTGAATACTGATGGCAGGGTAATGACAGCACCGGCTATGTGTTTCGTATCAGGGTGTGTCTCTAAAATGAGGAATGTGCAGTTTCAAGCAGATTTTCCGTCA
>CALGBY010000019.1 GCA_937886445.1 uncultured Clostridia bacterium | reverse complement strand
CTACGAGACCGTCATGCTGGACCACCCGGAGATCGGTTCCATCTGTTCCGGCGGCAGATATGATAACTTGGCGGAATATTACACCGATAAACAACTCCCCGGCGTGGGCATTTCCATCGGCTTGACCCGCCTGTTCTTCGTGCTGGAGGATCAGGGGTACCTGAACCAGGAGGTGCTCACCGCCCCCGCCGACGTGCTGGTCCTCCCCATGACCGGCGACCTGGGCCCCGCCGTCTCCCTGGCCACTGCCCTGCGGGAACAGGGGGTACGCGCCCAGCTCTACACCGAGAACAAGAAGTTTAAGGCTAAAATGAACTACGCCGACAAGCTCAAGGTTCCCTTCGTGGCCTTCCTGGGGGAGGACGAGGTGAAAAACGGCGTGGTCTCCCTCAAGGACATGACCTCCGGCGTCCAGGAATCGGTGGCCCTGGCCGCAGCCCCCGTCTGGCTGGCTGAGAAGGTGGCCGGGCTGGGCGTGGGGACCCCCATCCGGGACCGGGAATAAGCCTTCCTCCTCTCCGCCCTGTGGAGAACGGAACCCACATGACGCGCAGTCTTCCAACGAAAGATCATCTTATAATACAATTTGTACTTTTCACATTATATACTACAATTTGGAGTTGATTTTATGATGCAATCCCGCACCCATACCTGCAACGAGCTCCGCATGGAGCACGTGGGCCAGACGGTCAAGATCGTCGGCTGGATGGAAAACATCCGGGAGGTGGGAGGAAACCTGGCCTTCGTCATCCTCCGGGACTTCTACGGCACCACCCAGGTGGTCATCGAGACCGAGGATATGATGAAGCGGGTCAAATCCGTCAACAAGGAGTCCACCCTCTCGGTGGAGGGCGTGGTACGGGAGCGGGATTCCAAGAATCCCAAGCTCCCCACCGGCGACATCGAGGTGGTCCCCTCCCAGATCGAGGTCTTGGGCCGCTGCCGCTACAACGAGCTCCCCTTCCCCATCAACCGCAGCCGGGAGGCCGACGAGGCCGCCCGCCTCAAGTACCGCTACCTGGACCTGCGCAACCCCGAGGTCAAGGCCAACATCATCCTGCGCTGCCAGGTGGTGGCCGCCCTGCGCCAGGCCATGACCGAGCACGGCTTTTTGGAGATCACCACCCCCATCCTCACCGCCTCCTCCCCCGAGGGGGCCCGGGACTACCTGGTGCCCGCCCGGAACCATCCCGGCAAGTTCTACGCCCTGCCCCAGGCCCCCCAGCAGTTCAAGCAGCTTCTGATGGCCTCCGGCTTCGACCGCTACTTCCAGATCGCCCCCTGCTTCCGGGACGAGGACGCCCGGGCCGACCGCTCCCCCGGCGAGTTCTACCAGCTCGATATGGAGATGGCCTTTGCCTCCCAGGAGGACGTGTTCGCCGTGCTGGAGGACGTGCTGCCCCCCATCTTCGCCAAATACGGCAAGTACGGCGTCGCCTCCTCCGCCCCCTTCCGGCGGATCCCCTTTTCCGAGGCCATGGAGACCTACGGCTCCGACAAGCCCGACCTGCGCATTGACCTGACCGCCGTGGACGCCACCGCGCTGCTGGGCGGCTGCGGCTTCGGGCCCTTTGAGGGCAATGTGGTCAAGGCCGTGCCCGTCACCGACTGCACCGCCACCCGGAAGCAGATCGACAAGCTCTGCGCCGACGTGGAGGTCCAGACCGGCAACAAGTGCTACTGGTTCCGGCTGGACGAAAAGGGGGAGATCGCAGGCGGCATCGCCAAGTTTGTCCAGCCCATCCGGGACCAGGTGATCTCCGCTCTGGGCCTGAAGCCCAATACCTTCGTGGGCCTCACCACCGGGAAAACGCTGGCCGCCCAAAAGACCGCCGGCGCCCTCATCAAGCTGCTGCCCACCCTGGCCCCCCACCACATGGACCAGGCCCGCTACGAGTTCTGCTGGATCACCGACTTCCCCATGTACGAGATCGGCGAGGAGTCCGGCCAGCTGGAGTTCTGCCACAATCCCTTCTCCATGCCCAACGGCGGGCTGGAGGTGCTGAAGAAGGCGCAGACCGGCGAGGTGGATCCGCTTTCCATCACCGCCTTCCAGTATGACCTGGTGTGCAACGGCATCGAGCTTTCCTCCGGCGCCGTGCGCAACCATGACCCCGAGATCATGATCGAGGCGTTCAAGCTGGTGCGTCTGGGCGAGGAGGATGTGAAGAGCAAGTTCCCCGCCATGTACAACGCGTTCTGCTACGGCGCGCCTCCCCATGCCGGTATCGCCCCGGGTGTGGACCGTATGGTGATGCTGCTTGCTGGCAGCGAGACCATCCGCGAGGTGATCCCCTTCCCGATGAACAAAAACGCGCAGGATATCATGATGGGCGCGCCGGGCTATGTGGAGCAGAAGCAGCTGGATGAGCTGCACATCGCCGTGGTGAAGGAAGAAAAGGAAGAATAAGCTGTTTCAGCCGTTCCGCCATAGAAGCGGGACGGCTGTTTTTATGCGCCGGAAAGTCGGGACGCACGGCTCTGTATGCAGCTTGAGGGCGTGACAGGCCCGGCCGTATACCTGCGCGCCGTCTTTGCGCCCGTATATCAAAAGCCTCCCGCCGTTTCCGGCGGGAGGCTTTTCGCACTCATATTGAAAGGGCGATGAACGCCGGGCTCACCAGCGGAGATCCTCTTTTCCGAAGGTGCCAAGCTCCGTGAAGTAATCGGACAGCACCTGGAAGGGGGTGATCTCCAGCGCTGTGAAGGAGCCCTCGGCAAGACCGTCGATCTCGCCGTCGGCAAAAACGACCGTATAAGTGGTATCGTCCGCCAGCTCCGCGTCATCCTTTACGACAAGAATGTACCGGAAATTCTCGGTCTGACTTTCAAACAGCTTAAGACCCTTTTCCGCCAGCTCTCTGATCTCTTTGCCGGTCATGGTGATCGTATCCAGCTGCTTGCCGGACTGGCGGACCGAATTGATCTCTTCTGTGCCGATCCTCTGGCCGGCATACAGCTTTCCGCAGATGCCCTTGGAATTATGCATGCTGGTATAGCCCTCGCGATCGATGATTTTTTCGAAACCGCAGAAACCGGGCAGGGACATGATGGCCACATCCGCGCCTGTTGCTCTGATCTGGGCGATGCCGGTCAGACGGGCGATATCCTCTATATCCAGATCATCTGTGGAAATGGCAACATGAGCATAGCCGTTTGCGAGGTAATTGTCCCGGATCTGATCGAACGCCGCGCAAACGCCGGGGATATCGATGTTGCCGCGGACGAACTCATGCAGCACATCCGCCATCTCATTGACGATATCTTCCCATCCGGCCCAGACATAGCTTGTGATCTGGCCTTCCTCCACATAATCCATGACCTCTGCATAGAAGCTGTCATCGCTGATCTTGCTGCTGACCAGAGTGGAAAGCACGGTGCTGCCGTTGGCACCCATCAGTGTACTGCCCATTTCAGTGGAAATGTATTCGATGAACTTCAGTGCGTCGGCCAGCTTCTGCTCGTTGCCGGGCTTTTCCAGTTCCTTGCTCAGGCCGTAGAAGCGCTGGATATTGGAGACCAGCATATTGTTTTCGCCGTCCTCGGAAAGGAAGGGGATGATGCCGTATTCCTGAAGGCCGTATTCGGGATGATCAGCCCGCACGGACCAGTCCAGGGATTTGACGGAATACGCGTTGCACAGATGCATGGCGGCCAGACCGCCCATGAAGGTGGGGTTGCTGGCATTGGTGCCGATATCCTTCTGATCGATGAAGCCCGCGTCGATCCACTTTTTCATATATTCCAAAACGGGCTCCAGCGTGCCGGTGGCGTTGGCCTTGCCGGTCAGGAAATCCTGTTTCCAGGTCATGCCCTCCATGGTGTCAAAGAACATGGTGTTGCCCAGACCGAACAGATAGGAGAAAATATACCCGTTCAGGTCCATGCGGGAGCGGAATGCCTCGATGCCCTCCGCTTCGCATTTTTCTTTCAGCGCCAGCAGCTCCTCAAAGCTCTGCGGAACCTCCCAGCCGTATTTTTCAAATACGGTCTTGTTGTAATAGATGCCGAAGATATTGTAAAACGCGGGAAGCAGATAGATGCCGCCGTCCACATTCACACCGCGCAGCATGGCGTCGGTATAGTTGTTCACGAAGCCGTATTTGCTCAGGTCTATCAGATTATCCTTCATCGCGTCCGCGCCCTGCATGTAGGTGGTGGCGTAGATATCGGTGATATCTCCGGCCTTCAGGGAATTGCGCATATAAGCCGTCATGTTCGAGCCGTTATACGGAACAAATTCAAATTTCACTTCCGGTGCGTATTCCGCAAATCCATCCAGCAGCTCCTTGGAAATAAAGTTGGCTGTTACCATTGTCAGCGGTTCGTGCTCCTCCGCGTGGACGGGCGTCAGAGAAACCAGCAGGGTAAGTGCCAACAGGATACCAAACAGTTTTTTCATGGGGATACCTCCTTGAAAAATATCGTAAGAGCGGTGATCAGGCCTTTGAGAGCAGGAACACCGGCTTACTTCTTCACATAATTGGAAATGGTCTTCATGACCTCGTCCAGATTGATCGGTTTGCTCAGATGCGCATTCATGCCCGCGTCCAGAGATTTGCGGATATCCTCCTCAAACGCGTTGGCCGACATGGCGATGATCGGGATGGCCGCGGCATCGGGGCGGCCTTCTGTTGCGCGGATGGCGCGGGTGGCCTCCAGACCGTCCATCACGGGCATCATGATATCCATTAATATCACATCGAAGGTGCCGGGGGGATTATTGCGGAACTGCTCCACCGCGAGCCGCCCGTTCACGGCGGGCGTGATCGTCATGCCTTCATCCTCCAGAAGCTCCGTGGCGATCTCCATGTTCAGTTCGTTATCCTCCGCCAGCAGGGCGCGGATACCTTCAAGACTGTCTATGTTCTCCGGCAGCTCCTCGCTCACATGTCCGGATCTGTCGATGGGCAGGGGAAGCTCCACAGTGAAGGTGCTGCCTGCATTGACCTCGCTTTGCACGGATATGGTGCCGCCCATCAGATCCACAAACTGCTTGGTGATGGCCATGCCGAGGCCTGTGCCCTTATACTTGCTGCGGGCGCCGCCATCCGCCTGTGAAAAGGCGTCCCAGATCCTGCCCAGAAACTCCTGCGACATGCCCATGCCGGTATCCCGGATCTCGTACCGTATCGTTGCCGTATCCGCGTCCGCCGCGGTCTCACTCACCCTGAACCATATCTTTCCGCCGTCCGGGGTGAACTTGACCGCGTTGCCCAGTATGTTGATCAGGATCTGCCGGATGCGCAGCTCATCGCCGATCAGCCACGGATGGGTGATGCTTTCCTCTTCCACGATCAGCTCCAGATCGCGGTCATCCAGCTGGCCGCGGATGATGGAATGGCAGTTGGCCGTGACCGTATGGATATTGATGGGATCGTGCGCGATGACCGTCTTGCCGGATTCGATCCGGGACATATCCAGCACATCATTGATGAGGGAGAGCAGGTGCTGGGCCGCGCCCTGGATCTTTGAAAGGCATTCCTGCACCTTGCCGGGGTCGTTCTTTTCCTTCTGCGCGATGGCCAGCATGCCCATGATGCCGTTGATGGGCGTGCGGATATCGTGGGACATGTTGGAAAGGAACACCGTTTTGGCGGCGCTGGCGGCCTCGGCCTTTTCGGCGGCCTCCGCCAGCTTTACATTCATTTCCTCCTGCCGGCGGTTGAGCTTTGCCTGATTTGTGGCGGATATGGCCAGCGCGATGCAGATGGTGACCGCGATGAGGACCAGCAGGGACAGCTCTATGAAGAAGGTGTAGGTGGAAGTGCGGAACATTTTGGCGGTGTCGGACAGGATATCGGTGGGCACGAAGGAAATGATGTGCCAGTCCGTTCCGTTCAGCTTCGCCGTGGCGGCGTAATAGCTGACCCCGTCATGCTCAAAGGAGATGCAGCAGTTGCCGCTGTTGTCGTCTATCAGGCATTGGCGGATATCCTCTGCCGTGCTGCCCGCCGTGTATTTCGCGTCTTCCAGCAGATGCAGTACATTATAGGTATCGATGAAGGATGCGGACTGCTGATACCGGCACATGCGCTCACCGTCGCGGCCTACCACATAGGTGAAATTCTGATCCCGGTATTCCTCAACGCGGAAGATATCGGCAAAGGAACTGACAGGCAAATTGATGATGACATGCGTGAGCTGCGTCTTTCCCACGGTGATCTTTTCGCTCAGCTTATGGATGAAGAAAATGCTGCTGTCATCCTCGCTTTGATAAGTCAACCGGGTGATGCAGATATCCCGATCGTTATTCAAAAAGCCGATCTCTTCCCATCTGCTTTTATGACCGTCCCCGCAGTAGACCTTCAGATTGCTGTCCAGCAGGAGCACAAGGCTGCCGGTTTTTTCATCCCGGCTCAGCTGCAGATAATCCTGCAGCCATACGGCCCGGTCGCCAAGCTGGCTTGCCTTTTCATAAAGCTCGGGATGCTCTTTGCTGTCATAGCCCAAAAGCTTTTCAGCGGAGCCGAGGGATACCCAGGTGCTCCTTATCAGGCTGTCCAGCCCGTCCGCGCTTTTACGTGTGACGGTGATCAGGCCCTGGCTTCTTTCGGTATACAGCTGATCGGAGATCTTACGGTTATACGCGCTCACCAGCAGTATCCCGGCGATCACGACCGCCAGAATGACCCCGGCGGCGATCCACAGCCTGCTTTTATTGCTCTTGTTCTTCGTTTCCGTCATCTTATATGCCGTTCCTTTATCGCCCCGTGCCCCGATGCGGAGCCGGGGAAGATTTGAATACTGAAAATTACATATCCGGTTATTTGCGATCGTCCGTATGTTATTTTATCCGCTTTGCGGAACGGTGTCAATGAATAATCTTCATATATAATGTATAAAAACGCCTGATCGGCGCGCCCCCGGGGCTGCCGGCAGTGTTCAAAAAATGTACTTCCCGGTTTTTTCTTCCTTTTTCAGCTTTTTTGCCGAAAAAATGTGCCTGTATACCTGATTGCGGGAAGTTGAAATGGGAGGGCTGCTATGTTATAATCAAAATGAAGTATGCGTTGCAGAGGAAGCATGACCCGCGGATGTAAGCTGATCCTGCCCGGGCGGAGTATCACATAAAAAGAGCGCGCCGGTATATCCGGCCGCAAAATGAGCTATACCTGTAATATAGGCGGTGCTGCTATGGCAAAACATATGAAACACGCGTTGATATCCGTACTGGCCGCGGTGCTGATCGCGGCAGGCTCATTTTTGACGGCCTTCGCGTCTGAACCCCATACGGGTAAAAATGTGCGTGTGGGCTATTTTACCATGGAAAACTTTATGGAGGGCGGGGCGGACGGGAACGCGCAGTCCGGCCTGACCTATGAGCTGCTTTGCGAGATCGGCACCTATAACCACTGGCATATCGAATATGTTTACGGAGATTTCAGCGATCTTTACGGGCAGCTACTGAGCGGAGAGATCGATATCCTGCCGAATGTCATCGCGACGGACGAGCGGAAGGAACAGGTGCTGTTCCATGATTTTCTGCTCAACGAGGAGCACTACTATATTTCCACCCTGCAGGAAAACGCGGGGGAGAGCAGCCGGGACAGCGCGGCGCTCCGCGGCAAAAGGCTGGCCACCGTGGAGGGGGCTTTTGAGGAAACGCTCTTTGACCGGTGGGCGGAAGAAAACGGCGTTTCCGTGGAAAAGGTGTACTGCAGCGGCTTTGATGATGCCTGGGACGCCGTGCGCGCCGGAAAGGCCGATTATATACTCAATATCAACAACACCGCTCCCGGTACGGGCTTTGTGTCGCTTTTTGAGATCGGCAGCCGGGGCGTGTATTTTGCTATCGCGCCGGACAGGCAGGATCTTCTTCAGGATATCAGCTACGCGGTAAGCATGATGAACGATATCAGCCCGTTTCTGGTTTCAAACCTTCAGCAGAAATACCTGAATGAGTCGCTTTCCTCCTATCAGCTTTCAGGGGAGGAAAAGGAATGGCTCGCGGCCCATCCCGTGCTGCATATCGGCGGGCTGAAAAACGATACGCCCTATGCCTATGAGGGCGGGGATGGGTCTGTTTCCGGCGCTTATGTTGAAATGACGGATATGATCTTCAAATTGCTGGATATCACGGATATCAGGATCGAATGGGTGCTTTATCCGTCGATGGATGATCTGCACCGGGCACTGAAGAGCGGTGAGATCGACATGATATGCCCGGAATATCACAGCTATTATGAAGCGGAGAAGAACGGCTTTGCGATATCGGAAACGATCATGAATATCCCCATGGGGCTTTTGACCCTCAATACCGGCAGCGACGCGGAGATCAGAAGGATCGCGACCGGCAGCACCCGTCCCGGCCTGAGCTATGTGAAGGAAAACTTTCCGGGGGCTGAGATCATTGCCCTGTCTTCCGTGAAGGCGCTGACAGACGCGGTGAAGAACCATGAGGCGGACGGGGCGGTGGCACACATTTACGCCCTGAACGAGGAAGGCCTGAACGCGAACGAGTATCTGCTGATGCCGCTTACCGCGCCCTGCCCGGTATGCTATGCCGCCCTGAGCGAAAACAATGAGCTGATCATGGTGATGAACAGGGGATATCACCTGATCAGCCAGTCGGCCCGGAACGCCATCGAGCTGAATTTCAGCACGAAGAGCGCCAACTATACCGTGGCGGACTTTTTCAGGGACAATTTAGCGATCCTGATCGCTGTGGCGCTGCTGGTGGCGGTGCTGATCTTTCTGGCAGTCAACCGCTCCATATCCGAAAAAACGATACGGGAAAGAAATGTGTATCTCGGGTATTTCCTGAAAAGCTTCAATTCGGCCTACATCGTAGATCTGCGGAACAACAGCTTCGAGATCCTGCACATGAATCATTACTTCCGGAACGTCTTCTCGATGGAAGGCAACAAGAAGGCGATGGATGATTTTATTGAAAAGCACATCCACCCGGACGACAGGCCGCTGATGAAGGAAATGTCCGACAGCGCGAATGTGATGCGCATACTGGAAACGGAAAGCGAGATCTCCTTTACGGTGCGGGAGGTTTTTGACGGCACGGTAAGAACGATGCGTGTTTTCATCGTGCGCGGCACGGATAACACCAGAGCGACCGTTGCCTTCATGGATATTTCGGATGAGATCGAAAAGGAAAAGGAATACAGCCATAAGCTGGAAGCCGCCAACAAGGCAAAATCCACCTTCCTGTTCAACATGTCGCACGATATCCGCACACCGATGAACGCGATCATCGGCTTCAACAATATCGCGCTTTCCCATATCGATGACAAGGCGGTGGTGGAGGACAGCCTGAACAAGATCGGCATCGGCAGCAAACAGCTGCTGTCTCTCATCAACGATGTGCTGGATATGGCCAGGATCGAATCCGGCAGCGTGGCGTGCAAATATGAAACGACGGATATCCGGGAGGCCGCGGCGGAGCTTGTGGCGATCGTGAGACAATCCATGCAGAAGACGCTCACCATCCGTGAGGATTTCAGCGGGATCCGGCACAGGTATGCCCTTGCCGACCGTTTCCATACGGACAGGATCCTGACGAACATCATCGGCAACTCGGTCAAGTATACGCCGGACGGCGGAACGGTCAGCTTTATCATCAGGGAGACCGCGGCTGCCGGTGAAAACCGCTTCGGGTATGACTATATCATCGAGGACAACGGCATCGGGATGTCGAAGGAATTCCTTGAGCATATCTATGAGGAATTCTCAAGAGAAAAAACATCCACCGCCTCCGGTGTGCAGGGCACGGGCCTGGGAATGGCCATCACGAAGAGGCTGGTGGATCTGCTGGGCGGCACGATCGATATCGTGAGCAGGCCGGGTGAGGGAACGAGAACGACGATCCACCTTGAAATGGAGGCATCCGCGCCCGGGCAGGCCGCGTCCGAAACGGTGCAGAAGATCGACCGCTCCGCGCTGAAGGGCAAAAAGGTGCTTCTTGTTGAGGACAACGCGCTGAACCGCGAGATCGCGGTGGATATCCTTTCCGATGAAGGCATGACCGTTGATACGGCGGAGGACGGGGATGTTGCCGTTGACAGGATCAAAAACGCCGCGCCCGGTCAGTATGACCTGATCCTGATGGATATCCAGATGCCCCGGATGAACGGCTATGAAGCCACGAAGGCGATCCGCGCGCTTGAGGATACCCGGCTGTCCGGCATCCCCATCGTTGCCATGACGGCAAACGCCTTTGAAGAGGACAAGCAGAACGCGATGAACGCGGGCATGAACGGCCACCTGGCAAAGCCGATCGATGTAGAGAAACTGATGGGCGCTCTTTCGGAGATACTGAGGGCGGATCAGGGCGGCAGCGCGTCATAAAATCCAGGGTGTGTTTCTAAATTCAAAACGATGCATTTTCAGCATCTTTTCCGTCAT
>CALGBY010000018.1 GCA_937886445.1 uncultured Clostridia bacterium | reverse complement strand
GTTTGTGATAAGCAGTCAGGCAACTCTTGCCGGGACGTTCATCCGGTGAAACTTTGATTTATTGGAGAATGTGGAAGATATACTGAAGAAACTGACAGATACGGACGAAAAACGGCATATGAACTAAAAAGACATTACGGAATTGCAAAACCGCCTGTAGCAAAGGAGGATTTCAATTTCAATGAGATATAGGAGTGAGCAAGTAATGCGCAGACTAATTATTAAAAAAGAGCAAATCATTACAGAAAGGCTGACGATGCATCCCTATCGGAAAGAAGACAGAGATCGTCTTGTTGAAATGATGCAGAACCCAGAGATCACAGCAACCTTTATGGTTCCAGACTATTCCCAAAAATCGGAGTTCTATACGCTTGCGGATAAGCTGATCGAATTCAGTCAGATTGATGATACAACACATCTTGAATATGGTGTCTATTTGGATGGTTATATGATCGGGTTCGTGAATGACTGCGGTCACGACGACATAAGAATTGAAGTTGGATATGTGATTGACCCGGCGTATAAAGGTCATGGATTTGCAACTGAAGCAGTTGCTGCGATTATTAATGAACTCAGGGAAATGGGTTTCAAAAGGGTAATCGCTGGATATTTTGAAGGAAATATCGGAAGCCTGAAAGTGATGGAAAAGTGCGGCATGCATCCCAACGGACATTCGGCTGATGAGGAATACCGCGGAAAAACGCTGAAATGCTATGAGTGTGAAATGGAACTCTGATGAACGAACACCGAAATACTCACGTCAAGGTCGTTCGATATGTTGAAAAAACGACAAATTATAGTTTGTCTGTGTCTTGTGAGTCAATATCTTTATTATGGACACTTAAGTCAGATTAAGAGAACTAAACGACAAACAGGAATTTGCGGAGAAAAGTATGGGGTGTTTTTCAGTACAACATTTCTCAACATTTCTCAAAATAACTCAAATAACACAAATAACAAATAGCAATAACAATTTCTCAAAAACAGTAGCCTTTTCCCATTTTCGCTCGTATAATCAAATACAAACAGCTACTCGATAAACTTTTAGGAGGACAAATAAATGAAAGATTTTGAAGCATTAAACGATAAGATGCTGGAAAACGTTGTGGGCGGTTTGACACATGAGGAAAGTTCGAAGCATTATTTGGAGATACTGAATGACCTGAAGAAGGAACACAACATTCACATTGAGAAAGGCTGGTCTCTTGACTCATACAAAAGAGCCATGACCATATATGTCAATAACGCATTTAATAACGGTTATATTAACGATTTTCATTATGAATCTTTGCAAAACTGGGTTAAGGCATTTGCTTGGGAAACTGATTATGTTTATTGAAAGAGTAAAGTAGTTAGGCAGTTAAATCCCAGTTTGTCGCCTATTACCCACATTACAGTATTTGTTGATACATAGCGTTGCCTTCGTCGGCGGCGCTTTTTTGATATCGATAGGAGGTGCTTTATTGACGGATTGGTTTGAATGGAATGGACACAGATGTACAGAGTACGGCATACATGTATCCGAGCATCCAGTAATTACATTCCCGGCGGAACGAAGTACCTTCACCAATGTGCCGGGACGGTCCGGCAGTATGACCGTGCTGGAGGATGAGGAGGTATACGACGATCTGCTTCTGACCTGCAGCTGCTTTATTGAAAATACGGACAGGTTGACAGAAATCGCGGCCTGGCTTAGGGGAAACTGAAAAGTCACCTTTGCCAACCGGCAGGGTGGCTATTATTATGCGCGGATCGTAAACCAGATCCCGTTTGAGCAGGTGCTTCGCGGAAGGCCGCACCGAACGTTTTCTGTGACGTTCCGATGCTTTCCTATGTTCTACCTTGCGCCGGATGAGGATATCACCGTATGTTGCTACACATAGTCAGTAATATGTAGCCTAATGTATCATGTTGATTCACAACCATCGTGCCCATTGGGTTCTTTTGGATTCTGATAGAATTGCTAAGTCACATTATCACATGTATTGCTGTCTATACGGCTGAATGGAATACCCTCCCTCCGCCAACGAATTACTATGTCGTTTATCTTCTCACGTACATTCCTTTCTGTATAATTCCAGTTGGCCGATGCTGCGTGTTTCTCTGTATGCTTTAACCGCACTCACCCTTGTTGAAATTTCATGTGGTATATACCGCTGCTTTTGTGTTACAATATCCATGGCGATTGAGTCCTTTCATTAGGGTGATGTGTGGTAACTTTATTCTAACTGTCTCAATCGCTTTTTGCTACCCCTCCGGTCTCACATCAATTGTTACCTACATGTCAAGGTTTCATCGTTTTTACTTCACATTGCAATAATCTGGGGTGAATGTTATAATCTTGGTTTGAGGAGATGTATACCGCATCCTGATGAAACCAAAATTGAACGAAATGGAGACAAATCCGTGAAACGCTTTATTTCTCTTATGCTTTGCCTTATGATGCTTCTGGGCGGAGCATGCCTTGCGGAAGACGCTTTCCAAGGGTCAGACAGATCGGAAGCCGTTGTGGAACAGTTCAGTCGTTCCGACCGGGCTTTTCCGTATCGCTTTGCGGACCGCGAGGAAGCGGTGGAACTGTATCTGTCCAACACCGCATATTTTGCCGGTGCCACGCCGTATGACCTGCAGTTCAGGCTACAGCGAAAGGACGCAACGGCCGAAATGCTGATGGCATTCGGCGCGGAGCAGATGATGGATTTCACCGAAAAAGAAAAAGCCGTTTTGGTTGCAGCGATGGAAGAAATCGAAGCGCTTCTGAAGGAAAAGAAACTCCACCTGCCACAGATCAGCGAGATCACGTTCATCCGTTCCACACAGGCCGAGGAGCCCGGAAGCGCGTACACACACGGAACGCAGATCTATATGGACGGCCTTATTCCAACCCTTTTGGCCGGCCGCGGGGGCGAACACCAGGAAGGCCTCGCGATCCTTGTACACGAACTTTTTCATTGTCTGACAAGAAATGCTCCCGATTTCCGTCGGGATATGTACCGGTTGATCGGTTTCCAAATCGTGGATCAGGAATTTGACCTTCCTGCTGAAGTAAGGAGCATCTCCGTTTCCAATCCTGATGTGGAGCGGCACGATGCATATGCCGAGTTTACGATCGACGGTGAAAAGAGAAAATGTACCCTCGTTTTGATCAGCAAAAAGCCGTTTGAAAGGCCCGGTGATTCGCTGAACTATCTCATGGACGTCGCGCTGGTCCCGGTGGAAACGAACGAAAACGGAAAACCATACTACCTTATGAAAGAATCAGAGGATTACCGGAAAGTATTCGGAACAAATACCGATTACGTGATCGATCCGGAGGAATGTATGGCCGATAATTTCAGCTACGCGCTGATCTACGGCCCGAACGGCAGTAAGCATTTCCCGGATCCCGAACTCCTTCAGGCCATTCTGGAGCTGCTCCAATAGAAAACAAAAAGCGGCGGCGGGCAAACAATTTCATAAATAGCGAACAGACCCGCATCTTATCAAGCGTTAAATGTCAAGGTTTCATCTTTCAAACGATTGACTGCATATGTGACCATCCGAGAAAACTAAAGTGCACTTTAGATTTCTCGGATTTTGATTGACAGGGGTTTAAAAATAAGGTAATAAAAAGGTTCTTCACGGAAAGTTAGGCTAAGCAAGTAAGGAACCTGACCAAAAGGAAGAAGAAGTTATCATCACGGTAGGGATAGTCAAAAAGTGCTGCGCCCCAATCACTTCGGGAGCGCAGCATTATTGGTAGCCGTACACCGTACCCGGCTGGTTTAATATGCGTTGATTTACTTCACAACTGTCTCGAAAAATCTCCGGAGGAGTGCCACTGCCCGGGCGCGAACTGCGCCGTTCAGCAGGCCTATCAAGCAAAACGACTCATCGCAGCAAACAGATGATCAACATCGATTGGCTTTTCGATATGATCGTCCATGCCTGCCTCCAGTGATTTTTGCTTGTCCTCGGCAAAAGCGTTGGCGGAGAGTGCAATGATCGGGATATGCCTGTTGGGGTACATCGCGCGGATCGCTTTCGTCGCATCATAGCCGTTCATATAGGGCATCTGGATATCCATCAGGATAAAGTCCACGTAATCGGCACCCATTTTCCGCATGACGTCCACAGCAACCGTGCCGTCCTCTGCGGTTTCCACGATTATCCCAGCTTCGTCCTGGAGAATGTCTTTTGCGATCTCGCGGTTCAGCTCATTGTCTTCGACAAGCAGAACACGCTTGCCTTTCAGCCGGATAGGCAGGTCTCCGGCATCCGCATCCTGAAGCAGCTCGTCCGACGATGCTTCTTGGATGGTCATGGGCAGTACAACCGTAAATGTAGTGCCCTGACCCAGCTTGCTATCGCACGCAATGGTGCCACCCATGATATCCACAAATGCTTTCGTAACAGAAAGGCCAAGGCCGGTACCCTGAATTCCGCTGGTCGTGGTATTGACCTCGCGCGAAAATTCTTCGAACATATGTTTCTGGAATTCTTCGCTCATGCCCGTGCCGTTATCGGAAACGGTGAACTGATAATATCTGGTGTCGTCTTCCTCTCGGTCAAGCTGACATGCCGTCAAGCTGACCTGTCCGCCACTCTGAGTATACTTGATTGCGTTTGTGCCGAGATTCAGCAACACGCGGTTGAAACGGGTTTTGTCAACAAGAATATAACGATCCCGGATGTCCTTGATCGTAAATTTCAGATCAATATTCTGAGCCTTGGCAAGTTCCATCAAAATGGCATCAATATGAGAAAAGGCTTCCATCATGTTTCCGCTCTCAAGGACCAGTTCACGCTTTCCGCTTTCGATCCGGCTCATTTCCAGAATATCATTGATCAGAGAAAGCAACAGTTCGCTGGATCTCTGCGTCTTTGTCAGACTGTCCATTACCTTTTCGCGATCATCAATGTTTTTGATTGCCATATTGGTGAAGCCGATAATGGCGTTCATCGGAGTTCGGATATCATGAGACATATTGAAAAGGAAGGCTGTCTTTGAGCGGTTGGCGGCTTCTGCTTTTTCTTTGGCTTCTTCCAGACTCGCGCGCTGTTCCTCTTCAACTCTCAGACGCTCAAGAGTTCTTTCTATTTCAATCGTCTTGTTCAGACTTCTCTTTCTGATAATTGCCTCTACAGCCAAAGAGCTGATCAGGATCACAGCAGCGACAAGGAATAGGCTCCTGCGAAGGGAATTTGTTTCATTGCTCACCAGATTGTTATCAATGGCGGATACCACGTACCAGCCGGTATCGCTGAGCTCCTGCAGATAGAATGTACGTTTTGTTCCGTCGTAGTCTGTGAATGACAGACCGGATTTATTATTGCGCAAAGCTTCTTTCAGTTGATCATAGTTCTGTACTCCGCAGGAATCCATTACCGGCGGTTCATCTTCATAACGGAAACTTTCGGAAGGATGGAACACGGTGCGGAATTCCGAATCCACAAGGGAGCCGTAGCAGTTTTCTGGCATCATCTCGCCGTTGATCAGATCTCCTAACGAGGTGATAAACATATCCATGCAGAGCGTCCCGGCAATCTCTCCGCCGATTATGACGCGCTTTGAGATGGTAACGACCACCTTATTCGTATCCGTATCCAGATATGCCGTGGAAACAACGGCATGATCGGTCGCGACAGCGTTCACATACCACGGCCGCAGATTATAATTGATTTCGGGATGTTCCGTGACATTATCAAAATCCGTTCCGCACAGCATCACGTTGTCGGGGTACATATAATAGATATCATACACATATTCATGTGCGGACTCTGACAGCAGATTGACAAGATACTGCTTGACGTCCTTCCGGTCTTCCACGCCTTTTTGTTCCAGCGCAAATACGTTGCTGTCCAAAATAGCAACCTGCTCCGTGTACCAGTTCGATACGCGGATGCTGTTCTCTTCCGTGACGAGCCGATAGTAATTCGTGGCAATTTGATCAACCTTACGGGAAGAGATCAAATAAGAAGCTTCAGCCATAATGAACATGCACAGAGAAGTCACAAACAAAGTGATTGCGACTGAGCGCATTAAACTGTTATTCCTGTTTTTTTCTTTCATAGTACTCATTCTTTCTTTCAAAAAATTTCCTGATTTATCGTCCATTTTTCATTTCATTATTTGTTATTCAGAACTTCCGAAAGTTTAGCGAACAGCTTTGGTACATCAATCGGTTTTGCCAAATGTCCATTCATTCCGGCATCCAAAGCATTTCGTTTGTCTTCGTCAAAGGCATTGGCTGTCATGGCAATGATCGGGATATTTTCCGCGTTCGGATCCGCAAGTTTTCTTATCACTCTTGTAGCGTCATAACCGTTCATTCGAGGCATCTGAATATCCATAAGAATAAGATCATACTGACCTTCGGAAGCATTCTTCATCTTCTCGACGGCAATATTAACATCCTCTGCCGTATCTACAATAACGCCTTTTTCTTCAAGATTCTCACATGCAATCTCGCGGTTCATTTCGTTATCTTCAACCGGCAATATACGCATTCCTTCAAGGCTCTTGATGCTACCTCCAGAAGTTACTTCAGCTATATCGGAAGTCTCAGCCTGAGCGAGACGGAATGAAAAGCTTGTTACAACCATAGTACCGACACCTGGCTCACTGGAGATGGAAATCGTTCCATGTATCAAATCTATAAGCTGCTAAACGATTGACATAGATCACGGTAAAAAGTTTGATTCATGGCTGAATCATACACCTAGGGTGTGTCTCTAAAATGAGGAATGTGCAGTTTCAAGCAGATTTTCCGTCA
>CALGBY010000017.1 GCA_937886445.1 uncultured Clostridia bacterium | reverse complement strand
GATTGTGCAAAAGACGCCGCAGATGAGTCTGCCGAATTAATCAGCGTTTCCCTAATAACATAGCTGCCGAAGTCAGCATACAAACGGAAAATTACAAATTCATTACTGCATGTTCCACGTCCACTCTCTGTGACAGCATTATACCGCCTTCGGGCTTACAAATCAAGACCGTTTTGACGGATCAGCTTCTTCCCGTGCTGCGGATGCGGGAACGATATCTGTTTGAAGGCTCCTCCCGCCTGCACGCGTACATCATGCCGCCGCGCCGCTCACCCGCGCAGGCCTTCCGTCTTGTTTTCTGCCGTTTTAAGCTGTCCGTGGGGATTTACAAAAACTGATTTCTGTGCTATTCTCCCCATGTGAAAAAGGAGGTAGATCAGGATGTTCGGTACAAAACATATCATCGTGCTCGCGGTGTGTGCGGCCTATATCGCCGCCATGCTCGTGCTGCTCGCGAAGAAAAAACCGCCGCTGCGCCTCGTTATCCGCGCGCTGTTCGCTGTCGGCATCATTTCCGAAACACTGAAGGTGTTCACCTATATCGTGATCAATGAAGAAACCTACGGCGGCTATCTGCCCAAGACCGATCTGCCGTTCCACCTCTGCTCGGTGCAGATCATCTTTATGCTCATCACCGTGCTTACGCAGAATGAAAAGGTAAAGAGCGTTCTGCGCGCGTTCATGCTGCCCACCTGCCTGATCGGCGGCATTGCCGCGATGCTCATCCCCACATCCTCCTCCCTGTCAAACAGCGTGATCACCGTGCAGTATTTCCTCTATCATTCATCCATCGTTGTTTACGCCGTTTATCTTTACATGACGGATGAGGTGCGCTTCGGCATGCGCGACTGGCGCAATGCGCTGCTGATGCTTTCGGCGTTTTTCTTCATTGCCATCTACCTCAACAGCTGGGTGAACGATTACAGCCACCCCGTCAACTTTATGTATGTGGTAAACCCGCCTGTCAGCGGGCTGCCGTACCTCAATAAGGATCACGGCTGGCTCGTATACATGATACACTATGCTTTCCTTGCCTTCTTCGCGGTAACGATGTGCTACATAAAGCCCGTCGCTGCGGCCCTGCGGGCAAAGCTTTCCGCAAAGAACGGGTGATACCGGCCGCTGTAACAATATGCCCCCGCAAAAGCGCCCGGACGGCGCTTTTTTTGTTGCTCATGCTGTATGCCGGAGCCGGAACTTTGTTTTTTTTCCCAAACCATCAGGCCCTCCGGAAGACCTGCATCCCGGCTTTCAAAGGTTCCGTTCCTGCCTCATTTTGCTCATATTTCGCGCGTTCGCGCCGCATTTTGCGCTCATCATGTACAATCAGGTATATGTTTGGACAAATAAACAGTTTTTTTCTTTACAAAGCAATATATATATGTTATACTTTTTCAGTCTTAAAAGACAACATTTCAAGGAGGTACTGCTTTTATGAAAAAGTGGACTGCTCTGCTGCTCGCGGCCATGATGCTGCTGAGCGTGGTTTCCTTCGCTTCCGCGGAAGATTACTCGGATGTCATCATCCGCGTATATTCCAACACCAACGATGAATCCGAAGTTGCCTGGCTGATCGAAAACGCCAAGGCCGCCGGCTTCACCATCTCCATTGATGATAACTCCGTTATCTCCGGCGACGCTGCCGCCATCCAGGCCGCCAACGAAAACAAGGACGGCGATGTGCTGTTCGGCCTCAACGAGACCCGCTGGGCGCAGGTGCTGAACGGCTCCTACGAAAACCTGAAGCTGGTCCCCTGGACCCCCACCTGGGCTGATCAGGTAGGCACCTTCTTCTATGACGGACTGGCCTACGGCGTGACCATCCAGAACGTGCTCATGCTTTACCGCAATGACGAAGTGGGCACCAACGGCACCGCGCTGCACTTCACTCACTGGTCCGAAATGGCCGATTGCGGCTATGTGTACTACCGTCAGGGCAAGGTAGGCGGCACCACCAACGGCAACATCAACAACTGCATGCTGTTCCCCTATGCCGATCCCACCTCTCCCGCGGGCGGCATCTCCGTGGAAGGCTGGAAGGCCCTGTGGAAGTATTGCGCCGGCGGCAACTTCACCGGTGATTCCTACGGCTTCGATCCCCTCAACCGCGGCGAGGTGCAGGTAGCCACCTTCTACTCCTCCTCTCTGTACGGCAATGTGGACCTGGCTTCCACCAAGAGCGACAAGCCCCTCACCTATGACGCTGAAAAGAACGCTCCCGGCAACTGGGCGCTGGTAGACATCGACGACGGCAGCTACTTCATCGCTGAATACATCGGCGTGCTGGAGCGCGAAGGCCGCACCGAGCGCGAGACCGAAGCCGCCAAGGCTTTCTGCGAGTGGTTCGGTTCCACCGAGACCCAGACCGGCTGGGCCAACGAATTTGACCGTTATCCCTGCAACAAGGCCGCTGCCGAAGCTTCCAACATGGATGACTATGCCGGCATCTACAGCCTTGCCAACATGGCTCAGAACGACGTGCCCGGCACCGATATGAAGTACTATCAGTATGTGGCTGCCCACAACGCCGAATGGACCAACATCATGACCAACCTGGGCTTCTTCTGGAAGGACATGAGTGCCCCCACCGCGGAACCCGATTGGGATAACCTGGATTGGGCTACCCTGACCGTTGCCGCCAACTGATCAACATTTCACCCGGAAATGACCGGGTAAAGCAGCGGGCTCAGCAATGGGCCCGCCGTTTTGTCATCCCGGCCGAATGCCGGAGGGCCGGGCGGCCCGGATGACAAAACGGCGATGACTGCATAATATCAAGGAGGAATGACCTATGGGCGTTAATGAAAACATGATCGAACTGAAGGATATCGTAGTGCGTTTCGGAGATTTTGAGGCGCTGCACAGCATCAATGTGAGCGTTAAGAAGGGCGAGTTTTTCACCTTTCTCGGCCCCAGCGGCTGCGGCAAAACCACCACACTTCGCACCGTGACCGGCTTTATTGAGCCGGTAAGCGGCAGCGTGAGCATGAACGGCCGCGATATCACCCATGTGCCCATCGAAAAACGCAATATCGGCATCGTGTTCCAGAGCTACGCCCTCTTCCCCACCATGACCGTGTTCAACAACATCGCCTTCGGCCTGAAGGTGAAAAAGCTGAACAAGGATCTTGTACGCCAAAAGGTTTACGAGATCGCCGAAAAGGTGGACCTGACGGAGGATCAGCTGAAAAAGAGCGTGGCCCAGCTTTCGGGCGGCCAGCAGCAGCGCGTGGCCATCGCGAGGGCGCTGGTGACCGAGCCGGAGATCATCTGCCTGGACGAGCCCCTTTCCAACCTGGACGCCAAGCTGCGCGTGCAGCTCAGAAATGAGCTGAAAAAGATGCAGAAGGATTTCGGCATCACCACCATCTATGTAACGCATGACCAGGAGGAGGCCCTCACGCTTTCAGACAGGATCGCCGTGTTCAATAAGGGCAATATTGAGCAGATCGGCACCCCCAACGAGGTGTACAACCACTCCGCCACCGAATTTGTGTGCAACTTCATCGGCGATATCAACCCGCTTGACGGCGAAGCCGTGCAGATGCTGCACAAGCTGAACAGCGCGATCAGCCCCGATGAGCATCACTATGTGCGTCTGGAGCGCGTGCATGTGAACGAGCCGCCGCGCGGCGGCGTGCTCACGCTGCCCGGCACGGTGACAGGCAGAGAATATTACGGCCTGTACATCAAATACTATATCTCCTGCATGGGCGCCACCGTGAAGGTGATCGAGCGCAACGACGGCGTTGTGATCTATGAGCCCGGCGAGCAGGTGACTGTGACGGTAGACCCGAAGGATCTGATGAGCTATCCCGCGGGCAGTGGAACGGCGGTGACCGGGGCATGAAGAAAAAGCGCGAGTTCAACGCGGGCTATCTGCTTCAGTTGATCGGCCTCGTTGCCTTCATCTACCTGTTTCTCGGCTTCATGCTGCTGCCCTGCCTGAACACCCTTGTAAGCATCTTCAACAACAAGGACGCGCAGGGCGCGTGGGACCCGCTGGCCGTGTTCCGCTTCTTCTTCGCGGGCACCATGCCGCAGTATGTGCTCAATTCCCTCAAGCTGGCCGTGTGCCTCACCGTTACGGTAAATGTGGTGGGCATATCGCTGGTGCTGCTTACCGAATACTTTGACATCAAGGGCGCGAAGATCCTGCGTGTGGGCTATATGACCACCATGATCTATTCCGGCGTGGCGCTGGTGACCGGCTACCTGTTCCTGTACGATAAGGACGGCGTGATCACCCGCTTCCTACAGGGCATCTTCCCGGATCTGCCCAACCGCTGGTTCACAGGCTTTTCCGCCGTGCTTTTCACCATGACCTTTGCCTGCACCAGCAACCACATGCTGTTCCTGCGCAATGCCATACGCGGTATAGACTACAACACCGTTGAAGCCGCGCGCAACATGGGCGCCGGCCCCTTCAAGGTGCTGTTCAGGGTGGTCATGCCCACGCTGATCCCCACCCTGTTCTCCCTTACCGTAATGACCTTTATTACCGGTCTGTGCGCCATGAGCGCCCCCACGCTGATCGGCTTTGACGCCATCAACCCGGAGATCGTGCGTCTGGCCGGCTCGTCGGTAGCGGACGAAGCCTTCCCGCAGGCGCGCGCCGCCCTGCTTTCCATCATACTGGCGCTGTTCACCATCATCCTGCTCACCGTGCTCACCGCCTATGAGCGCAAGGGGCATTACCTTTCCGTAAGCAAAACCAAGGCCAAGCTGGTCAAGCAGAAGATCACCAACCGCGTGGGCAATGTGCTGGCCCATATCTACGCGTACATCCTGTTCGTGATCTACATGCTGCCGGTGGTGCTCATCATCCTCTTCTCCTTTATGGGGTTTGAAAGCATCAACAAGCGCAATATCGACCCTTCCGATCTGACCATCGTGAACTACATCGGCTCGGAGGATTACACCGTTACCGGCGGGCGCAAGGCCATCACCCAGAAGGACGCGATCACGGGCCTTTTCAACAACACGAAAACGGTAAGCGGCATCAGCACCTCGCTGATCCTCTCCATCGTGGCCGCCGCGGCAGCCTGTATCATCGTGGTGATCGCCTGCAGCTATATTTTCAAGCATAAGGGGAAAAAGCGAAGTACCCTTGTTGAATACGCGCTGCTGTTCCCATGGCTGCTGCCCACCATTCTGATCTGCTACAGCTACCGCATCTTCTTCAACAGCGATGTGTGGTACACCGGCGGGCAGAACCTGTATCACCTGCTGGACGGGCGTATCCTGATCATCATCGCCTACACCGTCATCAAGCTGCCCTTCTCCCTGCGCATGATCAAGGCCTCCTTCTACTCCATCGATGAGGAACTGGAGGAAGCGGCGCAGAACATGGGCTCCGGCAAGCTGAGGACCTTTATGCGGGTCAAACTGCCCATCATCCTGCCCAGCGTGCTGGCCGTATTCGCCCTGTGCTTCAACGCCCTCTTCTCCGAATACGATATGGGCGCCACCTTCCACAGCGTATCCACCTACGGCATGGTCATCAAAACCATGACGGAGCGCGCCGAAAACGGCCGCTCTCTGGATAACCTGAACGCGATGGGCCGCCAGTGCGCTTCCACCGTGTTCATCATGATCGTGAGCGGTCTGGTGCTGTACCTGGTGTACGGCGTGGGCTCAAGAGACCTGGCCGAGCGCATCGCCATCCGTGACAAACGGCACGCCCGCTGGCTGACCGTGCGCAAAAAGACGGGGCTGATCCGCCTTCTGCCCGAGCGTGAAACCGTGGAGGGCATCATAAGCATCAAAGCGGACGGCTCTGCCGTATTCAAAACAGCCGCCGGCGTTGACTACGCCGTAAAGCGCGGCATGGTGGAACGGTATTTTCTGAAAAACGGTGATATCGTGAGAGGCACGCTGAAGCCGGCGGGATTATTCAGAAAGACCGCCGTTATTGCGGACATCCGCAAGACCCAGCTTTACAGCGCCGACAGCATTCGCTGATCGATTTTTCCGGCCCGGTGATCCGCCAGGATACCGGGCCGGTCCTGTTAAGGAGAGTAATAAAGAATGAAGAACACCGTCAGTACAGGCACCTGCCGCCTATGCGGCTTTAAGGGCGGCAGAGAGGAAACGGCCGCGCACTTCATGAGCGCCCACGGCACGGATGAAGCGGCAACCCAGCCATGCGCGGTCATTGAAGTAACGGGCGCGGAGGACCCCTCCTACTGGCTGCTTCTGGATGTCCCGATGAGCAGTCATTTTTCCGTGCTGGACAAGTTTTTGCGCGAGATCTGGCTGGAATGCTGCGGCCATGACAGCTATTTTACCGATGAAGAAGGAAACATCATAAACAAAAGCCTGCGCATAGAGGGCGGGTTTTCCTTCCCCGGGCTGATGTATGAATACGATACCGGCAGCCCTACCGATCTTGCTCTGCGCTTCATCGGCACTTCTCAGCGCGTATACCGGAGTAAGGCCGTGCGCCTGCTTGCAAGGAACGACCCCTTCACCTATGTGTGTGAGGACTGCGGCGAACGGGCGGAGCTGACCGGAGAGATCTGGAAGCCGCAATACAGGCGCTGCTTCCTCTGCCCGGAATGCGTCGAAAAACGGGACGACGCAGAGGCCCTGCTCCCTGTTGTCAATTCTCCCCGTATGGGCGTATGCGGCTACACAGGCCTGCTGGACCGGTACGATAATACGTCCGGCTTTCAGCCCGCGGAGAACAGGCCCCGCCGGCATGTACCGAAGGCCTATATCTGGGATCTGGACGGTACTTTGCTGAATAGCTACGGCGTGATCGTGGAAACGCTTTACCGGATGACGCAGGAATTCGGCGTGCCTGAAAGGAAGGAGGACATCCATTCCTTCATCATCGCCTCCACCGTGGGCCGGTACTTTGCCGTACTGCATGAAAAAACAGGCCTTGCTGTGGAAACGATCCACTGGCGCTACAGCGAGATCAGCTCCTCCCTGCAGGGGATGATCACCGTGATGCCGGGAGCCATAGATCTTCTTTCGGCACTCAGTATGCGCGGAGACCGTCATTTTGTGTACACCCACCGTGGCAAAACCTCCTACGAGCTGCTGTTCAAGCTGGGCATCTCGCGCTATATGGAGGATATCGTGACCGAGGCGGACGGCTTTGCCCAAAAGCCCGTGCCCGATGCCGTGAACTACCTTGTGGAAAAATACGGTCTGGACAGGCAGCACACCTACTATGTGGGCGACCGCAATATCGATACCGGCTGCGCGCGCAATGCCGGTATCAAGGGGATACTGTACCTGAACAGCGAAAGCCCCTGCCTGCCCGACGGTTCGGCAGACTATACGGTGAACAGCCTTGAAGAGATCGAGCAGATCGAAAGCGATCTCTGAGCGGAAATAAGCATTTTGGTATTTCCTGATCACCTGAAACGCCGTTTTCAGGAAACGGACAGACCGCGCGGAAGCGTGCAGCGCCATGCTTCCGCGCGAAATTTTTGCTTTTCAAAACATCTGCCGGGGAGTATAATGGCGCTTGTACCCGCAAAAGGATATGCATAAGGAGCACGCCGTGCAGTATATAGAAAAGCTTTACCGCAAAACACTGGATCCCCGGGAAATGTGCCCGGCAAAAATGAAAACGGAAGCCGAGCTTCCCTCCGGCAGGAGCATGTATTCCACCTACCTGCACATGGCCATCCCCAGCGTGCTGGAAAGCGTGCTCATCAGCATGATCGGCATTGCCGATACCGTGATGGTGAGCGGCGTGGGCACAGACGCGGTGGCCGCCGTGGGTCTGGTGACACAGCCCCGTTTTTTGATGCTGTGCTTCTTCTGGGCGCTTTCCACCGGCATCACCGCCGTGGTGTCCCGCAGAAAGGGCGAAGGACGTCAGCAGGATGCCAACCGTTCCCTGCGCAGCACACTGGTGATCACCCTGCTGCTTTCGCTGCTGCTGATGGCGATCTTCATGCCCCTTTCGGTGCCGCTGATGAAATTCGCCGGGGCGGTGGAGGGCGAAACGCTGGATGACGCGAACACCTATTTCCGTATCATCACGCTGGCGCTGCCCTTCAACGCGCTGTCCATGATCATCTGCGCGGCACAGCGCGGCGAGGGAAATACCCGGCTCACCATGGCCGTCAATATCACAAGCAACCTTGTCAACATCCTTTTCAACTACCTGCTCATCAAGGGCATCGGCCCCTTCCCCGAACTGAAGGTGACCGGCGCCGCCATCGCCACCGCCATCGGCCTGTTTGTGGGCTTTGTGCTCAGCGTGATCAGCCTGTTCAACGGGAAACGCAAAAAGCGCTTCCTGCAGGTATCGCTGAGGGACCGGCAGTGGCTTGAAAAAAGCTCCGCGATGGATGTGATCAATGTGGCAAAGGGCGCGATGGTGGAGCAGGTGGCGATGCGCATCGGCTTTTTCGCCTACGCGAAGATCGTGGCAGAGCTTGGCACCGACGCCTTCGCCGCGCACCAGATCGATATGCAGTTTCTCAACCTTTCCTTCTCCTTCGCGGACGGGCTGGGCATTGCCGGCACGGCGCTGGTGGGCCAGATGCTGGGCGCGCGCAGGAAGGATCTGGCCTATATCTACGGTTCTCTCGCGCAGCGGCTGTCCTTTGCCATCAGCATCCTGATTGCCGCGCTGTGCGTGTTCGGCAGGGCGTTTCTGGTGGATCTGTTCATCAATGAAGAAAACGCGGGCCCGCTCGTAAGGACCATGGCGGAAAATGTGATGCTGATCGTGGCCGTGTTTCAGCCTTTCCAGATGCTGGCCGTGGTGGCCAGCGGCGCCCTGCGCGGCGCGGGCGATGTGAAATACACGGCGCGCGTGATGCTGCTCACCGTTACCGTGATACGCCCCGTGGTATCCATTCTGGCCGTGGTGCTGCTCAAAAAATACGCCGGCACCGAGGCCGCTCTGTGCGGCGCGTGGCTGGCCTCCCTCTGCGATATGACGGTGCGCATGGTGCTGATGCTCAGGCGCTACCGCAACGGAAAATGGCAGGAGATCAAGGTATAAGCCGCGGGTTGCGGTCACAGAGGCTTTCCGATGGAAGGCCTCTTTTTTTGATGTTGATACCGCTATGCCCGCAGTGTATAATGAAAAGGGGTTACGCCCGGACAGGAGGAGCAGTATGGATATTCGTTTGCTGAACGCAAAGGAACGCGGAGAAGGCTACAGGCTGTTTGCCTATTGCTTTCATGTGCGCACAGACAGAATTGAGGAAAGAGTAAAGGAAGCGGAAAAAGAGACCTGTGAGGACTGGGGGGCTTTTGCCGGGGACGGTACGCTGGCCGCCCGGATCATCAACAACCACTACACCTACTATCTGGACGGGAAGCCCCTTCAGGGCGGGGGCATCGGCGCGGTATCCACCCTGCCGGAATACCGTGAGCAGGGCGCGATCCGGGAGATCTTTGCAAGGCTGCTCCGGGAGGCGTACAATCGGGGCGAGGTGATCTCCGCCCTTTACCCCTTCAACCACGCCTTTTACCGCAAGCAGGGCTACGAGACCTGCCTGCACAAAAACATATACACCCTGCCGGTGAGCGCGCTCGGCGGCTACCGTTTTGACGGCGAGTGCCTGATGTACCGCGAAGGCGCGGATATCACCGAATATAAAGCGCTGTATGACGGCTTTGCCTGCCGGTACAACATGTGCGCCGCGCGCACGGACGATATGATGAAGGAGCATCTGCACACGGAAGTGCCCTTCAGGGACCGCCGTTTTTCCTACCTGCTTCGCGAAAACGGGCAGGCCGTGGCCTACATCACCTTTACCGATGTTTATCATGACCCCATGGCCATCCTGCGGGTGGATGAATGCGTGTTTCTGAACGGAAGAGGCATGAACGCCGTGCTGGGCTTCCTTTCCCGCTTTACGGCGGATTACGGCACCGTGCAGCTGCCTCTCCCGGAGGGGATCGAGCTGCTGGATATCATTCGCGTCTCCGATGCCTACAGCATCACCAGAGAAGCCCGTCAGGGCTTTATGGTGCGCGCCGTCAACGCGAAAAAGCTGCTTGATGCGGTATCAAAGCCCGCCGGTTGCTCCTTCACCGTGAGGGTGAGCGGAGACGGGCAGATCGCGGAAAACAACGGCACCTGGCTGGTAACGGATGAGGGAGCGCAGAGCGTTGATCTTCCGCTGCCCGATCTTTCGGTATCCGTACAGGCGCTTGCCCAGCTGTGCACGGGCGCGCTGGACCTGCAAACCGCCCTGCTGCGGGAGGATACGCAGGTAAACGGCAATGCCGGTACTCTTGAGAAGATCTTTGTGAAAAAGAAGCTCATCTGCATGGAGGATTTCTGACGCGCCCGCTTTCCCGCCCCGAAAGGAAGCGAAAGCTTCGGGCAGGCGGAGCAAAATAGATTTAAGGAGGCAGCGATATGTTTGAAAGAGTGGAGCTTAAGCAGCTTACCCCCCGCGTGTTTTTGATGGATGACAATCATGAAGCCACCGGCTACCTGATATGCGGCGATGAAAGGGCGCTGGTAGTGGATACGATGAACGGCTATGAGGATATTAAGGCCATTGCCGCCACCGTGACGGATAAGCCGGTCACGGTGATCAACACCCACGGCCACCCGGATCATATACTCGGTAATGTGTGGTTCAGCAGGGCGCTGATCGCGAAGGAGGATCTGCCCATCGTGGAGCACATCGTCCGCGAGCCGCGTTTTCAGGAGGCCTGCAGGCAGTACGGCTTCAGTATGCCTCCCTTTGACACGGTAAAGGAGGGGGATGTGATCGATCTGGGCGGGGCGCACTACGAGGTGATCGCGCTGCCCGGGCACACCCCGGGCGGTATCTGCGTTCTGTACAGGGAGGAGCGCATCCTTTTTACCGGCGACAGCATCAACCGGCACCTGTGGATGCAGCTTGATGAATCGCTCTCCCTTGCCGAAACGCTGAAAAACCTTGAAAGGATAGCATGGGTAAAGGAAAAGGCGGATCACATCCTGCACGGGCACGCGCAGGGCTTTGAAAGCATCACGCTTTATGATGAAATGACAAACGGCATACGGGAGCTGGTAAACCAGCACGGCACAGAGGCAACAGACAAAGATGAAGAATACAGCTGGTTCGGCGGAAAAGCCCTTCAGCACCGCTTTGCCGAAAACAGCGTGATCGTGTACACAAAGGATAAACTGCCCTGTGCGGACGGGAAGTAAAGCTCCCGCCGTTCAGCGGGGATCGTGAAAGCAAAAGCTCCGCAGAAATAGCGGAGATCCGGAGGTGTACATTGTCATTCCTTAAAAAGTATCTCAGGCATTATCTGAAGGATATCATTGTGGGGCAAAGCTTCAAGCTGGTGGAAGCCGTGCTGGAGCTGCTGCTTCCCCTCGTTATGGCGGGGCTGATCGACGCGCTGGCCGCGGCGTACGACCCCGTTTCCCCCGTTCCGCTCACGGCGGCGACGGTATTTTCAAAGGGCGGTCAGATGCTGCTTCTGGCCGCGGTGGGCGTGGGCACGGCCCTTGTGTGCCAGGTGACCGCCAGCCGCGCCAGCCAGAATTTCGGCACCGAGCTGCGGCACGATGTGTTTGAACACATCACACGCCTCTCTCCGCCGGAGCTGGAGCGTTTCGGCGCTTCCGGCCTCATCAACCGCGTGACCGGCGATATCAACCAGCTGCAGACCGCGCTGGCCATGCTGATCCGTCTGGTGGTAAGGGCTCCTTTCCTCGCGATCGGCTCCATCGTGATGGCCGTGATACTGGATGTGAGCCTGAGCGCAGTGTTTTTGGTCACCGCGCCGCTTATCGCGCTGATCATCTTTGCCGTGATGCGCGCCTGCCTGCCGTATTTCCGCCTGATGCAGGATAAAACGGATATTCTTTCCCGCGTCACAAAGGAAAACCTGTCCGGCGCCCGCGTGGTAAGGGCATTTTCAAGGCAGAAGGAAGAAAGCGCGAAGTTTGCCGAAGCGGCTGAAAGCTATACCGATACCGCCGTACGCTCCGGCAGGATCAACGCCCTGCTCACACCGGTCACAACGCTGGTCATGGATGCCGGCATCATCGCCGTGCTGCTGCTCTCCAAAGGGCGCGTGGCGGGCGGGCTGCTCTCCAAGGGCGTGGTCGTGGCCTTTATCAACTACCTTTTGCAGATCCTCACCCAAACGGCCATCGTGGCCAACCTGATCACGATCTTCACCAAGGCCTCCGCCTCCGCACGCCGCGTGGGCGAGGTACTTTCCGCCGTTCCCTCCCTTACCGTGCGTAAAGAAGATGGCAGGGACAATACAAGCGAAAAATTCGCCCTGCGCTTTGATAATGTAAGCTACACCTATCCCGGCGCGGCGGCGAGCGCGGTGCGCGGCCTTTCATTTGCCGTAAAGGAAGGGACCACCTGCGCGGTCATCGGCGGCACAGGCTGCGGAAAGACCACGCTGGCCCGTCTGGCCGCCCGCACCTTTGACGCGGAAAGCGGCAGGGTGTACCTTTTCGGGAAAGAAATAGGCACCTACCCTGTGCGGGATGTGCACAGGCTGATCGGCGAGGTGCCGCAGCAGGCGCGCCTGTTTTCGGGCACGATCAGGAAAAACCTTTGCCTGAACGGCGAGGAAAAAAGCGACGAATTCCTTTGGGATTGCCTGAGCAAAGCACAGGCGAAGGATTTTGTAGCGGAATATCCGGAGGGACTCGACCATAAGCTGATGGCCGGCGGCAAAGGGCTGTCCGGCGGCCAGCGGCAGCGGCTCACCGTGGCAAGAGCGCTGGCGGCGCAGCCACAGCTGCTTATTCTGGATGACAGCATGAGCGCGCTGGACATGAAAACGGAGGCCAACCTCCGCAGGGCGCTCCGTTCCCTGCCGTCCGCCGTTACCTGCCTGATCATTTCCCAGCGCGTATCCGCTGTGCGGGACGCGGACAGCATCATCGTGATGGATGACGGCAGCATCTCGGGCATCGGCACGCACAGCGAGCTGCTTGAAAAATGCGAGGTGTACCGCGAGATCTGCCAGTCTCAGGAAGAAGAGGGAAAGGAGGCGGCCGGCAATGAAAAAAAGTGACCTTCCCGCCCTTTTCCGTACGCTTTACGGGTACACAAAGCCATGCAGAAAAGAACTGCTTGTGTGCTTCCTGTGCGCCGTGCTTTCGGTGGCGCTTTCGCTGATGGGCCCGCTGCTGACAGGCAAAGCGATCGATACGCTTGCGGACGCGGGCAGCGGCGGCACGCTGAGCGAATACTGCCTGTGGCTCGCGCTGCTGTATACGGCGGAATGCGGCGCCGTGTGGCTGATGAACGCGGATGCCAATATCATCAGCTACAAAACGGGCGAAGCCCTGCGCGTCGCCTGCTTTGACAAGCTGCAGCGCCTTACGCTGAACGAGACGGACACCCTTTCCCACGGCGATCTGCTGCAGTGCGTGACCCGCGATACCGAAAATGTGGGAGACGGCCTGCTGCAGGGGCTGAGCCGCTTCTTCACCGGCATTGCCACCGTGATCGGCACACTGGTGCTGCTCATCACGGTATCCCCGTGGATCGCCGTCACCGTTGCGCTGCTCACCCCCCTCAGCGTGATCGTGGCCAAGCGCATCACCCTGCGCAGCCATGTGCTGTTTGCTCAGGCGGCGCGCGTGAACGGAGAGCTTTCCGGCTATGTTACCGAAACACTGTCTTCCCAGTCGCTCATCTCCTCCTTTGACGGCGAAAAGGAGGAGGTAAAGGAGTTTGATGAGATCAACGCGGAGCTGAAAAAGACCGGCTACCGCTCCCAGCTGTACGGCGCGCTGGTCAACCCGCTCACCCGCTTCGTCAACCACACCGTGTATATCGCGGTGGGCATCGTGGGCGCGCTGACGGCGATCTATTCCCCTGCGGCCGGGCTCACGGTGGGCAGCATCAGCGCCTGCCTCACCTATGCCAACCGCTACACCTCCCCCTTCAACGAGATCTCCTCCGTGATGACCCAGCTGCAGACGGCCGTGGCCTCCATGCGCCGCGTGAGCGATCTTCTGAAGGCCGGCGAGGAGACCGACGGGGTATTTGAGGACTCCGCCGAAATGCCCGAGGGCAGGGTGGAATTCCGCGATGTGAGCTTTGCCTATGAAAAGGACAAGCCGCTCATCGAACACTTTTCCTTTACAGCGCTTCCCGGGCAGAAGATCGCCATCGTCGGCCCGACAGGCGCGGGAAAAACCACGCTGGTCAACCTGCTGATGCGCTTTTATGACGCGGACGGCGGCGATATTCTGGTGGACGGAAAAAGCATCTATCAGATGACCCGCGGCGAGATCCGCTCCCGTTTCGGCATGGTGCTGCAGGACAGCTGGACCTTTGAAGGCACCGTGAGGGAAAATATCGCCTACGGCCTGCCCGGCGCGACGGATGAAGAGATCTTAGGCGCAGCCCGCGCGGCGCACGCCCATTCCTTCATCACCCGGCTTGAAAACGGCTATGACACGGTGCTGAGAAGCGGCGTGAGCCTGAGCGAAGGGCAAAAACAGCTGATCTGCATTGCCCGGGCGCTGCTGAAAAACGCGCCTCTGCTGATCCTGGATGAGGCGACCGGCAGCATCGACACAAGGACCGAGCGCAGGATCAACCGTGCCTTTGACAAAATGACCGCCGGAAGGACCAGCTTTGTGATCGCCCACCGCCTTTCCACCATAAGGGAGGCCGACTGCATTCTGGTGATGGACCGCGGGCATATCGTGGAGACCGGAACGCACAGTGAGCTGATCCGGAAAGACGGCTTCTACAAAAAGCTTTATATGAGCCAGTTTGATAACAGTGCCGGCTGATCATCAGGCAGCCTGCCGGTGCCTCATCCGAAGGGCTGCCCGTAAAGCAGACGGAACGGAGACCTAACAGAAAACAGGCACGCGAAAAAGCTGCCGCGGAAGAACGAAGATCCCGCGGCAGCTTTTTTATATATTGATGTGTTGAATATCATTTCCCGTATCATTGCAGGAGGCTGCGCGGCAGCCTATTCGGTCATCCGTCCGCGCCGCCGCTTTCTTCCGCGCCCGCACCGCGGATGCATCTTTTCCATTTTTTTGTCGTAAAGAACAGCAGCATGCCCGCAAGACCCGTAAAGAAGCTGAAGGCATAGCACAGGTTGATATAGCTGCCGTCAAAATACCGGGCGATCACCCACGCGGAAGGGATGCGCACCCCCCACAGCATGATCAGGCTGACCACGGTGGGCCATCTCACCTCGCCCAGACCGTTTATGAAATACTCCAGCGTATTCAGCGCCGCGTACATCCAGGCAAAGGGCGAAAACAGCCAGATACAGCGCACCGCCAGCGGGATGACCGCCTCATCCCGCGTAAACAGGCGCATCAGCGGCTCTGAAAGCAGGCACACCGTAAGCGACAGGGTGATCGAAAACACAGCCGCGTAAAGGGTAAGCCTCCACACACCGCTCTTTAGGCGGCCGATCTTACCGGCGCCGCGGTTCTGCCCGGAAAAGGTGGTGGCGGATACGCTCAGCGAACGCACCAGCGTGCCCACAAGGCCGGTCACCTTTCCGGAAACGGAGCAGGCGGACATGAATACCGCGCCCTGAGAATTGATCATCGCCTGCACCACCAGATGCCCCATGCTGTAAAGAGAATTGTTGATGCCCACGGGCACCCCGATACGCACGATATCCCGCAGTACGCTTTTTTCACATTTTCCGGGACGCAGCGAAGAAAACAGATCGGGATAGTGCGAGCGGATATACATCACGCTCATCAGCCAGCTGATATACTGCGCCGCCACGGTGGCCACGGCCGCGCCGGTCACCTCCAGCGGGATGACCGCGACAAGCAGATAATCCAATACGATGTTCACAACGCACGAAACGGTGAGAAAACGAAGCGAAGCCCCGCTGTCCCCCATGCCCATCAGAAGGCCCGCGTTGGTATTATAGCCAAGGGTGGCCAGCACGCCGAGCAAGCTGAGGCACAGGTACAGTCTGGCGGGAGAAAAGGTATCCTGCGGCACATTCATCCACTGCAGCACAGGTCCGCTCAGCAGAAAGCCGATCAGCATCAAGGGAAGGGAGCAGTAGTAAACCAGCGAGCAGGCCGTTTTCGCCACCGTGCGTATCCGCTCCGGATCCTTCCTCCCGGCGGACTGCGCCGTCAGGATGGATACACCGTTTCCGATGCCCACCAGCAGCGAAAGCAGGATCTCCACCGGCTGGCCGCTGGTGGCCACCGCGGCCTGGCTTACCGTGCCGCCGGCGGAATAATTGCCGATGATCAGGGTATCCACGGTATTGTACAGCTGCTGGAGCACATTGGAAAGGCAGATGGGAAGCGCGAAAAGCAGCACTTTTTTGATGAGCGGCCCTTCAGTAAGGTCCACCCGTACGGAAGTCGGACGCATGTTTCCTCCGTCTCACAGATATGATACGCCGGCAGTATAGCACATTCCGGGCCGGAATGGGGCGATGGAAAGGAACAATAATGAAATATACTGTTTTTTTAGCGAAAAATACGATTCGGAGGGCAGCACCGCACAGTTCACAAACAATCGTGCGAAACCTCGTTCGCGCGGTAATGATCCCCCGGAAAAAAACCGCGCTTCCCCATGTCCGTACGCGCCAGCATACAAAAAACGGGCCATGCTCCGGCCCGCCGTGATATCAGTATATGATTTTCTTTTCCATTTTCGCGCTGAGGTAGCGGATGAGCAGATCAGCCGGAGGATCCTTTTCGGCGTCCGGATAGCGCTCGATGCCGGCCTTCATCACACCCGTCATCCATTCCAGCTGGCCCTCATGCAGCGGAAAGGCCGATACGGGAAAGCGCGCGCACGCCTCGCAGAGCACACCGCCGTCCTCCGTGTCAAACAGCCGCGCGTGTTCTGCCGGCTGCCCGCACCGGGCGCACACGGAAAGCTGCGGCCTGTAGCCGTTCAGCACGGCAAAATGCAGAAGAAAGCCCGCCATCACCGTATCGGTGCCCATTTCCTGCTTATACGCCAGACGGAACAGCGAACGCGCGAGCAGCGTGAACAGGTCCTTTGTATCCTGCGCGGGCTGAGCGGCAGTTTCACACAGCGACAGCATGCAGGACGCGGCACGCAGCCTGTCCCAGTTTTCACGCAGCGGGTAAAAGCTTTCGGTGATCTGGCAGGAGGTAACGGTGCTGATCCCCTTGCCGGTGTAAAGCACATATTCCCCCATCACAAAGCATTCTGAAGCGGAAAGCAAGGGCGAGGAGGGGCGCTTGCAGCCGCGGCACAGCGCTTCCTCTCTGCCGCGCGGCGTGAGCAGCGTAAGCATCCGGTCGTTCTCCCGCAGGTCCGCCCTGCGAAGAACGATCGCCTGTACGGTACGCGAAGCCACGCTTCCTCACCTGCCTTCCTCGGCGCGGTACACCGAAATGTACAGCGCTCCGTCGGAGCAATGGGCGTCGATCCTGATGGGGTATTCATAATCGTTGCGGAAAACAAAATTGATGCTTTTGTTTCCGACTGCCGCGTCCATTCCGTGCGGCAGATAGGCGGCCCCGGCGGCGCCGTGAGGCCTGCGCCTCAGGATCTGCACACCCGGCAATTGCAGCAGCGTATTATACAGCGTACTGCTCACCTGACAGGTGCCGCCGCCATAGCCCATCGCGGTTTTACCATCGGTAAGGATGGGCGCGGGAAAATAGCCGTTTCCCCTTGTATAGGGCCCCACATCCCTGTTGAAATCCATATTTGCGCCCTTGGGGAAGCGCATCACATTCATTTTATCGCAGGCCACGCCGATGTTTTTCATTCTGCCGATATTGCTTTCCGTTTCCTGTATGCCGTAAAAGGAAACATACGCCGCGATCGGCACATCCGTGCGGGGCGCGTCAAGGTTTCTGTCCACCATCTGCACATGGTCAAGGCAGTTGCTGTTGATATAGGCGTACTGACGCTTGCATATCAGCTTGCCCCAGCCTTCTTCAAAGCCGATAAGGGCCACCAGCGTACCGTCATGCAGCGTATAGAGCACCTCTCCGCCGTCCCGTTCGCTCCTCACCTCCGCGTCGCCGCTGATTTGCGCCACATACTGATAGATCAGCACGCCGTAGGGCGATGTGACCGCCTTGTCGCGGGGCTTTACATCATCCACATAGTCTCTCAGGATATATCCGCGCACGCCGTCATATTCCACCTCCGCCCACGCGGGGTCAAAGGAATACAGCGGTATCCTTTTCCCCTTGGGCACCTTCACAAGGCGGCGGCTGTCCATATCCTTTTCCTCCCGGATATAGAAGGACTGATAGGAGCGGGCCGTATACAGGCTCTTCTCCTCTTCCTCTTCCGCGAGCACCATTTGGCACGGCAAAAAAAGCACTGCCGCGAGAAGCAGTGCCAGCACACATACTCCCGTCCGCCCCGCGGAAGCAAAAGCCGTTTTCATCGATTAATTCGCGTCCTTATAAAGCAGGATGGTAATGCAGGTATCGTGTACAGAGGTTTCGATACGCACGGGAAAATCGTACATATTGGTCAGGATCAGGTTCTGCTCCGTGGTGGCGGAGGCGGCGTCCATGCCGTAGGGCAGGTATTTCGCTCCGTTATTGCCGTGCGCACGGCGATGGTTGATAAAGATGCCCGGCAGCTGCAGCACCGCGTTGTACAATGTGCCGCTCACCTGGCAGCTGCCGCCGCCCATGCCGGTGGTGGCCTCGTCATCCGCAAGGATACCGGCCTCGAGATAGCCGCGCCGCAGCGTGAAGGGGCCGGTGATGTTGTTGAAATTCCATCTTTCGCCGGGGCGCATGGGTGTCTGGGCCATGTACACGCCGCACATCGCAAGGTTGATATTGCGGTTCTCGCTTTCGGTGGCAAAGGATGTGAACGCCGCGAGCGGGATCACATCATCCGCCTGATCCACCGTGCGGGCCACCGGCAGCACCTCGGAAAGGAAATTCGTGTTGATATAGCAGTACTGGCGTTTGTAGATCAGCTTGGCATAGCCCTCCTCAAAGCCGATGATCGCGATCCTGGCGCCCGGCGTGAGCAGGGCCAGCACATCGCTGTAATCATCCGGGGCGCTCATCACCGGCGTGATGCGGCTGATATCCGTGTAAAAATCATATTTTTCCACACCGCAGTACGGCGTATTCACCATATCGATCGGGTCTGACGCGTCCACGCGGTTGCGCACCACATAGGCATAGCCGTCTCCGTACTCGATCTCCAGCCAGTAGGGATATACGCCCGTGATCTTAACAGCCTTGTTTTTGAAATAGCGGGCAAGCTGCTTGCTTTCCGAATCCATTTCCTCATACACCACGGTGTAGCTGTTGCCGTAGCGCGGAGAGATCCTGCCGTTATACAGCACCTTTTTATCCCCGGCGGCGCTTCCCGCGGCCGGCAGCAGGGAAAGGATCATCAGGGCGCAAAGCAGCGCGCACACAGTTTTCAATCCGGAATGTTTCATTTATCTCCTCCGCAAAACGGTACTTACCGAAAAAGGTACAGCGTATTATAACACATCTCCCCCGCCCGTGAAAAGACAAAACGCGCGTCGGCAGTGTAAACTTTTTATAAACAAAGGAAATAATATCTGCCGAAAACCCGCTTTTGTTCTTTTCATCCGTTCTGAAATCCGTTATAATAGAATAGGAAATATATATGCATGTTTCCAGTATGAAGAAATGACGGTATAAAAGGATGAACAGAAGCGATTTTGACAGTTCCGACATGCTTTCCAAATGGCAGGTGCCTGAAAAGAAGCGCACCGGGCGCGCGGAAAAGCCCGCCGCGTTCCCGCAGAGCACCGCCCCCTCCGCCCGTGCGGCAGGCAGTGAGGCAGGTGAAACGATGCGCCTGCACAAGTACCTCGCGCAGTGCGGCGCCGCCAGCCGCCGCCACGCGGAGGAGCTGATCCGCCAGGGCAAGGTACAGGTGAACGGCATAACCGTTACCGAAATGGGCGTACAGGTATCCGCGCGGGATGAGGTACGCCTTGAAGGCCGTATCATGCGCCCCGAAAGCGTGAAAAAATACATCGTATACCACAAGCCGGCCGGAGAGGTGACCACGGTAAACGATCCCGAAGGCCGCGTATGCGTGCTGGATCATTTTCGTGATTATCCGGTGCGCCTGTTCCCCGTAGGCAGGCTGGACTATGACAGCGAAGGCCTGCTTCTGCTCACCAATGACGGCGATCTGATGGAGCGTATGCTGCACCCCAGCAATGAGGTGGATAAATCCTATCTGGCGCGGGTCACGGGAGAGGTGACAGCCGAGGATGTACAGAAGCTGCGCTCGGGCATCCTGCTGGACGACCACAAGACCAGCCCTGCCAAGGTGCGCATCGTAAAAAAGGAGACCTTTGCCACCAGCGTGCTGGTCACCATCCACGAAGGACGCAACCGTCAGGTAAGGCGCATGTTTGAAGCCACGGAGCACAAGGTGCTGCAGCTCAGACGCGTTTCCTTCGGCCCGCTTCAGCTGGGCGATCTGCGCCGCGGCGAATGGCGCGAGCTGACCGATGCCGAGATCAGGAAGCTGAAGGTGACGCTGTGACGGAATTCATGCTGCGCAGCGCGCGTTTTCTGTGCGCGGAGGCGCTTGAAAAGATCGTACGGGAAGGCGACAGGGTGATCGACGCCACGATGGGCAACGGCCACGATACGCTGAAGCTGTGCCTGCTCTGCGGCGAGACCGGCCATGTAGACGCCTTCGACATTCAGGAGCAGGCCGTGGAGAGCACGAAAAAGCTGCTCCGGGAAAACGGCATGCTGCAAAGGGCGTCCCTGCACCTGACCGGTCACGAGCACATGGCGGAATATGTATCCGAAGCGGTGCGCGCCGCGGTGTTCAACCTGGGCTGGCTGCCCGGCGGCGATAAAAGCGTGACCACGCACTGGCCCACCACAAGGCAGGCGGTCATTTCCGCGCTGGGCCTGCTTGAGCGATACGGCGTGTGCATCGTGTGCGTATACCCCGGTCACGAGGCCGGAACGGAGGAACTGACGGAGATCCGCCGCTTCCTTTCCGGGCTTCGCCCGCAGGAATACAATGTGCTGGAGCAAAACTTCATCAACGCGGGCCCGGGTTCTCCCGTGTGCTTTCAGATACAGAAGCAATAGAGAGAAAGTGAGGAAGCCGTATGAAAGATCATTTTGATGGACTGCCCGTAAAAACGGGCGCGTTTTGGCTGCCCGATGAAAAAAACAGCGCGGTGTGGCCTGTTGTAGCCTGCGATCAATACACAGCGGAAAAAGAGGTATGGCAGCAGGCGTATGAGACCGTGGGAGAGCAGCCCTCTTCCCTGAAGCTGATCCTGCCTGAGGCATATCTTGATGAAAGCGACAGCAGGATCCCGGTGATACGCGCCGAGATGGAAAAATATCTTTCGGACGGTACGCTTTCAGAGCGGGTAAACGGCGCCGTGCTGTGTGAAAGAACGGTTTCCGGCAAGACCAGAACGGGCCTGATGCTCACGCTGGATCTTGAAGCATACAGCTATGAAAAGAACACCTTCCCCCTCATCCGCCCCACGGAGGGCACAGTCACGGAGCGCATTCCTCCCCGCCTGAAGGTGAGAGAGGGAGCTCCGCTTGAGCTTTCGCATATACTGATCCTGATCGATGACCCCGGGGACACCGTTATGGGGCCGCTCAAGGCCAAAAAGGACAGCCTGCGCCTTTTGTACAGCCAACAGCTCATGCTGAACGGCGGCCACATCACCGGGCGGGCCGTTGAGGACGAAGAAAGCCTCGCGGAGCTTTCCGCGGCCTTCCGCGCGCTGAAGGAAAAGCTGCCTGAAAACGGCATCCTGCTCGCGGTGGGCGACGGCAACCATTCGCTGGCCACCGCGAAGGCCCACTGGGAAAAGATCAAGGCCGGGCTGACCAAAGAGGAGCAGCAAAACCATCCCGCCCGGTTCGCTTCGGCGGAGATCACCAATATCTGGGATGACGCGCTGGTATTTGAGCCGATCCACCGCGTGGTATTCGGCGCGGGCAAAAATGAAGTGCTCCGCATGCTCAGCGAGGCGCTGCCCGAAAGGGTGACGGACGCGGACACGGCCGATCTTACGCTCTGCGGTGAAGGCGCGGATGAACGCTACGTTTTCCGCCGCCCGCTGCACACGCTGCCGGTGGGCACCGTTCAGCTGCTGCTGGACAGAGCCGGGGCGAAGCTGGATTATATCCACGGCGAAAACGCGGTGCGTGAAACAGTGAAAAGGCAGGAAAACGCCTGCGGCATCCTGCTTTCGGCCATGCCCAAGCAGCAGCTGTTCCCCTCCGTGAGCAGAGACGGCCCCCTGCCCCGCAAAACCTTTTCCATGGGAGAAGCCAACGAAAAACGTTACTATATGGAAGCGAGAAAAATAAAGTGATCCGCAAAAACGATACCGTCGAGCTGGATATCCTGCGCTTTGCCGGGGCAAGCGGCTTTGCCGTGCATGAAGGCATGGCTGTTTTCTGTGAAAACGCGCTGCCGGGCGAAAGGGTAAAGGCATTGATTCTGAAAACGCAGAAGAACTGTGCCTTCGCGAAGACCACGGAGATCCTCACCGCCTCCCCCGACAGGCGCGAGCCGGACTGCCCCTGTTACCGGCTGTGCGGCAGCTGCACCTGCCGGCACATGAGCTATGAGGCAACGCTTGAAATGAAAAGGCGCGTGGTGGAGGATGCCTATGCCCATATCGCGATGATCCCGATCGCCGTTCCGCCCGTGATCGGCATGCAGGAGCCATACCATTACCGCAACAAGATCTCCATGCCTGTGGGCGGCACGCCGGGCGCGCCCGTTGCCGGGTATTTTGCTCCCCGCAGCCACCGGGTAACGCCTGTCAGCCATTGTCTTGTATCCATGCAGAGCGGCAATGATGCTGTGCAGGTCACACTGGCATGGATGAAAAAATTCAGCATCGCGCCCTATGATGAGCAGACCGGCAAGGGGCTGATCCGCCATGTGATGGCGCGCGTATCCCGCGCGGGCGAGGTGATGGCCGTCATCATTTCCGCGGGCGAGTTCCCGCACACGGCGGAGCTGACCGCCATGCTCAGGGCGGGGGTGAAGGGACTGGTATCCGTACAGCTCAACCTGAACCGCAGAAGGGACAATGTGATCCTGGGCGACACCTGCCGCGTACTGTGGGGCGAAAAGCGCCTGCGCGACACACTGTGCGGCCTGAGCTTCGATCTGAATCCTCTCTCCTTTTTCCAGATCAATCCCGTCCAGACCGAAAAGCTGTATGCCGCCGCCCTTTCCTTTGCCGGGCTTACCGGAAACGAGGAAGCGGTGGATCTGTACTGCGGCGCCGGCACCATCACCCTCAGCATGGCAAAGCACGCGAAGCATGTGACCGGCATCGAGATCGTGCCTCCCGCCATCGAGGACGCGAAAATGAACGCCCGCAATAACGGCATATCCAATGTCACCTTCCATGCCGCGGCCGCGGAGGAGCTGCTTCCCCGTCTGGTAAGCGAAGGCCTGAAGCCCGATATCATCATGATGGATCCTCCCCGCAAGGGCGCGGAGGAAAGCGTGCTTCGTGCCATTGCCGAATGCGCTCCCTCCCGCGTGGTGTATGTCAGCTGCGATGTGCACTCCCAGGCCAGAGATGTCAAACTTCTCTGTTCGCTGGGCTACCACCTTGAAAAGGTACAGCCGGTGGATATGTTTCCCTATACGGAGCATGTTGAGACAATAACATTGATGTCAAAGATCAACAAGTAAAGAGGGCCAAAACCCCTTGGTATCAAAGGACACTGAAAAAGGAGCGCTTTTCATCAGGAGAAGCACTTCTTTTTCTATTA
>CALGBY010000016.1 GCA_937886445.1 uncultured Clostridia bacterium | reverse complement strand
ATGTCGCCGCCTGCGGAATGGAAATCGAAGGGCTGCGGCCCTTCGATGCATCCCGAAGGGGGGCCTTGCGGCCCTCGAAAGCAAGCGGGGCAGGCCGTGCTTGCTTTCGCTTACATCGGTTTCCTGTAAAAAGGCGTTTCCGCGAATGCGGGAACGCTCATTTTACGGCCGGAAACGGATATCGGAAGTGAATTCCTGTGTTCTCCGGTGATATATGTACCGCCCCGTGGAGGATATGGAACCGCTTTTTCCGATGTCCTCCACGGGCAGCAGAGGCTGCCGCGGAGCGTTTTGCTCCTGCAATGGCTCTTCCCGTTTGGACGGGTTACGCTGTATACCGGCGCGGTATACGGAGGTGGTAACCCGGGCGAAAAACAGAGCGCGCTGCCCGGGAAACGCGTCGCGGGCGAAACAGAAAATGTATAATTGTTACAAAAGTGTTTCAAAGATTAAATCCTCTGAAATCCCGCGGGCTGTGGACAACCTGCCTTCGAAGCCTGTGGATAACTTTTAAAACGGGCAAAGTTATCCACAGGGAAGGGCGGAAAACCGCTGTATTTCAAGGCTTCAGCCCTGTTCTTCTGTGGATAACTCTGTGGATACTGTGGAAATAGTGGTTATTCACTCCATTTTTGCACAGGGGAGAAAAAGAAGAAAAAATCCCCCGAAAAAAGGCATTTTCGGGGGATTTGTGTTTCCGTAAAATGCATAAACAGAAGTTTTATGCATTTTGCCATTTTTATCCTGTGGAAAAAATGAGAGCCGCGATATTTAATACTTTTGTTACTTGACAGAAGGTGTGTTCGCTTTTATCAGCTTTCCTTTTCTCCGGTCTCCTGCTCCGCGGCTTCTTTTTTCAGCCCTACCAGCAGCACATGGCGCTCATCGGCGTCCAGCACGGTTACACGGTAGGCGCCGAACACAAAGCTGTCTCCCCGGTCGGGCACACGCTCCTCGTGCTCCATCACCCAGCCGCCCACGGTGGCAGCCTCGGTCTCGATCTCAAGGTCAAAGCGGGAGGCGAATTCCTCCGCCTCGGCGTCTCCCTTGATCTGCCATTCGGTATCGCTCACGCGGCGGAAGTTTTCCTCCACCTCGTCATGCTCATCCCAGATCTCGCCCACCAGCTCCTCCAGAATGTCTTCCATGGTCACGATGCCGGCGGTGCCGCCGTATTCATCGGTCACCACGGCCATCTGCATCTTTTCCTTCTGCATCTGGCGGAGCAGATCATCAATGCCGGTGGCCTCGGGCACATAGACCGGGGGCTTCATAATGGCGGCAAGGGAGAAGGGGATACCGGAACGCAGCGCACGGTAAAAATCCTTCTGATGCACCACGCCCACGATGTTGTCCAGCGTTTCTTCGTATACGGGCAGCCTGGAATAGCCGGTCTTGATGAAGGTATCCTCCACGGTGTCCTTGTCGGCATCCAGCGCCAGCGCGTCGATATGCACGCGCGGGGTGAGGATGTCCTCCACATCCTGCTCGCGGAATTCGATGGCGCTGCGCACCAGCTCGCTTTCCTCCTTATCCAGCCCGCCTTCCTGCTCCGCTTCCTCCACCATGGTGATCAGCTCATCCTGGGTGAGACGGCGGTCGTCATCGGGCTTGAAGAAGCGGCCCAGCAGCTGCTTCCATTTGGAAAACAGCCAGGATACGGGGGTAAGCAGCTTTACCAGCAGGCTGATCGCGGGGGTGACCTTCATCGCGAAGGCCTCGGGCGCTTCCTTGGCGAGGGATTTGGGTGTGACCTCGCCGAAGATCAGCACAATAACGGTGATGACCACGGTGGATATCGTGGCGCCGGTATCGCTGTTTTTCAGCAGATCGGTAAACAGCAGCGTGCCCACGGAGGCCATCGCGATGTTTACGATGTTGTTTCCCACCAGAATGGTGGAAAGCAGGCTGTCATAGCGTTCGGAAAGGGCCAGCGCCCTTTCGGCCTTTTTGTTGCCGTGCTCGGCCAGGCTTTTCAGCCTTGTCCTGTTCAGGGATGAAAAGGCCGTTTCGGTAGCGGAAAAAAAGGCGCTCAGGAGAAGCAGTACCAAAATGAGAATGATTTTTCCGGTCATGGGGTTTTTCTTTATCCTCCGATGTACCGCTTTACGCGGTACCAGTAATCAAAGTTTGAAAATGTATACGGATCATTTTCAGACAGCCCATCGATGCCCTTCCGGAGGGCGGGCCATAAGTTTGGAAATGGTCTCGGCTCATTTTCAAGCAGCCCATCGGTGCCCTTCCGGAGGGCGGGCCATAAGTTTGAAGATCGTGTCGGCCTGTTTTCAGACAGCCCGTCGGTGCCTCTTCCGGAGGGCACACCATAAGTCTGGCAAAAAACGCAAAAAAAGCATATCCGGCGCTGTTTATGCCCGGACATGCCGAATCGTTCTGCGTAAATGATAATCTATGGCACAACTGCCATGATCGCCCTCCACGAGGCGAACACACTCCTTCCGATCCCTGCGGGGATCCGATAAACAGTTTACACTATCACGGTGTGCTTTGTCAATATTGCGGCGATAAATGATTGATCGGTTTCGCGCAAAAAGCGTGCTGTAAATCGCGTGATACGGAGTATTTTGTGTTGATAATGCTGAATATCCGATATAAAATAAATGTATACCTGCCGCTGTACCGGGATGCGCGCGGCATAAATAATGCGATCCGGATGAGGCAACTGTATCTGTTTGAAAAAGGCCGTATACGATCTTTTGATTTGCCCGGCCGAAAGAAATAGCGGATACGATATGCGGATGAACAGAATGTAAGACGGAGATGGACATAGGAAAGTGCGGAAACAGCCGGACGGCCGGGAACGAAGGAGGACGGGGATGGAAAGCATTGAACAGATCCTTCAAAACACCACCGGGGAAAATGAAAGCAAAACAGACTGGACGAAGGCGTGGAGCGCGAAGTATCCTGTGCTGGCGGATTACCGGAATAAGGTGGATATTCCCTTCTGGGCGCGGCGCGTGCGGGCTTTGCTGAACGAGCTGGCGGAGGAATACGGCTTCAGCGAGCGGGATGCCATGCTGGTACTGAAGGATATCCTTTACCATGAGTATGCCGATGAGAGGCGGGAACGCTGACAGGCGGAAAAATGATCGGGCTGTTTGAAAATGACCCCGGTCCATTTTCAAACAGACATTGGTGTTGCTGCCGGAGGGCGGACAATATGTCTGTTTCTGCACTCCGTTTGTCCTGCAAAGGCACGATTTGCATCTTCAACGACTGTAAAAAGTGCAATATTTGCCCTTGCACGTGTTGACAGAAATGCAATAATTGCACTATAATATTTGCGGGAGGTGCATATGAGATGGACCTGAAGCAAGTAAGGACGGATAAAAGGCTTACGCAGAAGCAGGCGGCGGCCTTGACGGGGATTTCTCTTCGTTCCTATAAATCCTATGAAAACGATGAAAGCAAAAGAGATACCTTCAAGTATCGGTATCTGGTAAGCCTTCTGTTGGAAATTGATCCGATCGATGAGGAACATGGGATCCTGTCTCTGAAGGATATTGTTGAAAAATGCACAGCAGTTTTTGCAGGATATGATGTTCGTTTCTGCTATTTGTTCGGTTCCTACGCAAAGGGGACCGCGAAGCCATCCAGCGATGTGGATCTGCTGCTTTCTGCAGACGCGGACGGTCTGAAATTTTTCGGCCTTGCGGAGGAACTGAGATCGGCTTTGAAAAAGAGGATGGATGTACTGGATTTGGGTCAATTGAAGGATAACCCGGAGTTGATCGGTGAAATACTGAAGTATGGAATAAAAATTTATGGATAATGTGAAGGATGACAGTTACTATCTGCAGAAAATCATCAGGGACGCGGAATTTATCGGGAAGCATATGAAGGATGTGAGCCGGGAGGAGCTTGGCAGCAATGAACTCCTTCTTGATTCCATGTTGTAAAGGCAATCCCGCACAATTCGCCAGCACGCTGAGCGTTGCCTTTTCCAACATCTTCATCTTGCAGAAATTTCGATTTACCACCAGTAAACCTTCAATTTCTGCAAGCGAATCTGTTGAAAAATTCATTAGCCATCGTACTAACTCATTTGCGCGGTATTGCCTTCAGAATGATCCAGATATCGGAGAATGCCGGAAGCCTGACGGACGTGTACAGGAAGGAACACGCGTCGATCCCGTGGCGCGCGCTGTATGGTTTGAGAAACAGGATCGTGCATGATTACGGCCATGTTGATTTGAGCATCGTTTACAGTACGCTGAAGAAGGACATACCGGATCTGCTGGAAAAGATCCGTGCGCTGTGACAGGGAAAGTGGGAGAGACCGGATATTCCGCCTATGTGAATAAGGGCTGTGATAGAACATGAGAAGTGTTCTTTCACAGCCCGGTCATAAACTGTCAGCATAATATGAGCTGCCAGACTGCCGAACAGGAGGATCTGAGACCCGTAAAGGGGCTGCAGATCCTCCTGTTTTCGGCATCATTATCGATATCACTTCGGGAACTTTTCACAGCCCCTGCGTGTGCAGTGACCGGTCGGCAGGCTTATTCCGCCTTTTTGTGTTCTTTCATGTATTTTTCGATCTCTCCGGCGTCCCGGATGATCTGCTCGGACAGGCATTCGCAGCCGGTTTCCGTGATCAGCAGGTCGTCCTCGATGCGGATGCCGGTCTCCCATTCGTCAATGTACAATCCGGGCTCGTCGGTGATCACGCAGCCGGGGGTGAGCGCCTCGCCGCGGAAGGATACATCATGCACATCGATGCCCAGATGATGGGAAACGCTGTGCATATAGTATTTGCCGATCTCGCTTTCATCCCTGATCAGGCCAAGGCGTATGCAGCCCGCGGCCAGCACCTTTTTGCACACATCGTTCAGTTCCGCCAGTGTCACGCCGGGGCGGGCGGCCTTTTTGACTTCCCGGTTGGCCTCAAGCACGATATCGTACACCGCGCGCTGGCGCTCGGTGTATTTGCCGTTCACGGGGTAGGTGCGGGTGATATCGGAGCAGTAGCCCTCCCACTTGCAGCCCAGGTCCAATAGCAGCAGCGTGCCGTCCCCGCACAGGTCGCGGTTGGTCTCGTAGTGCATCATGGTGCCGTTTTTGCCGCTGCCGGCAATGGTGGCAAAGGAGGTGCCGTCGGCCCCCAGCATGTGCAGGGTGTACTCAAAATCGGCCTGCGCCTGATATTCATACCGGCCGGGGGCAAGGCGGCTGAGCACATTGTTCAGCCCCTCATCGGTGCAGCGGATGGCCTTCCGGATCTTTTCGATCTCGTCCCCGTCCTTTTCGGTGCGCAGCCGGGTGACGAGCGGCCACAGGTTGAGCAGCGAAGCGCCCGGATATTTCGCGCTGAATTCCTTTGCCCGCAGGATGTTGAAGGAATCCTCATCCGCGGCGCGGTTGCGGTACAGGTCAAAGTAAGCATACTTCAGGCCCAGAGCGGAAAAGAGCGTGTTGATATCCCGCTCAAAGGCAGCGGTGTAGCGGATGTCCTCAATGCCGGAAACGGCCTTGGCCTCCTCCGGTGTCATCATTTTGCCGGTCCAGCGCTCGGTGAAGGGATCGGTCTTTTCGATATAGAGGGCACAGGCGCGCTTGCCCGCGTGCTTTGTCATCACCAGCACCATGTTTTCACGGCGGATGCCCGTCAGGTAGAAAAAGTGGCGGTTCGCCTCAAACGGGGTGTATTCATCGGCACTCACCGGAAAGGAATTGCCGGAATAGAGGATCAGCGCGGCGTTTTCCTCCATGCTTTCAAACAGTTTTTCGCGTCTGTCGGTATAGCTCATTTTTATTTCTCCATACTTCTGTTATTTTGCGCGTTCCCCGCGGGGATCCGCGTTCAGCGGTATTGGTCCAGCAGATCCTGATAGCGGGTGAGGATCTCCTTCAACTGATCGTGCGGCAGGGCCTGCACGGTGTTCATGTTGCGCCCTACCATGGTCTCGGCCGAGAGCATGGCGTTCAGGATGCTTTCCTCCACGGCCTCCGCCGCCGCGGGGAACAGGCAGTCCATCTCTTGATCCGACAGCAGCTCCACCTGCGTTTTGGTGTAGCAATAGGCGTTTTCATTGGCGGTGGAAAAGGCGATGAAGATATCGCCGGAGCCGGAATGATTGCCGCCGCCCACCTTCGCGATGCCGATCGTCGCCCTGCGCGCCAGCTTGTCCAGCTGCCAGGGCAGCAGCGGCGCGTCCGTTGCCAGCACAACGATGATGGAGCCTGTGCCCTCCTTGGGCACGGGGCAGGGATAGCTGTTCTCACAGCCCTTTATCATCCTGCCCACCGGGATGCCGCGGATGGTCAGCTCGTTTCTCGTGCCGAAATTGGTTTGCACCAGCGCCGCCACGGTGTACTGCCCGCCGAAGGCGGCCGTCACCACGCGGGAGGAGGTGCCTGTGCCGCCCTTGAAGCCCAGGCAGCACATGCCGGTGCCGCCGCCCACATTGCCCTGCTGCACGGGGCCGCCTGCGGCGGTCTCCAGCGCCCTGAGCGCGTGCTCCTCTGTTACGCGCTGACCGTTCACATTGTTCAGCGTGCCGTCAAAGGTCTCGCCCACGGCGGGGTAAAAATAGGCCACGCCGGGCTGCTCCTTCCCGTTTGCGTACGCGGGGTAGTAATACCGGTTTTTCAGCATCCATTTGGTAACGGCATCGCGCACCACGCCCACGCTGTTGGTGTTGGTGATCATGATGGGCCCGTGCAGAAAGCCGGAATCGTCTATCCAGTGGGTGCCGGTCAGCTCGCCGTTGCCGTTCAGATCCGCCCGGCCGGCAAAAACGGCGCTGCGCTGTTTGCCGCGGGGCAATATGGCGGTAACGCCGGTGCGGGCAAAGCAGTCCTCCGTGCGGTTATCGGGGGAGGGCTCGCCCTCTATCACGGTGCAAAAGCCCACCTCCACACCCTTTACATCGGTGATCGCGTTGAATTTTCCGGGCGTTCCCCAAAAGGGGATGCCGATCTCTCTTGCAGTCATGTGTTTTTATCCTTCCTTTTGATCCTGAAATACAGCTGGTAGGGCAGATAGCCCACGCGGTTGAGCGGCATAAAGGACAGACCGGGATCCTGGTTTTCGGTGCGCAGGAAGGTGCGCCATTCGCCCCACTGGCGTTCGGTATCGGGCGAAAGCTCCTTCGCGGGGTCATCGCTTTCGGTAAAGAGGATCCTTTCCTGCTTTGTGATCGCGGCCAGCGCGTCCGGGCCGAAGCGGAAAGCCACGGTGCTTTCGTCATCGGGCAGGGGAACGGCGGTCACGCCGATGGGCAGGATCACATACACGGTATCGCCGCTGTGCCACACCCTTGTGATCTCGTAAAAACGGGCGGTATCGGCGGAAGCCGGCAGCTCCTCCCCGTTGACAAAGAAGCGGGCGCTGCCGGTGATCCAGTCCGGCACGCGCAGCAGCAGGGTGAACGGGGTGTCCTTTCCGGCCTCCACGCGCAGCACATATTTGTCAAAGCCGGGCCGGTTGTCATATACGGAGGCGATCCCCGTAAGGCGCTGCGGCATGCTGTTTTCGGAGCAGGTCATCTCCGTGCCGTTCATGGTGTCTTTGTGCAGGGACAGGGTTATGCTGCCGCTTTGCAGCTCCGCCCGGGCCCTGAAGCCGCGGTACGCCGTTACATACAGCCTGTCCCCGTCCGCGTAGCAGGCGCGGCGGTTCCACGCGGCGTTGGCCTGCACCATGGTGCCGTGGCAGCAGAAAAAGCTGTCGGTCTCCCCGGCCCAGTCCTTTTTGCTGCCCGCCTTCATGGGCAGGAAATAGGTGAGCAGGCCAAAGCCGGGCTTACCCTCCTCCGCGTCGCCGTGCCAGTAGGTTTGCGCCATGATGCCGTTGCGCTCGTTGTATTCAATGTAGTGCATATAGGCGGGGTCTCCCGTGTGACGGAAGAGGAATTCCGCCAGCCTTATCATATTGTACACCGTGCAGTGCTCCTGGTTTTTATCGCCCAGTCGCGCCTTCAGCTTCATTTTGGGCGTCCATATCTCGCCCTGCGTCTGTCCGCCGGTCACAAAGCTGCCGCGCTCCGTTACGGCGCACCGCCAGTACGCCTTCACGATGTCCATCCACCTTTGCTCGCCCGTCACTTCCCACGCGCGGGCGCAGCCCAGCACCTCCGGGATGGTGGTGTTGGCATGCATGTTGGTAAGCATATCCCGGCCTTCAAGCAGCGGGTCAAACAGGCGGGAGCGGTAATAGCGGTCCATCAGCTGCCTGTACATAGGCTTGCCGGTGATCGCGTACAGCTCCGCCCAGATCTCCAGCATGCCGCCGGTCTCGGTATCCAGTATATCGTCAAACTGCTCCCGCGTGTAGCGGCCGCTCCAGTCGTAAAACCAGTCCGCCATCCCCTGGGCGATATCAAGGGCCGTTTCGCAGCCCATCAGCAGGTACGCGTCCACAAGGCCCATCATCAGCTTGTGCACGGTGTACTGCGGCGCCCATACCGGCTTGCCCGTGCCCAGCCAGGTAAAATATTTTTCGGGGATGGGCCCGGCCCAGCGGCCGCCGTTATCCTTCTGGCACGCGGCCAGCTCGCGGAGGATCGCCTCCGCCTTGGCCTTCAGCTCCGCGTCGCCCGTTTCCTCATAGCGCAGCGCCGCGCCCGAAAGCCAGTGCCCCAGAAAATGCCCGCGCAGCTGGCAGGTGGGGTCCTCCCAGCCGCCGAAGCTCTGCGCGTCCTTGCCTCTGCCGGCGTAGCGCCCCGCTTCCAGCTGAAAATTGCGTAGCAGATATTCGTTTTTCAGCCTCATCAGGTATTCGCGGTTGTCGTTTTCGCGCACCTTCAGTTCTCCGTCCGTCAGGCGGATGCTGTTCCCTCTTATTTCCTTGATCACGGCTCGTTTTCCCCGCTTTCAGGAGCATTGCTCCGCGTAATCTTTTTGTGCCCCTATTATACCGCGCGCGCCGGTGTTCTGTACAGCATAATTTTGCGGAAGGGAGCTATGCCGCGTGTGGCGGCTTTTCGCGTGTTTTTTGTTGACAAAGTGAGTAAACGGGATATAAAATAGTACGGTAAGGAAGAGGAAAAGGGCTTCGCACCCGCGGATGGTGTGCCATAAAACGCGCCGCCACGGGGCGTACGGGCTTTTTCCGCAAGGAAAAACCGGAATAATCGTGATGAGGTGAGAAAAGGTGAAAAACAGATGGACACGCGTGTTTTTGCTTGTGCTGTGCCTGTGCCTGCTTGCGCAGCCCGCGCTGGCGGACGGGCTGCTGCCCGAGTTGAGGGATGTGTTTGGAGTGGAGATGCCCAACCTGGGGAAGGCGCTCAGGATCCCAAGTGAGACCGATGAGACCCTGCCGGACGGCAGCCGCATCTTGAACTATAAGGATATTTCGGAGCAGGATTATTCCGCTTTCAGCGAATACCTGCTGACCTTTGGCTGCGAGCTGGCGGATTATTCCGTAGAGGGCAGCGCGGTCACCTTCACCCTTGCAAAGCAGGGGAAGACCTTTACTTTTGTATACGATAGCGAAGCCTGCACCGCGGTGCTGAACTATCCTGTGGGCACCCACTGCGAGGAATTTGACTACGCCGCCTATGTGGAAGAGCAGGAAGCAGCCGCTGCCGCCGCCGAACGGGAAGCAAAGCGAGCGGCTTTAAAAAGTACGGGCAGCTATGTCACCTTCGGCACTTATCCGCAAACGAAGGCGGGAAATGACAGCACGCCCATCGAATGGCTGGTGCTGGATTATGACGCCGCGAACAACAAGGCGCTGCTGATCAGCCGGTACGCGCTGGACTGTCAGCAGTATAACACGA